>CACDQN010000001.1 GCA_902555055.1 uncultured Candidatus Actinomarina sp.
TTTTGAATAATGAAAGCCCCTACAAATATAGCTATACCTGCAAATACATTTAGAATTGTATTGAAAAAGTCGAGACCTTGTTTAATTGAGTCAGCTTGTTCAGCTGCTGCTTCTTGAGCGTTTATTACATTTAGATTTTCACTATCTAGATTTGCTATTTGATTCTTAACTTCATTAACATCGTAATTATTTTCCACAACAACATTGATTAAGTCAACTTTGCCTCTTGAATCTAATAACTTTTGAGCTGTTGTGAAGTCAAATAATGCAAATGTTGCACCCCCTGGAGATCCAACATTTGCAAATTCTGCTATGCCCGTAATTGTAAATGTTGCAGGCGTTGCTCCAGCAAGTACTGTTACTTGATCTCCAACTGCAAAATCGTGATTTTCAGCAGTAAGAACGTCCATAACAACTTCTCTAATATTGGTTGGGGGTTTACCTTCAACCAGTGACCACTGGGCAGCATAAGGATTGTTGTCCCAAGCAGCTCCAAATGTAGGTGCAAAGCCATTCTGAACTAAGATTGTTTCTCTTGAACATTCTTTAACTAGGGAATGACAGTCTTTTCTGGGGCCAAATTTAATATACTGTGCGTACCCTAAAACCTCACCCCAGGCAGCCTTGACACTTGGTAGATTCTGTATTTCTTGAATTTTTTCATCTGGTATTTTTTTTACTTCAAAAGAAATAGGCCCTTGGCCACCATCACCACTAAATCCTTGAGCAAAATCTTCTTGAATAGGTTGAACTACTAAGTCAACACCTTCATATATTCCAGTAAACAAATTATCAAATGCTGATTTATTACTTTCAGAAAATATATTTGAAGCAATAATTACAGCTACACCAAGAATAATTGATGATGTTGTTAGAAAAATTCTAACTGGATAAGTCCTAAGGTTTTTCCAGGCTATCAGAAATAGGGGACGTTTAGTAAATCCAAACATTAGATGTCACTTAGAGCAGTGACCTCTGAAATAATCTCTTCTTGAGTTGGCTCTTCTAAATCGCTAGCTATCTTTCCATCTTTTAACATTACGACCCTGTTCGCAAACGAAGCAGCATAGGGATCGTGAGTTACCATAATAATTGTCTGATTGAGCTCCTCAACAACTGACTTCATAAATACTAGAAGTTCTTTACTGGACTTCGAATCAAGATTTCCAGAAGGTTCATCAGCAAATATAACTTCTGGCTTTGTAGCCATAGCTCTTGCAGCGGCAACTCTTTGTTGCTGTCCACCGGATAGTTCATTTGGTCTGTGTGTTAATCTATCACTAATATCAACAGTATCAACAACCTTTTTTACCCACTCCATATCAGGTTTTTTTCCAGCAATAGATGCTGGTAGTGTAATGTTTTCTTCTGCTGTGAGAGTTGGAATTAGGTTAAAAGCTTGAAAGACAAATCCGAAACTATCTCTTCTAATTTTTGTTAACTGTTTATCGTTCAACTTTGATATGTCACTATCTTTCAAATAAATCTGACCAGATGAAGGTCTATCTAAGCCAGCCAAGCAGTGTAGTAAGGTTGACTTTCCAGATCCAGAAGGTCCCATTATTGCTGTAAATTGCATTTCGTTAAAATTTATATTGATATTGTCAAGAGCGGTAACGCTAGTTTCTTTTTCTCCATATATTTTTGTTAAGTTATTAGCACTAATTATTACGTTCATGAATTCAATATTAGGATGCACTAAAAAATACTGTTACTTGATAAAAATCAGTTAACAAAATTTTTACATATCTAACTTTACTTCCTAATTCAAATTTGTTTATATTGTCTTATGTACAAAGTTAATAACTGGAACTGGTGGACTCTACATATGTAGGTGCTCAGTTTTTGTTATTTGGTTGAACCGGGCACCGCCCGGTTTTTTTATTTGAAATTGTCACTGAAATTGAATCCCGGGCCAAACCCTCAAGAGTTTTACTTTATACGTTGGTACTAATGCAGAGATTGGGTGGTTATCTCCTTCCATTCTGAAGCTTTTGGTCCTGTCTTGTAAAGAGACAGTAGGTCAAAAGAAACTGTTATCGGGATGAGTTCATTAAGCTCCCCCAGATCAAAAGATTTGGGTAACTCATCCCCGTAGCACAGTGAAAGATGTGGTACCCAAAGACTTGGCCAACCTTCTATTTTTGAAACAGAATTAAAAAAATAAGTATTGTTTGATGATTCAAGATATAGTCTTTGAAAATAGGTATCTCCTCTGGATATTTTGTCAAAGTTAATATTACATTTTTCATTAGAAAGCAGTTTTAAAGTCTTAATTGCTTTTTCATATGTAGAAATTTTTGTGACTAAGGTTACATGTGGAAAAAAAGAGTCTTTTCCTTCCTCTTTTGCGAACCTTTTAATCAAGTCATAGATTTCTTTATTGTGTTTGGAGCTTTGAAGCCAAATTGAATACATTGATTTATTGAATTTTTACTTTTTTTAGTTTACTCACAAAAAAACAAACTATAAATATACCAGTTGCAACTAACGACATTGTTGGACCTGAAGGCAGATTGTAAAAATAGGATAAATATAGCCCGGAAAATGAAGAAATTATTCCAAAAATAATACTTATATAGATTGAAGAGACAAAATTGTCTGTTATTTGTTTTGATGCAGCTGCGGGTATCAGAAGCATACTTAAGACCAGAATAATTCCTACTGTTTGAAGAGAAGCAACAATTGCTACTGATAAAACAACAAGGAATAAATAATTTAAAAAATTTGTATTTAAACCCTTAACTTCAGCACCAATAGGATCAAAAGAATAAAACAGCAATTGCTTGAAAAAGAGTACTATAAGAAAAACTACAGCGATACACATTGAGACAACTATGTAAACATCGAATCTACTAACAGCTAATATTTGACCAAAAAGTAAATCTTCTAAATTAATAGTTACATTAAGTATTGATATTAAAACAAAGCCAAGGGCAAAAAAAGAAGAGAAAATAATACCTATTGCAGTATCTTCACCAACATTTGAATTTTTAATAATATATCCTAGGAAAAAAGCAATCAAAATAGCCGCTGGAACGCCTAATTCAGAAATACTAAATCCTAGAAAAACACCTATTGCAATAATTGGTAAGGTTGCATGAGCCATTGCATCAGCCATAAAGCCCATATTTCTATTTATCGCAAAAGGCCCAAGGATTGAAAGCATAGTTCCTGAAGCTATGGCTGTGATGGTTGAACGAACCATAAATTCATATTTGAAGGGCTCCATTAAAATCTCAATCATCGTTTTGCCTATGACTTTCTGAGGTATGGTATTTGAACATATCATAATGTGAGCCATACATCTCCTCAATGACTTCTTTTGTTAATACTTCTGATGGATCTCCGTATGCACAGCAATGTCTATTGAGACACAGAACCTCATCAAATTTATCTTCTAGATTGTTTAAGTCATGTGTGGCGACAAGAATTGTCTTGCCATCAAGATTGATATCACTTATTAGACTCATAATATCTTCTTGGGCTCCTACATCAACAGCGCTGAATGCTTCATCTAATAAAAGAATATCTGCGTCTTGTGCAAGTCCTCTTGCGATTAATACTCTCTGAAATTGTCCACCCGATAGGTTATTAATGTTTTCATTGATTTTTTCAGGAAGACCAACATTTTCAAGAGCTTCCTTAATCTTTGAGTTTATTTTATTTCTTGAAAAAAGATTCAATGATTTCTTACTAATCAATCCCATCTCTACAACCTGTTTGACTGAAAGTGGAAAATTTCGATTTATTAAATCTCTTTGGGGAACATAGCTAATGGATCCCTTTGCCTCTAGAGGGCTTAATCCATTGATTTTCAGTGACCCGTTAACTATAGGAACTAACCCCGCCATTGCGTTAAACAAGGTTGATTTGCCTCCACCATTGGGGCCAACTACTGCAACTTTTTTACCTTTATTTATACGAAAAGTCACATCATCTAATGCAGGTGTTGTACCTAGTTGAACACAGCAACCATCTGAAACGATGATTGCTGTGTCATCTAATAATTTATCTTCTGTTGTCTTCATTGTGATACCTTTTTTACGGGTAGCTAAAGTTATCTACAACTAACTTAATCAGTATTTGTTAGATTCTCCACAATTAATTCAACAGCAGTCATTAAAAACTCTGGGTAAGTTTGACCAGGCCTTAAGGTTTCTACCCACAAGCCTTCTACGGCTTTTATTCCTGTCTCAGCGACAATTGTTTCGGCGTAAACAGATGGGGCCTCTGCCTCAATAAAGATTACCTTTACATTATTGTCTTCAATTACATCAATTACACCAACAAGTTGTGATGGTGAAATCTCGTTTGAAGAATCTAAATCAGGAATAATTGTTGACAGCACTTCAAGACCAAATTTAGCTTCCAAATAACCTAAAGACTCATGTGTAGTTATGAGCTTTCTATTTTGTGAAGGCACAGATGAAATTAGTTCAGATACTTGACTAACTAACCCTTTTAATTCGGTCACATAAGCTTTGCCTGCTGCTTCATAATCAGATGCATTACTTGGATCAAAATTGACTAATTTTGACTCAATAAACTCTGCTGCATAAGCAACTCTGTTTGGATCGAACCAAAAGTGAGGATCATATGCACCGTGGCCATGACCTTCATGTCCATCGTGGTCATCATGTCCTTCTTCATCATGGTCATCATGTCCTTCTTCGTCGTGGTCATCATGTCCTTCTTCGTCGTGGTCATCATGTCCTTCTTCGTCGTGGTCATCATGTCCTTTTTCACCATGGTCATCGTGATCATCGTGACCACCTTCTTTGAACTCAATTGGAAAAACACTTTCACCCACTTCTGCCAAAGCCTCCGAGCCACATACTGAATTTTCTAGCAACTCAATTAAAGCTGCTGGTTCATACATTAACCCTGTATAAAAAACTAGATCAGCGTCTGCTATTTTTCCAGCATCTTGTGGTGCTGGTTCGTACGTATGAGGATTAGCTTCAGGCGGCATTAATATTGTTAGGTTAATATTTTCTCCACCGACTTGACTAACAAACTCACCAATCATTGGTGTTGTTGCTACAACATTAATCTCTCTACCATCAATTTCCGGACAACCTGCTTCTGCACTTCCGCCAGAACAAGCTATCAACACTAATGAGAGTGCTATAACACCAATTTTAAAAATAGGTTTATTCTTCAAAATTCTCCTTCTAATTTATAACAGTAAATGAGAATAAGTCTCATTTATTTTATTGTCAAGTTTATATGATAATTAATTTCGTCTGTTTTAAAATTGAGAAGTATAATAAAAAACATGATTGAGGACTCCAGAAAAATACTATCCGAACACAGTGTCTCTATTACCAATCCTAGAATTTTAGTCCTCGAAGCACTTTTAGAATTTGGTAATCCTATAACGATAGATGAACTTCAATCTAAGCTTAAAGGAGCCGTAGCAAAATCCACACTATATAGAGTTTTAAATGACTTAAAAAAAATAAAAATTCTTAATGAGTTTACTTCGCCTGATAATTCAACTGTTGTTGAACTTATATTAGAAGACCACTCACACCATCATCATCTTTTTTGTAGTGATTGTGGTGAAGTTATCGATGTTGAATTAAGTGAAGAGTTTGAAATAATGCTAAATAAAGAAATAGAAAAAGTACAAAAAAACTTTAACTTTGAAATAACAGACCACAGAGTTGAAATGTTTGGGCTTTGTACCGATCAGTGTTCTAATTGCAAATAGCTCTAAAAAATTAAAGCTATTAAATTTGCATTCAATAACATAGATTGAATAACTTCAAATGAATGAATGTTTTCAGGAGTTGTGGTGAGGGGTATCGTCATATAGCTTCCAGTAATAACATTTTCTACCGCTAATGCGGTTTCAATGTAGTCATTTTGAGTAATGTTGCAAACTATACACATAATTTAACCCTTGTTGTTTCATTTATAATTCTAGTGTAGATTTTAAGATTAGAAAACATATATTAAGGTAGTTAAATGTTAAATAATTCAAATTTAAGGCATGGGATTATAAATGTTGGTGATTTACCTATTCCATTTGATCTTGTTTTAAACGCTGCTGTATTGGTAGTTGTTTTAACATTTGTTTTTCTTAAAGTTTCCTGGAAAGAATCGATTCTGACCTCAAAAGAAACACTTTTTTCAACCAAACAATCAACAAGTGGAAAGTTGTTTGGATTTTTGATCTTAGCCTTGCTAACGGTCCCTGGTTTAATAAATAATGAGGCTGCAACTGTATCTATAACTCCACTAATTTTGTGGGTTTTTTTGTGGATCGGGGTCCCAGTTCTTGGTTTACTTTTTGGAGATTTATATGCAAAATTTAATCCGTTATCAATTTTGGTTAATAGAGAAGGTGAGGCTAATAATGTCTACCCTGCTGCGTTCTTATTTATTTGTTTGACCTGGTTTGAGCTTGTCTGGAGCAAGCCAGGAAATCCAAGACATATAGGAATTGTTTTCTTAGTTTTACTTGTGGTGGTGTCAGTGGTCCAGAGGTTTTATAACAAAACCCTAATTGAAGTCGACCCCTTGTTGTTACTACATCATCTATATAGCAAAATGAGAATAACAAATAGCAAACCTGTATTTAGAACACTGCTAAATAACATCTCAAATCTTGCCCAACTAAAAGGTATGGAATACTTTATATTGCTTATGATTGGCACAGTTACCTACGACGGTCTGCGGGAAACTACTTTTTGGTTTGAATTATTTGGATCTCAAACATATGAGACTTCATTTTCAACAGTTGCTTTTTTATTAATGAATCTTTTGATAATAGTGTTCTATAGATTTGCATGCTATTTTGCTATACGAGTAAGTGGTGAAGATTTAAACTTAAACGAGATTTCTCTTAAATTTGGACACACAATGCTTCCAATTGCTTTTGCATATCATGTGACACATTATTTGAGCTTACTTTTGTTTGAGTTTCAAACTGTTGTTTATAGATTGAATGATCCATTTGGTTTTGGATGGAATTTATTTAATGTGCAGGAACCCGAAGTAAATTATTTCTTAGAACCCATTGCTCTGTGGACAATTATGGTCATTGTTACACTTGCAGGTCATATGTTAAGTGTTGTTTTAGCACATGATTTATCAGTAAAATTATTTGGACATCAAAAAAGTGATAAGACTCAGTATGTATTTCTATTTATAACAGTAGCTTTAACACTTCAAGCATTGTTTGTGCTAAGCGTCGCTTAATAACTTACTTTAACTTATTTTCTATACTGGCTACTCTTTCAGCAATTGGAGGGTGTGAATAGTAGTAAGAGCTATATAAAGAGTCGGGGGTTAAATTAGAAGCATTGTCTTTGCTCAACTTCAATAAACCAGAAATCATATACTCTCCATTGGTGTATTGAAATGAAAAATCATCAGCTTCAAATTCTCGTTTTCTAGACAGTGCTGAGGTGAACGGTCTAGTAAAGAACGTATAAGAACCAGCAACTAAGTAGAAAAGTAAAAACTTGGAATATATAGTTAAAGATTCTAAACCGTGGTCAAGGAAGAAATTATCACTTTTAAGTACTTCACTTAATATGTAAAAACCAATAAAACCAAATACTAGTGAACTAATAAGCGTTTTCCTTATGTGCCCTAACTTATAGTGTCCTAATTCATGACCAAGAATTGCCTCCATTTCATCTGGAGTAATCGTTTTTAACAGTGTATCAAAAAACACGATTCTCTTGTTTTTTCCAAATCCAGTGAAAAAAGCATTTCCGTGAGTGCTTCGTAAACTTGCATTCATGACGAATAAACCTTTTGATTTAAAATCAACTTTTTTCAATAATTTTTCTATAGGTTTTTTAAACTCTTCATTATCAAGTGGCTCAAATTTATTGAACAGTGGCATTATTAAAACTGGATATAAGAAGAAAATAACCGCTTGAAGGGTAAAGACAGCTCCAAATGCGTAGATCCACCAGTTATCTCCTAAATTTACGACTATATAAATTACAGTTGCGTAAATAACTGATGAGATAGCTGCAGAAATTAACAAACTTTTAAACATGTCTGTTACAAATGTTTTTGTTGTTGTTTTGTTGAAGCCGTGTCTTTCCTCTATAACGAATGTTGAGTATATAGATATTGGAAGTGAAATCACTTGCTCAACTACCAACAATAAAAGTCCTAGTAAAACTGCTCCGAGAACCTCTGATGAAGTTGTAGAGACCACTATTTCACTGAGAAAATTAAACAATCCCCCTAAAGTAAAAATTATCAACACAACAGTACCAAAGAGAGCTGTAAAGATTTGAAATCTAATTCGATCAATATTGTAATCTATTGATTTCTTGTACTCTTCCTCAGTAACTTCACTTACAAACCTTTCAGGAATAGCGTTTTTGTTTAATTCAATAGATTTAAGGTTTCTGATTTTCAAATATGTCTCAAGCAAAAACTTAATAGCTATTAGAGATATGAAAATAGTTGTGAAGTTTGTAGAAGATAAAAATTCTTGCATAGTTGAATTAGTTTAACATAAATAATTTTATTGACCGAAGCGACGTTCTCTTTGGGAGTATTCTCTCAGGCAACGAAGAAAATCTATTTTTCTAAATTCTGGCCAGTAAACATCTTGAAAAATCACCTCAGAGTAAGCACTTTGCCATAATAAAAACCCTGACAACCTTGACTCTCCACTTGTTCTAATAATTAAATCAATATCTGGAGTTTCAGGAGAGTATAAATGTTTTCGTAATTGTTCATCTGTTACGTTCTCAATTAATTCATCAAAATCATTGTGATCTTTTCTATTTTGATCAATCAATCCCTTAATGGCATCTAGAATTTCTTGTCGACCTCCATAACCCAAAGCAATTGTTAAAGTTTTTTGTCCTCCACCCCTAACTTCTTTGAGCTGTTTAATAGTTTCTTGTAAAAAATCCGGTAAAAGGTCTGTGGATCCAATAAATTCAATTTTAAAGTTATCAACTACATCATCAATTAACAACTCTTCAAAGAGTTCATTGAGCACTTGAAAATATGGTTCAAGTTCTTCTGCTGGTCTAGATAAGTTTTCTCTTGATAAAAGCCAACTTGTGATGTAATTAATCCCTACTTCATCACACCATCCAATACACTCTTTAAGTCTTGTCATGCCGATTTTATATGAAACTTTAAAACTAAGTAATCCTTCTTTCCTTGCGTACCTTCTATGACCATCATGAATTAATCCGATGTGTTTAGGTAAGCTTTCGCTAAATAATTTATTACGTAAACGATTTTCATAAATTGAGTAAATTAATCTTGGAGAGGACATTTTTTAAGCTGTAGCTGCTTCTATTTCTTCAATTGTTTTTGGAGCATTTTTTGTGAGGTTCATCGGTCCATTGTTTGTACAAACTATATCATCTTCAATTCTCACACCGATACCCAAGAGGTCTTTAGGGATCTCATGTTTTACGGTTTTAGCATTCATCATTTCTTCTTTTTCTAGTTTTGTAGCTTTCTCCATCCCCATAATTTTTCTACGTTCTCTAATTTCATTTGGATCTCGTTCAAGTAAAGGAAATTCTATAACGGGCTTTGTTGGTCTTACGTAGATTCCTGGCTCTATAGTTGTAACCATTCCATGCTCAAATGCTCTTGGTTGTCCATTCACTTCGTTACTTCCAGCATCATGAACATCAAGGCCTAGCCAGTGCCCTGTACCATGCATAAAGAATTCGAAAAAATGCATCATTGAGATTGTTTCTTCTACGCCAAGTGGAACTAGTTTTAAATTAACCAATGATTCAGATAAAGTTTTTATAGTTTGTTGGTGTACTTCTTTCATGGAGTTGCCCACAACTACTCCTTCTACACCCTCATTTTGCACCCTTAACACTTCTTCATATACATCTTTTTGAGGTGATGTAAATTTTCCTGATATAGGAAAAGTACGGGTTACATCAGAGGAGTACATTCCATACTCTGCTGCTGCATCAATTAGAAGTAGGTTTCCATCATCAAGTTGATCTCTATTTGTTGAGTAATGAAGTATGCAGGCATTATGACCTCCGGCAACTATTGAGGGGTAGCCTAGTCTTTCTGCACCTCTGTCATAAAATATCTTTTCCATCTCTGCTCCAACTTGATACTCATACATTCCAGTATTTGTAGTTTTCATTGCATGAATATGACCTTCGACGGTTATATCACAAGCTTTTGTTAGTAGCTCAATCTCTCCATCACTTTTAATTAATCTAAGCTCTGAAACTAATGGTTGCAATGAGTGTAGTGTCGCGTTGCTAAAGTCAGCACCTCTTTGATCATAGGGGACTGCATGGGTAAGAATTTTCTTATCATGTTTTTCAAAGTTGTTTGAAGAGTAGTCACAATAAATATCATTAAACCCTCTAAGCAAGTTAGGAAGTATTTTTTCGTAGTCTTGAAATGAATAAGCTTTTGAAGCGTCGTATTCATCAACTGCGCCAGATTGTCCTAAACGCTTTCCCTCCCATGTCTCCATTTCCTCATTTCTATCTTGAACAAACAAATGCAACTCCGGCTTTGAGTCTTTAATGAGAATTACAGCGTGTGCATCTGGCTCTGGCCATTCTGTTAAATAGTAAAAATTTGAATCTTGACGAAATGGATACCATGTATCATTGTTTCTATAAACTATTGACCCACTGTGGAGTAAGACAGCACCATTCTTTATTTTATCGGCTAAGCGTTGTCTGGAATTAATTGAATTATTCATGTACAGATTAAGAATAATCTAGAGTTTATAGAAAATGCTAGTGTTTTATACAGAATTAAGAAATTTTTCTAAAACTTTAACCCATGTGTGCTCATTATGTTCTCCACCAGATATCTCTAAAAAATTAGTTTTAATGTTTTGTGCTTGAATTGCTTTATTAACTTCACGAACTCCGGAAAGATAGAAACTATCGTTATTTGAAAAATCAAGATTCCATTCGGAAGGAAATATATTGCTTACGCTATCGCCAAAAACTCCACCCTCATTGGTACCAACAGAAAGGTTGCAAAATAAATTTTTATTTAAATTGTTTAAATCATTTATAAAATCAGGAAAACCAAACCAGAATGCGGGGGAAAAAGAAAAGACATTGTCAAAATAGGGAAACAAAATTGAGGTTTTTAATGACATCAAGCCTCCCATAGATGCTCCCATCACGATCTTTTTGACGGAATTAATGTCAACATCGTAATCAGAAAGTATCGAAGGTAGGTAAATGTTTATCAATGAGTTTAAATGTTCTACAGCATGATTTATATTTTGCGTTCTTGGATATGGGTTGTATTGCTTTTTTCTACTTTTATTTGAAGTTACTCCAACAACAAAATATCCATTCTGAGTCTGGTTTTCAATATTGCCTAAGACTTCTTCAAAATTAAAAGAGTACCCATAGGCACTTTTAGAGTTCAAAAATAAATTTTCAGCATCAAATGAAAGAATTAGGTGAGTTATTCTTTTGAATTTGGGGTACCTTACAATAAGTTTATTCGTGTCTTCTAGGTTTATATCAACAACCGGTTGGCTTACGTGTATATTCTCGAAAGATTTTGAATAGTTGGAAAATATGAGCATTGTTTACTGAAGATTATTATCAATAATTTCAGCAACTTCTTTTGCTTTGTTTTCGTTTGGAGTAATTATCAGAACTATATTATCGCCTGCAAGTGAAGCTATCACATCTTCTATATATAGGTTGTCTATTGACTCAGCGATAACCTGTGCGGCAGCAGTTGTTGTCTTGACAATAACCTGATTGGAAACTGCTTCAACACTAACTACAAAGTCTTGTAAAGCTTTTTTAGCAATCTTAAATTGAGCACTGTTATCTTGATTTTTTGGTAGGAGGTAAACAAGCCTTCCGTTACTGAGTCTCTTTTTTACAGCACCTAGTTCACTCAAGTCTCTTGACAGTGTAGCTTGTGTAATTACTATTTCATTTTTTTTCAACATGCCTTTTAATTGGTTCTGAGATGAGACTTTTCCCGTATCAATAAAGTCGGCTATTAGTTTTTGTCTTTGAATTGTTGCTTTAGTCATATTTATAAATATACATTTTTTTGTATATTTATACAATCATAAATTTTTATAAATCTCTTTTGCAAGGTTTACTGCTTCTTCTTTACTAACCTCACCATCGTTAATTCTTTGTTCATACAAAGCTTTCATTATTATTCCCACTTTTGGACCTGGTTCAATATTAAAAATTTCCATAATTTCATTTCCTGTTATTGGAGGTCTCATCTTTGACATTTCTTCTTTTTCTAGAACCTCGCTAATTCTTCTTTCCATTTCATCTAAATTATCATAAATCTCTTTTGCTTTGTTTTTATTCTTTGTGGTTACATCAGCTCTAACAAGATTGTTTAATTCTTTAAGAACATTTCCGGAATCAACTATATATCTTCTTACTGCCGAGTCTGTCCATCCCATTTTGAACGTGTGAGGCCTTAGGTGCAGTTCAACTAATAACGCTACATCTTTTATTGTTTTTTTATCATATTTTAAATCTTTTAAAATTCTCTTAGTCATTTTTGCTCCAACAACTTCATGGTGTCTGAAGTGTACTTTGCCATTTTCAATGCCCCTGGTTTTTGGTTTGGCAATATCGTGGAATAAAGCTCCTAGACGAGAAACTAGGTTAGGAGAAACTCCATCAACAACAGTTAGTGTGTGTTCGTAAACATCTTTATGGTGGTGTTTAGGATCAATCTCCATTTTAAGTTCATCTATTTCTGGTATTGTAAATGTACTTAACCCACTTTCTACAAACACCCTTATGCCATTTGATGGGTTTTTTCCTGTAAGAAGTTTTGAAAATTCATCTCTAATTCTTTCCTTTGAAACAATCTTTATCCTCTCAACATTTTCCCTCATTGCATTATATGTTTCATCATCAGGAGCAAAGCCATGCGAACTAACAAACCGACACAATCTCAACATACGTAATGGGTCGTCAGAAAAGGATATAACTGGATTGTCGGGTGTTGTTATCGTTCCGTTTGAGAGATCTTTTATACCTCCGTGGGGGTCAACTATTGTGTTGTCTGTAAGTGAAAAAGCAATAGCATTAATAGTGAAGTCTCTTCTAGATAGGTCTAAGGCTAGGTCAGAAACTGATTCAATAGATGGATTTCTTGACGCTTTTTCATAAGTATCTTCTCTATAGGTAGTAATGTGTAATGAATTATTTTCTATTTGGAGTTCGATAGTTCCAAATGCTTTTCCTACTTCTGTAGTTTTATAACCACTGCTATTCAATAATTTTATAGATTCATCTGGGGAAGCATTAGTCGTAAAATCAAAATCTGAAGTTGGAATCCCTAAAATCCCATCCCTTACTGCTCCTCCTACTAAATAAAATTCAAAATCATTTGAAGAATAAATATCAGAGATAGTTTTTAAATATTGATTATTATTTATCAACTCTAATAATGTTCTTGGTACCATATTGATAGCTTAGAAGAAGTGGAGAGCAATATAAATATGAATTTGAAAGTAGACTTTGCAGCTGGAGGAATTGTTCTAATTGATGAAAAAATTTTAATTGTTAAAAATAAAAAAGGGGATTCTTCTGGTGATCAAAAAAGTTGGTGGGGCTATCCAAAGGGCCATCTAGAAGAGGGTGAATCGCCCTCGGTCGCAGCTCTACGTGAAGTATTTGAAGAGACTGGTTTTGTAGTAGAACTAAAAAAGGAAAAACCAATTGCCGAATCACGATATGAAGTTAATTTACGTGGTGAAAGGGTAAATAAGACCGTGTGGTTTTATGAGATGGGTGTTGTAAAACCATTTGAAAATGAACCAGATGATGAAATTCTAGAAGTTGCTTTAGTTAATTATGAAGATGCTTTAAGTATGTTGACCCATGAAGAAGATAAAAAGATACTCAGTTATGTATTTAACAAATGATAAACAACGACATCGTCTTTTAATTGGTTCCTATAACACTCGGAAGTGGAATGACTATTCATCCTTAATTTACTTTGAAAAAATATACGGTGGTAAGCCACTATTAAGAAAAATAAAATCTATTGGTTTAGAAAATAATATAGAATTTCACTCAGCTATGGTTCAAGAAAATATGTCTGGACAATGGTTGTCATCTGGTTGGATAGAGTCAAGTAGGTTAAATGTTCTTTCGTTTGATTTACGAAAATACAAATATCAAGAAACAGAGAGTTTTCATGTAGAAGATTTTAATCAAAACTCCATAGATGGTTTACTACCCCTAGACCAACGTATTTTTGATGCGTACTGGCGTAATTCAAAAGCTGGATTTAGTGAAACAATTGAAAGCTGTAATCGTAATTATCTTTTTAAAAAGTATGTTGATAAAGAGTTGATTGGGTATGCAATTTTAGGATCAACTAGAAGTTTTTCATTTTTACAAAGATTTGGAATATCAAAAGATTATCAAAATAGTGGTTATGGATCTTCACTTTTAAACGCTGTAGTAAACTTTGCAAAGAGTAAGAAGTTTGTCAACATTAGGCTTAATACACAGCCCAACAACACTGCAGCACAAAATCTTTATCTTAAAAAAGGCTTTAAATTAACAAATACTAATTATGTAATTTTTAGTTCAAGCTAGTTTAATTTAGAACTTCATTAATAATTTTAGGTCGCTTATTATAAACAATATGGAACAAGAAGACAGTTTTGTTGAATCGGTTGAAAGTTTAATTGAAACAATTAAAAGACTTATTGTAAAACCAGTAAAAAGAATAACGGGCTTTGCATCTGTTGGTTTTTTACTTGTGGTTCTTTTGATCTTGGCACTTATTTTTCTATTTATAGGAATCATTAAAATTATGCAAGGGATTGGTCTGTTGTTGGGAATAAATCCTACTGGCTTTGCTTTTGCCTCAATAGGACTACTCTTCTTAATTATGGCTTTAAGGAACTACTGGAGAAGAAGCAATGGATGATGTAGCAATAATTGGTTCAGGACCTGCTGGATATACAGCAGGAATATATGCTGGAAGAGCTAATCTACAACCCATTCTTTTCGAAGGTTTAGAATCTGGTGGACAACTTATGCTTACTACCGACGTAGAAAACTATCCAGGATTTGTTGATGGAATCATGGGTCCTGAACTCATGCAAGTATTTAAAGGTCAAGCAGAGAGATTTGGAACAACAATAAAAACAGAAATCATTGACACTATTGAGAATATAGATGGCGGTTTTAAATTAAAAAGTTCTAAAGGAGAGTATGAGTTTAAAACAGTAATTATTGCCTCTGGTGCATCTGCTAGGTGGTTGGGGGTTGATGGAGAAAAAGAACTTCAAGGATATGGAGTTTCTGCATGTGCTACTTGTGACGGCTTCTTTTTCAAAGAGAAAGAAGTGGCTGTTATCGGTGGTGGAGACTCCGCAATGGAAGAGGCTCTATTTCTAACTAAGTTTGCAAATAAAGTTTACGTCATTCATAGGAGAGATCAATTTAGAGCTAGTCAAATTATGCAAGATAGGGTTTTAAATCATGAAAAAATAGAAGTTGTATGGAATAGTACGGTTGAAAAGATTAATGGTGAGGGAGCTGTGTCTTCTATTTTGATTAAAGATACAATCAATAGTTCTGAAAAAGAGTTAAATCTTGATGGGGTCTTTGTTGCAATAGGACACGATCCAAATGTTGGTTTTTTAGATGGTTTTATCGAACTTGATGATAAAGGGTATATTAAAACTGGCTTTACTACAGAAACAAGCACCTCTGTTCCGGGTGTTTTTGCCGCTGGGGATGTTGCAGATTCAATATACAGACAAGCTATAACTGCAGCTGGAACAGGCTGTCAAGCAGCAATAGATGCTGAGAGATGGCTTGAACACTAGTTTGAATTTTTCTGAATATATTAAGTTATTAACTGAAACAGAAGCTGAAGATTTAAATATAAAACTAAACTCTTGTGGATATCAAAGCTCAGATAATCTTAATGACCTGCTGAATACTGTTGAGCTTTTTATTGAAGACCAAAATCTTTCAAAAGAAATAACTAAAGAAAATCTTTGGAATGAGCTATTGAATAATGGGTACGTCTTAGGAGATAGAATTCTGCAATTACAGAGCCCCACTCTTTATGGTGCAGATGTCGAAGAACTGCAGGAATATTTATCCCGATTGGGTTTCTTTTCTGATCCAATAAATTCAATCTTCAACAGTAATCTTGAAGTTTCTGTTAAGCAATTTCAAGAAAATCGTGGTCTTTCTGTAGATGGAGTTGTGGGGATGTATACTTCCATCGAAATTAGAAAGCTTTTAAGGCCAAATCTGGGGACATCCCTAAATGAAGCAGTGAAATCATTCAAAAGAGATTCAAACACAATCTCTATATGTTTTGATGTTGATAATATTGGAAACTACAAAGAACAAAATGATTTCTATCAAAAAATAAAAACTCATTGCACAGAAGTGGGGGTTTCTGTCTATTTTTCTTCTGAAGTCAATCAAGATAATAACGAAGAGAATGTGGTTGGTTATGTAAATAAATTAAATCCTTCTTTATTTCTGAAGTTTGCTTTTAAGGAATCTGGCTTAAGCATCAACTATTTTAAAGGAAAGCACTCATTAAGCATTATTGGTGAACAGCTTTCTAATACAATTGGGTTAGATAAAGAAATTACTTCACAGGGTAAGTCACTACCTATTCTTAAGAAGACAAAATCAGTAACTTTGATATTTAATGGCAATTTTTACCAATTTAATATTGAAGAGTTAATTACAAAAATAGTGAATGAACTAAAAGATATTTACAAAAACTAACTCAATTTATTGATAAACGAATCTAGAGATTCTTTACTTTTTAAAACAAAACTTATTTTTGTACTGTTTTTACTACGAATAAAATTTACTTTTGTACCTAATGAGTTCTCTAATATTTTTTTATAGTGTGCGTTTTGCTCATCAACATCTGATCCATTTAGAGATCTTACTTTCTCCTCAACCTCTCTACTTGATAGACCAAGTTTTACAATATCCTCAAGTATCTTATCTTGTAAATTGTGTTCAAGAACTATAAGTGGTTTCACTTGTCCAAAAGTTACCCTGTTGCTAACGAGCTCCTCTTGAACTTTAGTGCTTAAATTTGAAATTCTTAGCATATTTGAAATATGGGGACGACTTTTTCCAACTAAGATGCCTATCTCTTCATTTGTAAGATTGTGTTTTTCTTTAAGATTTCTATATGCAAGAGCTTCTTCTATTGAATTAAGCTGGCTTCTCTGGATATTTTCAACAAGACCCAGGACAGCTGCGTCTCTTTTACTAACATCTTTAATAACACAAGGTACAAACTTTAAACCGGCTATTTTTGAAGCCCTAAGTCTTCTTTCACCCGCTATTAGTTCGTATTGGTTATTGCCAGTTTTTTGAATAATTAAAGGCTGTAAAATTCCGTTTTTCATAATGGAGTTTTTTAATTCTTGAATTTTTGTATTGTCGAATTTTTTTCTTGCCTGGCTTGTACTTTCTTTAATTAGCGTAAGATCAATATTTTCAACTTTAAACTCTCTAGTTTCAACATCTGGCAATAAATCGCTTAATGACCTTTTCATAAACCCACCCTTTCTATAAATTCATTTGAAAATTCTAAAAATTCTAATCTTGCTCTGCTCTGTTCTTTGAAATCTAATACTGTTTTAGAATAGAACGGACTATCGGCAATTTCAGTTAATTGAGATATTTTTGAATTGAACATTTTGTCCGAAAGTAAAAATTTTAACTCAGTTTCAAAATCTTTAAAGCTAGCACGCCTAGTGTCTACCTGGTTTAAAACAACCCCCAGAAAAATTGGATCTGCTTTCTTAATTGAGGAAATTGTTATTTTTGCAAAACTCATGGCTTGAGAAACTCCTTCTACTGCTAAAAACTCAGGTTTTGCAGGTATGAGGTAGTAGTCGGATACTGCAAGCGCTTCTTGTGTTAATGAACTAATCGTTGGGGGTGTGTCGATAATTACTATATCAAAATGATATGAAGCAAGAAAATCTTTAGCTCTATTTAGCTTAGGCCCTCCAATAATTTTTTCATCATTATGCTTTAATATCGATTTATTTGACGGAATTATGTATAAATTTTCTGATAAAGAGCCTATTTTTTTATCATAATTTTTTTCTAGCAAATCAGTTGAATTAATTATGTTTTCTTCGTCCTTATTGAGGTTTAAGTATGTAGAAACGTTTCCCTGGGGGTCTGTGTCTATTATGAGGGTTTTAAAACCCCTATTTGATAGTATTTTTCCCAAGTTTACAGTAAATGTTGTTTTTCCAACTCCACCTTTTTGGCATAAAATTGTTACTATCTTCACCTAACAGTTATAACATCTATGTGTCTTATATCTGTTGAATTAATCGTAAAATTTTCTTGTTTCACGTGAAACATATTTTTATTATGTTCTATTTTTTCTCCACTTGAGGAAACAATATATACAGTGTTCTTGTTTTTTTTAATGGATTCAAGTGCATCTTTTGATGAAATGTAACATCTTGAAATGTACAGGTTATTATTGGAAATTACACTTCTTGCATCTTTTTGCATAATTTCGACATTGTTCAAATTTAAAATATTTTTTAGTCTTTGAAGTTCGAAAACCCTGCTTTCGCTTATATCAACTAATATAAATTGATTTTTTGGATTTGTTATTGCTACAGGTATTCCCGGAATTCCACCGCCTGTACCTAGGTCATAAACCGAATCAAATGTTTGATCTAGTTCATTTATTATTTTTCCAAAATATAGTGAGTGGATAATGAATTCATCCCAAACAAATTGAGAGTCTTTATTGCTAATAAGTCCGTTTTTTATTCCTGTTTCTAATAGCCAACTATGATATTTATAAAGTTTTTCGGAAAATTTATTATTTGCATCACCCCAATGTGGTATTTGAGGTGAGAAAGTCATTCTTCTTCTTCAGGAGCAAAAACTACAGATCTGTATGGCTCTCGACCTTCTGAGTATGAGCGAATACCGTTTAATGTAGAAGCGGCATCATGTAATGTTTTCCTATCAACTGAATTCATAGGCTCTAACATAACTTCTTGTTTGTCATCAAGAATTTGTTTGCTTAGTCTTTCTGCATAAATTGTAAGGGCTTCTTTTCTCTTTTTTGCATATTCTGCAACATCAAGTCTCAGCCTTGTTCCAGCACCTGTTTTTCGCTGTACAACTGTTCTAGTTAATTCATGTAAAGACCTAATTATAAAACCTTTATCTCCAACGAGTGCCTCTGTCTGTTCACCAGTTACTTTAACAACCAAGTTTTCATCTTCTAATGTGCCCTCGACGTCGCCTTTTAATCCAAATGATTTTACTAGACCCTTCAAAAAGTCAATTGAAACCTTTAGTTGTTCATCTTTATCTGCTTCTACCCTTGGTTTTCTAGGTGTATATTGCTTTTTTTGAACATTTTTGTTGCCATTACCATTATTATGTCTTTTATTTTGGCTTCTTTTGTTATAGTTTCTGGAACCACTGTCTCTAACCGAGATTCTAACTAATGCTTTTGTTCCCCCCACACCAAAAACTCCGCCTTCTGGTTCTCTTAAAATATTAATATTTGCTTGAGTGGCATCGTCTAAATTTAGTTCGCTTAATCCAGCTTTTATAGCATCATCAATGGACTTTGCTTCAACTTCTACCCATTTATTGTTGGCCATTATTTTCTCCTTCTTTTTTTGCGGTTTTTTCGAGAATTTTCTTGAACAGGGCTATCATTTTGTTGTTCATTTTCCTCGTTTTTAGTATTTTCTTTTTTTGTTTCTTCTCTGTCGTCAAGCTTTACTATTAAGGCTTGTTGACCTATTCGAAATATGTTTCCTGTTAAAAAATAAACAACCAAGCCGGTTGGAAGGGTCCATGAAATAAATCCAAAGAATATTGGCATAACCTTTCCAATCATTTGCATTTGTTGAGCTTGTGGGTTGTTTGAATTATTTGATTTTTTTGTTATTTGTTGTTGTTGATAAAGTGCTGTCAGAATAACAAAAAGAATTAGTACTAGGTATGGAACCCTGTCTATCCAGTCAGATACTTCCGACGGTGGAATTTGAAGATCCATATTAAAAAACGTTAGGCTTGAGCTGTTTTCAAGTTCTTTAAATAGTGAAGATGTATTTGGAATAAAGCTTAGTGGTTCTCTTAACACCCTAAAAAGCGCAAACCATATTGGCATCTGCACTATTAAAGGAAGTATGCAACCAAGTGGGTTTATTCCTTTTTCTTTATACATTGCTGCCATTGCTTTATTAAGTTCTTCTTTATTGTCTTTGTGTTTTTTCTGAAGAGCTTTTATGTCGGACTGTGCGTCTTGCATTCTTTTAGTAGATCTTGTTTGTCTCAAAGTAAGGGGAAAAATAATTACATTAATTACAACAGTTAGTAGCGCTATGGAGAAACCATAGGAGGCCACAAAGTCATAAATGTAAGATAATAAAAAGGCTATAGCGAGAGCAAAGGGTTCTAATATTGCCAATTTTTACCAATTTTTCTATATACTGGGTTACAAGTTATTAATCTATGAAGAATTAATGGGATTGTTTTTAAAATTCCATCACTTTCGAGCTTTTCAGCAATAGCTGTAGTGCATGACGGGTAATAAATACAGTTTCCACCACCTAGGCCAAAAAACGTCAACAACGATCTAGTTATTTGTAGAAATAAACTAATTACTTTCATTTTCTAACAGTAAGGGGTGTTTTTTAAAAATATTTAATAGTTCTCTTGAAGAAAGATTTGATGATTCTTTGTTTCCAAGTACTAATATGTCTAAATTTTTATTTTCTTTCAAGCCCCTTACGGCTTCCCTTGTCCTTCTCTTAAACTTATTTCTGCCAACCGCATTACTCTGTTTGCTTGAAATGCTTATTCCAAGCCTAGAAGTTTTTATATCATTCTCTTTAACAAAGATTCTTAAATCTTTAGCGGCAAAACAAAATTCTTCTTTTTTTAGGTTTTCAAAATGAATTTTTTTATTAAGTGCTCTAAACTTCATGAGCTAACCTAGGCAGATAAAATTTTACGACCTTTTTTTCTTCTTCTTTTAAGAATTTCGCGACCAGCTCTGGTTCGCATTCTTGATCTAAAACCGTGTTTTCTGCTTCTTTTTCTATTACTAGGTTGATATGTTCTTTTCATTTTTTACCTGATTAAGAGAATAAATGATTGAAGTAATTAAACAAAGCAAAAAATAATTTATTTTATTAAGTTCGCGAAAAGTAAGTTATGTTCGCGATAAACAAACTAACTAGTAATAAATAACACTTCTTAAACAAAGGGTTTCTGATTTCTAACTACTGTTTAAAACCACTGTTTACTGGGTTTTTTACTAGTTTTCAACAATTCTGTCATTTTTAATTTGTTTTTAACACTCTATGTTTTTTTTTAAGGGTGGAGTAAATTTAAATCTGATTATGGAGAATGATAAAAACCTGAGTGGGCTTTTAATAGAATTTAATTCTGAATTAAATAAAAGTATTGCCAATAAAACGGATAAATACTGGTTAGATCAACTTAGGTTCGAGCTTTTAAATAAAAAAGAGTTAAATATTGTTGTTGGTTCGGAATTTGTAAAATCTTCTATAGAAAAAAAGCTTTTAAAAAATATTGCTTCTGTTTTCAAAAGAGTTGTAGGTGGGTCTGATTGTGTTTTTGTTATTGATAACTCCTTTTCTTCTTATGTTGATAAAACATCATATATCGAAGTGAAAGAAGAGCCTGTTAAACAAAAAGAGTCTCCCAGACCTTCATATGATTTAAGTTTTTTTGATGAGCTTTTTGTTGGAAACTGTAACAACCTAGCTGTGACCGCTGCTAAAAATGTTGTTACAGCTCCTGGTGAAAGGTTTAACCCCCTTTTTGTTTATGGAAAGCCGGGTGTTGGTAAAACACAGCTTCTAAAAACAATATCTAAGTCCTGTTTTTCTTCTTTTTATATTGATTCTGAGTCGTTTCTAGAATCATATATCTCTGGAATTAAAAACAACGACATTGATATCTTTAAAAATAAAATTAGGTCTGTTGATGTTCTATTAATTGATGATATTCAATTTTTTATTGGCAAAAAGGGGGTTTCGGAGGAGCTTTTTCATACTATTAACTACTTTCTTAACAACTCCAAAGCTGTGGTTCTTGCTTCTGATCAAAAACCACAAGCGCTAAAAGGTTTTCCGGAAAGGTTAATTTCAAGGGTTTTAAACGGCTTGGTAACAGACATTGAAAAGCCGGATAAAAAAATATTTTTAGAGGTTCTTAAGAACAACAATAAAGACTTTGATAATAATTTAATTTCTAAAAAAGACTTTGACCTACTCCTCTCCCTTGATTTCCAAAGTTTTAGAGAGATAAATGGTGTTGTTAATAATTTAATAATAAACAAACAAACCGGTGTAGGTAATTCAAAATATGTGGCAGAACTTGTTTCAATGTATTCTGAAAACAAAATAATGGAACTGACTCCAGAGTTTATTTTAGGCTATTGTTCCAGCGTCTATCAGGTTGATGAAAGGTTGGTTTTGTCTAAAAACAGAAGTGAGCAAGTCAGCAACGCTCGTCATCTTTTTATATACCTAATGAGAAAACATACGGAATACTCTCTTAATCAAATAGGTCTTTATGTTGGAAACAGATCTCATTCAACTGTTTTGTCTTCTATTAAAAAAGTTGAGGCCTCGCACTCTTTTAAGAGAGAAATAAACATTTTCAACAATAAAATAGAAAACAGCTCGTTAAGTTTTTCTGGTGTGTGAAATGTTTATAACTTTAAACAGCACTAATCTTAGTTTCTCAATGGAAAAGTTTTTTTTAAACATTTTTAACAGCTTTATTATTGTTATATCTATAAAGGAATATATTGAAATTTAAAACAACAAGTAAAGAAATAAAAGAGTTTGTACTTTCTGTTTCTAGAGCTGTAGACATTAAACCTTCCAACCCCTCTCTGCAGGGTATCTATCTTCGAGCTAATAATAACTATTGTGAATTAATAGGAACCGACCTGGATTTAGTTATCAAGGCAAGGTTTCCTGTTGAAGTTGAGGTTGAGGGTGAGAGCCTTATAAACTCTAGAGTTTTTTCAGAGGTGGTTAGAAAACTCCCTGTCGGAGACGTTGTTTTTTCTGATTTAGGTAACGAAGTAAAAATAGAAACAAAGAAAACAGAATACAAACTAAGAAAACTAGATCACCTAACCTACCCAAAAAGCCTCTTAGAAGAACCATATGACACAGAAACAAGTCAAAAACTAAAAACTCTCCAACTGTTTAACGCACTTAAAAAGGTTGGAATAGCAGCATCCCCAGAAGGCGGAAAACCCGTACTTACAGGTGTTTATTTCGACAATGAAGAAAGTGAGACAAACCTGGTTTCCACAGACAGTTACAGACTGGCAACAACAACAGTATCAGACCTACCCATAAACGACGCAGGAATAGTTTCATTTAGATCATTAAACGAAACCATCAAGCTGTTTGAAGAAGAAGAGGAAATAAACATAAACTCAACAGAAAGGGAGTTGCACTTTTACAATGAAAGGTACTACACGTCTGTTAGAAAACTAGAGGGGAAGTTTCCCGAGTACAAAGCACTCTTTCCAAAAGAAAACCTTTTTTCCCTAGAGGTAGATAAAAAAACAATACTAGATTCGCTTGATCGTTCAACGGTTGTAGCGGAAGGTTTTATACCCGTAACTTTAAAAGTAATAGATGAAAAAACCCTACACATTTACTCAATAAACAAAGACATTGGGGGCGGTGTTGAAAAAGTTGACATTAGTATTCTTGGACTTGATGTTGGAGACGTTTCTGGTTTTGAAATATCCTTTAATCCAAACTACCTCATACAAGGAGTCGAGGTTTTAGAGGGCAGTAAAGTTTATTTAAGATTTTCCGGTAATGACAAACCAGCCGTGATACAGGGGGAAGAAGAGAAATATAAATATCTCTTAATGCCAGTAAGAACCAACCAGTAAAAGTGGTTATTAAAGAACCCACAAGAATTAACCCAAATGATTCAGGTATAGATTTTTCCAAATCCAAAAAAATAGAAAGCTATATAAAGAAAAGCAACTTTTCCTGGTCACAAGACATTACCCCAGGACCCGTGTTGGGAGATGTTTTTATTGTATATGTTCAAAACAACAGGTTAAAAAATTTATTAGAACTAGAAGAGCAGAAAATAATATTAAACATTGAAAAACACACCAAAATAAAGCTTAAAGCACTAAAAATTCAAATGTTTAATGACAAGCAATAGTTGGTAAATCTACTAAAATAGGAGTTCAGCAGGGGCTGTAAAGTAAACAAAAAGAAGCGTATCTTGGAGATAGTTCGTGTCTAAAAAAGATTCAAATAGTTATGATTCAAAAGATATAAAAATTCTTGAGGGTCTTGAGGCGGTTAGAAAAAGACCAGCCATGTATATAGGATCAACAGGTCCAAACGGCTTACATCATTTAGTCTGGGAGGTAGTCGACAACTCCGTAGACGAAGCAATGGCCGGCAGGTGTTCAAAAATAACAGTGTCTTTAGAAAAGAACGGATCTGTTACTGTAGAAGACGACGGTAGCGGTATTCCGGTTAAACCACATCCAAAAACAAAAATTTCTGCTTTAACCACAGTGCTTACAACCCTTCATGCTGGAGGTAAGTTTGAATCTGGCGCCTACACAGTAAGTGGAGGTTTACACGGTGTTGGAATATCTGTTGTTAATGCACTTTCAACCTTTGTAAAAGTCCAGGTTCAGAGAGACGGCCACTTTTGGAACCAAGAGTTTGATCTTGGTAAACCAAAATCAAAAATTAAAAGAGGGAAAGTTTCAAAAAAAACAGGAACTAAAGTCAATTTTCTTGCTGATCCGGAAATATTTGACGAGACCCAGACATATGATTACGAAATTGTTGCTGAAAGACTCCGTCAAACCGCATTTTTAAATAAAGGATTAAAAATAATTCTAACTGACAATAGAGTAAAACCACCTACAAAAGAGGAGTACCACTACAAAGGAGGTCTTGTAGATTTTGTTGAATATTTAAATGAAGGTTTTGAAACCCTACACAGCAAAATCATTTCTTTTTCAGACCAGACAAAAGATTCAGAAATAGAAGTCGCCCTTCAGTGGAAAAATGAAGACGATGTAACTGTTAAAAGCTTCGCAAACAATATACACACACTCGAAGGCGGAACCCACGAAGAGGGACTTAGAACAGCAGTAACAAAAGCAATAAATGATTTTGCAAAAAAAAGAAATTTACACTCAGACATATCTTTGACTGGAGATGATATCAGAGAGGGAATGACAGGTGTTGTTTCAGTACGAGTTAAGGAGCCACAGTTTGAAGGCCAAACAAAAACAAAACTTGGAAATACAGAAATGAAATCACGTGTCCAGGTTCTTATTAATGAAGAATTTCCAAAGTGGCTTTCTAAAAACACAAAAGATGGGAGAGCAATCGTAGAAAGGTGTGCTCTTGCCGCAAAAGCAAGGATGAGTGCAAAAAAAGCTAGAGAACTAACCAAAAGAAAAAGCATTTTAGAAACATCAGGCCTTCCTGGAAAACTTGCTGATTGCTCATCAACAGACCCAACTGAAAGCGAGTTGTTTATTGTTGAGGGAGACTCTGCCGCGGGTCCGGCAAAACAAGCTAGAGATTCTAGGGTGCAAGCGATTCTTCCTATTAGGGGAAAAATTATAAACGTTCAAAAAGTTACAGAAAACAGAGCTCTTCAAAATGAAGAAATAAGTGCTTTAATAAAGGCCATTGGTACAGGCATTAAAACCCAATTTAATGGAGACGAATCAAGGTACGATAAAATTATTTTTCTTACTGATGCAGATGTTGACGGAGCACATATACGAACACTTTTATTAACCTTCTTTTTTAAATTTATGCCCGGCTTGATCACAGGAGGAAAGGTTTGGATATCAGAACCACCCCTTTATAGATTAAAAGCTTCTTCTGGAATAACATACTTAAAAGACGACGAGGCTTTAACAAAGTTTAAAAAAGAAAACAAGAATAAAAAATTCGACACAAGCAGATTTAAAGGCCTAGGAGAAATGAATGCTGGAGAACTTTGGGAAACTGCAATGAATCCAGAAACAAGGACACTAATAAAAGTAACACTTGCAGACGCAAAGGGCGCTATGGCCAAGGCATCAGATATGTTCGAAATACTTATGGGAAATGATGTTTCGAAAAGAAAACAATTTATAGAAAAGAACGCAAAAGACGTAAGGTTTTTGGACGTATAATGCCAAATAAAAAACCAACACCAAAGAAAAAAGCAGCTACAAAAAAACCAACACCAAAGAAAAAACAAACAAGCTCAACACAGGTGGAGAAACCTGTAGAAAACCCAAATAACGGAACCATTGCTGTTGAAGACGAAATATCAAAATCATTTTTAGATTACGCAATGTCTGTTATTGTCTCAAGGGCACTTCCAGACGTAAAGGATGGTTTAAAACCGGTTCAGAGAAGAATACTATATTCAATGTATGAAACGGGAATAAGGCCTACTGGACCATTCAGAAAATGTTCAAAGGTTGTTGGTGACGTAATGGGTAATTATCACCCACATGGTAATGATGCTATCTACGGAACCCTAGTCCGACTTGGCCAAAACTTTAGTACGAGATATCCGTTAATTGAGCCACAGGGAAACTTTGGAACCCCAGACGACCCCCCTGCCGCAATGAGATACACAGAGTCTAGAATGTCTTCTTTATCTTCCCAGCTTCTTGATGGAATAGATGAGGACACTGTTAACTTTGAACCAAACTATTCTGGAGAAACCTCTGAGCCTAAAGTCTTACCTGCTAGGTTTCCAAACTTGCTTGTTAACGGTGCTGAGGGAATCGCAGTTGCTATGGCCACAAATATGCCCCCTTATAATCTGAGAGAAATTACTGAAGCTGTAAAATTCACAGTTTCAAACAAAGATGTTAAACCTAGGGATTATCTAAAAATTATTAAAGGACCAGACTTTCCCACAGGAGGTCTTGTTGTAGACACACCGACAATAAAAGACGCAATACTAAAAGGTCGAGGGTCTATAAAAATAAGAGCTGTTGCTGATGTAGAGGAACTAGGTAGAGGAAGGTCTGCGATAGTGGTTAAAGAACTTCCTTACCAAGCGTCTACAGACAGGATTATGGAAAAAATTGCTACATTAGTTCAAGACAAAAAACTTGTTGGAATTTCAGACTTAAGAAACGAAAGCAGTGATAGAAACGGGACCCGACTAGTTGTTGAGCTCAAAAGAGATGCTGTACCACAGGTTGTATTAAATCAACTTTTCAAGCAGACACAACTTCAGGACACCTTTTCAGTTAACTCTGTAGCTTTAGTTGAAGGTGTTCCAAAGGTTTTATCAGTTCCAGAACTAATAAATTATTATATAGACCACCAAATTGATGTAATTCAAAGAAGGACAAAATACAGACTTCAAAAAGCAGAAAGCAGACTACATATAGTTGAAGGACTTCTCCTTGCACTAAACAAGATTGATCAAATAATAAAGGTTATAAAATCATCAAAAGACGTAGACACTGCAAGAAAATCACTTATGACTAAATTTAAGCTTTCTGAAATACAAGCTTCTCACATTCTAGACATGCCGCTTAGAAGATTAACTGCTCTTGAAATGGAAAAACTTGAAGAAGAAAAGAAAGAGTTAAAAGAAACCATCAAAGACCTCGGAGCTATCTTAAAAAGTCGAGCTAAGCAAGACAAGATACTAATAGAAGAACTAGAAGCAATAACTGAAAAATTTGGTGACGAAAGAAGGTCAAGAATTGTTCCCGATGTTGGAGAGGTTTCGATAGAAGACCTTATTGAAGATGAGGAAATTATTGTTTCAGTTTCATCTAACGGGTATGTAAAGTCAGTTCCTTCTACTTCTTACAAAAAGCAAGGAAGGGGAGGAAAGGGAGTAAAAGCAGCTTCTTCAGATGAGGACGTCATAGAACACCTACTGTCCACTTCAGTACATTCCTACCTACTGTTTTTTACTGATCAAGGAAAAGTATATAGAGCCAAAGCACATGAAATTCCTAAAACTAACAGAACAGCAAGAGGCTCACTAATTCAAAATGTATTATCTATGGGTCAAGATGAGAAAGTACAAGCAATTATTGACACTAGAGATTACGAGACCGAGAAATTTCTTTTAATAATGACAGAAAAGGGAACAGTTAAGAAGTCAAAATTTAAAGAGTTCGATTCAAATTACAAATCACTCCAAGCAATTAAATTAAAAGATGACGATAGGGTGGTTTCTGTGAAAACAACCTCTGGAGATGAAGATGTAATATTGGTTTCACAAAAAGGTCAGGCAATTAGATTCGCAGAAGAAAATCTTAAACCTCAAGGCAGAACCGCAATGGGAGTAAGGGGCATAAAACTAAGAGAAGGAGACAAGGTAGTTGGAGCCGCAACCTCAAGAGATGAAACCCTTCTTTTTATTACAGCTAAAGGATACGGAAAAAGAACAAAATTAGACGAATTTAGAAAAGCAGGCCGCGGGGGGATGGGAGTGAAGGCCTTAAAGGTTACAGACGCAAAGGGAAATTTAATAGGAGCACGCTCTGTTGATGAAGATACAGAGGTTATGCTTATGAGTACTGGTGGAACAGCTATAAGATGTGCTGTAAAGCAAATTAAACAAATGAGTAGGTCTGCACAAGGCGTAAGAGTAATGAAGCTCTCCTCTGAAGAAGAGGTTTCAGCTTTCATTCCAATAAAGAGTTAAAGATGGTAAGAGTAAACAGAGTAAGAAGAATAATTAGAAAAATAGATCCTTGGACGGTTTTAAAAGTAACTCTAGTTTTAAACTTTATAGTTTCCCTAACTGTTGTTTTAGGGCTATCAATATTATGGGTCCTTCTTGTTAACGCAGGCGTTCCACAGGGCCTTGAAGACATAGCAAGAAGATTGGCACTTCTTGATCAAGATGCTTCATTGGTTGGAAACATAGAAACTTTATTTACAAGTGTGGTATCCCTTGCTGCTGTGTATATGCTGACACAAACAGCTTTGGCAACAATTGGTGCTTTCTTTTATAATCTTGTTTCTGATTTAGTTGGAGGTATAGAGGTTGTTGTTCTAGAAGAATCTCATCTTGAGACACCTCAAAAACAAAAAATTAATAAAAAAACAAAAGAAAACCAAGATGACAAAGAAACGGTTTTGATGTCTTTTGTTAACTCTATTAAAAAAGTTAGAGAAAACAAACCGGAGGAAATCGAAATTCCAAAAACAGACCTTCCAAGACCTGATGTACCACGAGATATCGAAGAACCTACATTAATGGATGCTTTAAAAAATACAGAAAACGAAGAAGACGAATCTATATAAAAAATCTAAGAGGAGTAATTAAGTTTCGCTATTTTCTCAATGCAAGAAAGGAAACCATGAGAATAAAATCACTTCTTTTTGCTTTGTTTTTATCGACGTGCTCGGGGTCAGTACTTGATAGGGAAGAACTAAAAATTATTTCTTTATCAACAACACACACTGAAATCATTCAGTCACTAGAGGCACAAGACACCTTAATTGCTGTAGATGCATTTTCAGAGGTAGACCTCCCCATTCAAAGGGTAGATGCTTATACAGTAACCGCTGAAGAGCTAGTACCACTGAATCCAGATATAGTGATTGTTGCTTTTGATTTCAATGGAATAGTAGAAGGGTTGGAAAGTCAAGAGATTAACTACCTACTACTTCCTCCAGCAAAGAATTTTGAGGATGTTTATTCACAGATATCCACCATTGGTGAACTGGTAAATAAACAAAGCGAGGCTTCAGCGAAAGTTAGAGAAATGAAAAGTGAAATAAACCAAATATTAAATAATGCTAATTATGAAAATATTTCTGTTTATCACGAAATTGGTTATTCATATGGAATTTATAGCATCAACAAAGAATCACTAATAGGAGAAATTTACAATGCATTGGGTGTTTCAAATATTGCTAATTCAGAAGAAGACCCCTATGGAGGTGGATACCCAGCATTGACTGAGGAAATGATTGTCGAGTCTAACCCTGACTATATAATTGTTGGTCACACTGACTACTTAAACAAAGATCTTTCAATTAGAGAAGGCTGGGGAAGCATCACAGCAGTAGAAAACTCTAATGTTTACTTCTTGAACGACACCCTTGCTAGCAACTGGGGAACTACTACGGTTCAACTTGTTGAAGAAATCTCTTCAATATTTGAAGAAAGTATACAAACCAACCCATATTCAGACTATTTACTATTAATATCATTATTGGTTTTAGTAATAATGGTTTTTATTTTTACTAGAAAAAATACAAATCAAAAAGTTTAAAAGGAGAATTTATGAAAGGGTATTCCAACGATTTATACATACTCGCATTTGACCACAGAGGAACCTTAACAAAGGGGCTTCTTGGAGTTGAAGGCAGGCCTCCTACTGATGAAGAGGCCGCAAGAGTCTCTTCTATGAAAGACATAATTTTTGATGGTTTTCTTGAAGCTCAAAACAAGGGTATAAACGGTGGAGACCCGGCGATTCTTGTTGACGAAACTTTCGGACTTCAAGTTCAACAAAAAGCCAAAGAAATAGGAATAAAATTCGCAGCTCCTGTTGAAAAATCTGGGCAAAAAATCTTTGATTTTGAATACGGAGATAATTTTGGTGAAAAAATCAAAGAAGTAGATGCTGATTTTGTGAAAATACTTGTGCGTTGGAATCCAAGTGATGATTCAGAAACTAGAGAAGTCCAGGGTGAGAGAATAAAAACTCTTTCAAAATGGTTAGATGAAAACGAGAGAAAGTTTCTTCTCGAGTTCTTAGTACCAGCAACAGATGAACAACTAGAAAGTGTTGATGGAGACCAAGCAAGATATGATTCAGAGATAAGACCAAAACTAGCAGTTCAAGTTGTTGAAGAAATGAGAGAAAGAGGAGCTGACCCAGATATTTGGAAAATTGAGGGCTTGGATACAGTTGAAGACAATGAGAATGTTTCGAAAGTTATTAAAGATGGCGGAAGAGAAGACGTAATAGCAGTTGTTCTTGGCAGGGGAGCAAATGATGAGAAAGTTAATGAATGGTTAAAAGCCGGTTCTTCTGTCGATGGTTATAAAGGATTTGCAATTGGGAGATCAATATTTTGGAATTCACTTAAAGGGTGGCATAGCGGTGCTAAGTCGCGTGAAGAAGCTGTTTCAGAAATTGCCAATTCTTATTTAAACTTTATATCTGTATACCAAAACGGGAGCTAAAAAATGCCACAAGGCAAAGCAGTTATTGGACAATCTGGAGGTCCAACAGCTGTTATAAACAGGTCACTAGTTGGTTTTATTAAAGAAGCAACTAAATCAGATTTTGAAGAAATCCTTGGCGCAAAACATGGATTAGAAGGAATGCTCAATGAAGATTTTGTTGATCTTGCCAGCCTATCAGAAGCGCAACTTTACGGAATTGGTAAAACACCAGCTGCAGCCTTAGGTTCGGTCAGAAAAAAGCCTACAGAATCTGATATAGAAAAACTTGTTTCAATATTTGAAAAACAAAACATTAGAAACTTTTACTATATAGGCGGTAATGATTCTGCAGAAACAGCGAATCTCGTTGCGGAGGGAGCAAGTTCTATTGGGTATGAAATGAAAGCATTTCATATTCCAAAAACTATTGATAATGATTTACTCGAAACAGACCACTGTCCAGGCTATGGCTCAGCGGCCCGGTTTGTCGCACATGCTTTTCAAGGGGATGATGCAGATAATAGAAGCCTCAAGGGAATCAAAATTAATGTTTTGATGGGTAGACATGCAGGCTGGCTTACTGCTGCAAGCACTCTAGGCAAATCTTCAGAAGAAGATGGCCCCCACTTAGTTTATGTTCCAGAAAAAGTATTTAAAATTGAAAACTTTTTAAAAGAAGTTAAAGAAGTATATGATTCACTTGGAAGATGCGTGGTTGCAGTATCTGAAGGTATACACAACGAAGAGGGTGAGTATTTTCTACAGACATATGCAAGCGAAACAGGCTCTGGCTTAGCAGGAAAAACAGATAGTCACGGAAATATTCAACTCTCAGGTTCAGGTGCTTTAGGCGATACATTGACAAATATAGTTTCAGAACATATTGATAGTGCAAGGGTCAGGGCGGATACTTTTGGATATTTACAGAGATCTTTTTTAGCCGACATTTCTGATGTAGATGCTGAAGAGGCAGAGAGAGTTGGACAACACGCTGTTGCTGCATCTAAAGACTTACAAAGTGGATCTGTAGTCCTTAAAAGAAAATTGTCAGAAACATACTTCTGTGATGTTGATGTTGTAGAGCTGAATAAAGTTGCAAAACATACAAAAGATATGCCACAAGATTTTTTGGACGAAGCTAAGCCATATGTTACAAATAATTTTTTTGAATACGCCATGCCATTAACTGGCGGTATAGAGCCAAAAACACAAATTTTTGTTTAGATGTCAAAAATAACCTTATCCAGAGATGAATTTGAATCTTTTTGGAAAGCAACTATTCGATATTATGAACTTGATCCTCAAGGGGTGATGCACAACGCTAACCATGTAGCATTTTTTGATCAGGCAATTACTGCTTATTTTAAGGATATAAATTTTGACTACTTAAAAGATATCGAACAAACAAAAAAAGATTTTCATACAGTACAGGTGTTAGTTCAGTACAATAAACCTCTTTATTTTGATCAAGATATAGAAATTGGCGTAAAGGTAAAAGAAATAGGAAACTCAAGCATTACCTGGATAATGGGAATGTTTTTAAAAGAAACAGGGGAATTAGTAAGTTCTTGTGAGGCTGTACATGTTTACACTGACCAAACAACAATGCAGCCAACACCCATTACAGATGAACTTAAAGCAAAACTGAAGTTTAATTAATCAATTCTTAAGGGTTAATATTGTTCATATGAATCAAAGAAGATATGATATTGACGCTTTGCGATCTATAGCAATGTTTCTACTTATTTTTTACCATCTTGGAATTTCGTTTACCTCCGTTGCTCCTTACATTGCATTTGTGCAAAACAAAAGATTTAATGATGGAATTTGGGACTTATTAAGCGTAATGAATTCATGGAGAATACCTCTTGTATTTCTAATTTCGGGAATTGCTTTAAGGCTAGCTTTTCAAAGGAGAACAAAAATAGAAATGTTTAAAGAAAGAGCAAAAATTTTAATTGTTCCATATATTTTTGGTTCGGTAACTTTCGGAGCCGCATCACTTGCGATTGCATTTACTTATTACGAAGGTTGGTCAGACGAATATTTGTGGTTATGGGTTATAACAATATTCGACGGAGTTCATTTATGGTTTCTAAAAAATATATTTATTTATTGTCTTATTTTGATTCCATTTTTAAATCTAGTTTCAAACAAAGTAGAAAAGGAAACTATATTTTCAAAAATTTTAAACCTGCCAGGTGGAGTTTTTGTATTTTCAATTCCGGTTATTCTTGAAGGCCACTTATTAAACGTTACTGCCTATTCTGAGGTAGTAAATTATGGGAGATCTTATCAAGAGTATGCAAACACAAACCACGGTTTTTTACTAGGTTTTATATGGTTTTTCCTCGGAGTTCTTCTAGTTTCCCAAGGCGAAGTTTTTTGGGAATCAAATAAACGAAATTGGAAAATTCATCTCTTTCTGGGGTTTGCATTTTACTTTTACAGATTTTTTAACAACTTTGAAGACGGCTTTTCCTTGGATAATCGTTTAATCTCTTTTGAATCATTCAATTTTATATTTTTGATGCTTGGGCTGGGGGCCGTTTATCTCAATAAGGACTCCCCACAACTTACTTATTACAAGACAGCAGTTTACCCTGTTTATATTGTTCACCTACCAGTACAAATGGCCGTAATGTATTATTTTTCTGGTATAAATATCCATCCAATAATAAAATTTCCAATTGCTTTATTCTTAATTTGTTTCTTATCTCTAACTATTTATCATGCTATAAAAAACATCAAACGATTGAGACCACTGTTTGGTCTAAGAAATAAGTAAAAATGAAAAAAGTGAATTTATTATTTTTTATTCTTTTTCTAAGTTTTTGTTCAACCTCTAGCGGTAGTGGAATAGCTTCTCTATCAGACGACACAACCACTACTTTAGTAATAACTGAAGAGGACTATCCAATTGTTTTGACTAAGTGTTTAAATGAAGAAAAGGGTTATAACCTAGTAACTCCATTTGATATAGAAGATTTAAAAACAAACATTGGTCAGTTAAGCAATAGTAAAGAGGAAGAATTACAGCTAGGGGAAGATGTTAACTACTGTATAAACAAATATAACCTTTGGTCAGATTCGTCTTCCTCAAACCCAGAAGAGCTTGCAAAATTATATGATCAAAACCTCGAATTAGCTAAATGCTTAAGAGAAAAGGGTATAAATGTTCCAGACCCAAGTCAACAAGAACCTAAACTTGACTTAAGTGGGTTAACTAAATCAAAAGATGAAATTACTCCACTTTTAAAAGAATGTGGATATGGTGAATCAGAATATGAAAAATAAGAGTTTAATAATCCTGATGTTTATTATCTCTTCAGCATGTTCTGCGTCAAATGATGCGCAAGGTGTAGTTTCCACTCAAGACTTATCGACAGATACTACAGTAACAACTGTCCTAGAAAGTGTTGTTGAAGAAACTTTAACACCGGAAGACGCACAGCTTTTGTTAGCTAGGTGCTTAAGAGATAGTGGATATGATGTTCAAGATCCAAAAAATAATGATGACTTAAGGAGTATTTTAACTCCGATATTTCTTGCAGCTGATGAAAGAGGAAGAGCAGAGCTTTTTCAGACTATACAAACATGCGCAGAAGAAAATAATATTCCTTTGGGAGATAACGCAGACTTTGAAAACCCAGAAGATATTGCAGATAGATTGGATACAGAGCTTGAATTTGCTCAATGCTTAAGAGGAAAAGGCATAGAGGTTGAAGACCCGAGTGTAGACAGGCCCCTTAGACCAATACTTGTTGAATTAGTACAGTCTGGCCAATATTTAGAAGATCAAATTAGAGAAGCTGCTGGAGAATGTTTTGATGATCTCGGACTTGAACCACCAGAACAAGGTGGAGGATAAAACTACATATTATTTATACTTTTGTATGTATAAAAAATCGTCAATAATACTGATACTACTAACAGCTTGTTCTTTCATCCAACAAGAAGAGAAATCCGTTGTTTCAGTTGCTGATACCGACAAAGGAAAAGAAGCAATTGCTTTGGGTGTTGAGCTGTCAGACGATAGAGAAGAAATTTCAGATGAAGATGCACCACTAGTCCTTGTTCAATGCGTAAATGAATCTGGCTATAAATTTAAAGAACCTAAAAACTTCCTAGACCTCTACACAACCATTGCATCGTATTTTGAAACAATAACCGAACAAGAGGCTGAAGAACTCTGGAGCATAATCGAAGAATGTGCATTGAAATATAATTTATGGGGCGTCGCTGATGAGAATCAATTTGAAGACCCCGCACAAGTTGCAAAAGAATTAGACAGCTCTCTTTTTATTGCTAAATGTTTTAGAGAGAATGGATACCCTAAGGTTCCTGACCCTAATTACTTTAATAGAAACGTAAATCTTGACGCATACACCACTGAAGAATGGGATTTTAGTGAAGATGATCCAATTGTTCAGACATGGCAAGCTTGTGAGGAAATAATGCCAGAAGAACTAAAAAATGAGGAGTGGGATGATTAAGAAATTTAATAAAATAATTTCTCAGAAAACTTACAGGTTTAATAAACTAATCTGATTGGAACAATGATGAAAAACTTACTTAAATTAAAAAACTTATACGCACTAATTTTTATAACAGCTCTGGCTTATGGAGGTTATTATTTTGGGACACAAAACACAGAAGATAATACTAGCAGTAAAACCCTAGAGCTTACAACTGTATCTATTCAAAAAGGTGATTTAGCAAAAAAAGAAGAATATAACGGCACACTTCGCCAAACAGATAAAAAAATTCTTAACTCACCAACAAATGGTGTAGTTACATTCCTACCCAAAGAAGGAAGCGTTGTAAATTTTGGTGAAGTATTATTTATAATCGACAACAAACCTGTAATTTTACTTCAAGGAAGTACACCTTTTTATAGAACATTAGATCTTAATTCAGACCCAGGTGTTGACATACAACAAGTTGAAGAAGCTTTGGTTTACTTAGGCTATGCCGATAGTGCTTTTGTGCCTGATGAAGTCTTTGATGAACAAACCTCCAAGATGTTAAATACTTTATATATTGATTACGGCATTGATACAAAGTCAGAAATAACACCAACAGAGCAGGTTTTAATAAATCAAAAACAAGATGAAATAGAACTCCTAGAAAATACAGTTTCAGACGGTGGTACAACCTTAAGCGAAGTAAACAATAAAAAGAAACTATTAGATGACGCAAAAGAAAATGCGACAAAAGAAAACGCTGCATGGCAGGCTGCTGAGAATGAAATTGAAAGAATACAAAATTTAATAGATGAGCTTACATATGAGTCAATGTCTGAAGACACCCGTGCAGGAAAAAAGGCTCAATATGAAGAGGATATTAAGACGCAGGAACGTATTCAAAGCAGGGAAGCTGGTAAAGAATCTGGAATTGATGCAACAGAACAACTAGCTATCGACAATGCTCAAAAAGCATATGATGATACTTTAGAGTCATATAACGAAGGCGTAGATAGAGATGCAGAGCTTGCTAAAGCAAGAGAAGAGTTAAACGAGCTTCAATTAAGTTCTATCTCTGAAACATTCAGCCCAACTAATGCTTTTGCTTCACAGACACCAATAATTACTGGGTCAATCATAAATGATTTAGGATCTGCTGTTGCACTCAACTCACCACTGTATAACATTTCATCAGTAGGGATAGAGGTAGTTTTTCAAGTAGATGCCACAGATCAAGAAACAGTAACATTAGGTAAAAATGTTGAAATAGAACTCCCAACAGACGAAAGAGTTCCAACTGTTATTACTTTTATTGACCAAGTAGTGACACAAACACAGGCAGGAGACTTTATAGAGGTAGTTCTTGAAGTTCTAAACCCTGAAGAAGTCGAGGCTTATGACCAAGCTCCTGTCAAAGTATTTTTAACAACAGAGGTCTCTGAAAATGTTTTATATGTACCCGTAAACGCACTCCTAGCCTTAGCTGAGGGAGGATATGCCCTTGAAGTATACGAAGGAGTAGCTGAGGGAAGTACTTTTGAAGGAGAGTCTGGTGTGGACACAACTTATGTTGCAGTGGAGATAGGAGTGTTTACAGATGGATTTGTTGAGGTGATTGGAAACATTCAAGAAGGACAATTGGTAGTTGTTCCGAGATGAACTCTGTAATTTCAATTAATAATATTACAAAAACCTATGAAGGACCACCTCCGGTCAAAGCTTTGGATGGCGTAACTCTTGAGGTTCAAAAAGGAGACTTTGTCGCAATAGTAGGTCAGTCTGGAAGTGGAAAGTCTACCCTTTTGAACATGATAGGTTTACTTGATAGCGTTACTGAAGGCACTATAGACATAGAGGGAAAAAATATATCAGAACTTTCTGATAATGAACTTTCTAAATTTAGGGGAGAAAAAATTGGATTTATATTCCAGAGCTTCTTCTTGCTACCAGGTCTCACAGCTCAAGAAAATGTTGCTGAAGGACTTTTATATCAAGGAATTTCAAGAACAGAAAGATTAGAGAGCGCAACAAAAGTTTTAGAACAGGTTGGGCTTGGAGACAGAACTACACACCTTCCTAAAGAACTTTCAGGAGGGCAGCAACAAAGGGTTGCTATCGCTAGGGCTTTGGTACAAGATCCTGCTTTTGTGTTAGCTGATGAACCAACTGGAAACTTAGATAAAGAGTCTGGTTTAAATATATTGAACATACTTAAAGAGCTTAATAATCAAGGAAAGACAGTAATTATGATTACTCACAATCAAGAACATGCAAATATGTTTGAAAAGGTAATCGAGTTAGTTGATGGAAAAGTTGTAAACAGATGAGTAAAAATAAGCTAAGAACAAGGGACCTTTTCTTTGTTGCTGTATATGGTGTAAAAGCTAGAAAAGGTAGAGCAGCTTTAACATCAATTGGAATAGGAATAGGCATAGCAGCAATTGTCGCAGTTTCTGGAATAGCTGCATCAGGAAGTGCAGACCTACTTTCTACTCTTGAGTCCCTTGGTACGAATCTAGTGAAAGCATCCCCTCAAGCTGGTTTTTTTGGAACACAAGAAGAACTCCCTGAAGGAGTAATTGGTATGGTTGAGAGAATTGGACCAGTTGAAGAGGTAACATCTACTACCCAAACAGATTTATTAGTTAGACGTTCAAACTTTATTTCAGAATTTGAAGGAGGCGGTATTTCCACAATTGTCACAAGCTCCGAACTCTTAAATGTTATTGGTGGAAAACTTTCGGAGGGACGTTTTATAACAGAAGGCCTCGCTGATTTACCTGTCACTGTTCTTGGAAGTGTTACAGCTAAAAGGTTGGGAATTACAAACTTATCTAAACCTACGAAGATACTAATAGATGATGAGTGGTTTGGGGTTATAGGCATTGTTGAAGAACTTAAAATACATCCAGATTTAGACAGATCTGTTTTTATTGGTTATGGAGCAGCTAAGAAACTTTTTGATATTAACAAAGAGCCAACCACTATTTACTTAAGAGCAAATCCTACTTTTATTGAAGATGTTGTTGAGGTTATTGCACCTTCAATGAACCCAGAAAACCCTGACCAAGTTGAAGTTTCAAGACCCTCGGATGCACTAGAAGCACAGCAAGCTGTTGAAGCTTCGTTCACAAACTTATTACTTGGACTCGGTTCTGTAGCCCTTCTAGTCGGGGGTGTAGCTATAGCTAACGTTATGGTTATGTCTGTTTTAGAAAGAAGAATGGAAATTGGAGTTAGAAGATCTATTGGTGCTACAAGAAGGGAAATCAGGTACCAATTTTTACTAGAAAGCGTTGTACTATCAGGAATTGGAGGACTGGTTGGTGTTATGTTGGGTTCACTTATTACCCTGGCTTACACTAATTATACAAATATTGTATTCTCAATACCAGTATGGCAAATTTTAGGAGCAGTAGTTTTAGCATTATTAATTGGAGCTATTTCAGGAGTTTATCCAGCAATAAAAGCATCAAAAATACAACCAGCAGAAGCGGTTCGAAAATAAAAATACTTTTTTTTATACTTCTTTTATCTTCTTGCACTATTGGTGGTGAGGAAACAACACAGGGGGTTGTCACTATAGATGACTCAACAGTAACAACTATCTTAGATGAAGAAACAACATTTGAAGAAGGAGTACTAAATTTTGCTCAGTGCATGAGAGAAGAGGGTATTAACTTTCCAGACCCAACCTTTGATATTGACGGAAATCCAGAATTTGACAATTTAGAAATAGAGAATGAAGATGAATTTGAAACAGCATTTGAAAATTGTGAAGAAATTTTAAGAAATGCTCTTCCAGAGCAATTCGACTTAGATCCAGAAGTTGAAGCAGCATTAGTAGATGCTTCATTAGAGTTTTCTCAGTGCATGAGAGAAGAAGGTATTGATTTTCCAGACCCCAAACCTGGTGAATTTGGCTTCTTTGCATTTAGGGATGCTGATATTGACTTTAACTCAGAAGCTGTACAGCAAGCTTTTGAAATATGTCAGCCCGAAAACCCACTTGATAATCTTGATGATTAGTTAAAACAGTTATTTATGTGGATTAACTAAAAATTTATTACCAGTACTTTGCTTAGCATATGAATTTATAATCTCTGGTTGAAGCATCTCCTCAAAAGATATTTCTTCTGAGTAGTGACTAGCAAAAGTTGTTTTTATTTCTTTAGTAATCCTTACACGCATTTCTTGGACTCTTGCCATTCCAATCTTTCCAAGCATTGGAGTAAGCAACCAACCACCAAGACCCCAAGACATTCCGTAAGATCTTTTTAAAACTGTAGGAGATTGATCTAGACCACCATAAATATAAACTTGTTTATATGTTTCTGAACCATATCTTGAATATCGTTCAGTATTCTTATTAGCAGCTACCTCCATAGCTGTAAGAATCTGTCCAGGTAATTCTCCATTATTACCCCCTCCGGTTGCATCGAATCCTAATGTTGCTCCAGTTTCGACTAACGCATTTATTAGACTTTCCATAAAATCAGGATTGCTTGTATTACAAACATACTTCGCGCCAATATCTTTCAACTTCTTCACCTGTTCTTCTTTTCTAACAATATTTACGAGAGGAATGCCATCATTGTTACAAATTTTTATAAGCATCTGACCTAAATTAGAAGCAGCCGCAGTATGAACAAGTGCAGAATGATTCTCCATTTTCATGGTTTCAACAAAAGATAAAGCAGTTAGTGGATTTACGAAGGAGGAGGCTGCTTCAGCAGGAGTAATCCCATCTTCCATCACTAAACAATTAATTGCAGGAGCACATTTGTATTGTGAGTACATAGAACCCCCTGCAAGGCCTACAGTTTTTCCAATGAGGCTTTGTACATTAGCTCCCGCATCAACAACTACGCCTGCACCCTCATTTCCCGCTGCCATTGATTTATCTATTCTAGATTTCATCGATCTCATTACAGCAGGGTGAACTTTCATTGACGCAACTGTATCCTCACCTGTTCCAGAAATATTAATATTTGAGAGGTCTCCACCAAAAGTTGTAAGTAGTGCCAAGTCAGATGGGTTGATTGGAGCTGCTGATATTTCAATCAACACTTCATCATCAGTTGGTGTTGGAGTATCAATTTTTACTATAGACAGCTCAACATTTCCCTTACTTGTAATCGTTGATCTTATTTCTTTAGAGTGTTTACTTACCATTGTCTCTCCCCAATTTTTAAAACATATGAAGTCTAACTGGATTTTAAATTGTTCGATGTCTAAAAATTATACGTTTTATTAAATGCCAGATTCAAAATATGAAGGAGCAGTTACAGCAATAGTAAGCCAACACTGCTCTTCCAGATTAGGGCATTCTGTTCTTTCAAAAACCCAAGTGATAACAAAATAGCTATTTGTTTTTGCCAGGACTTTTACTTCATAATGAATGTTAGTTTCATTTTCATATATAACTTCATAAGAGTATTCTTTTAAATCAATTATTGAGTCGTATGGCTCCGATACTAACATTTGAGAGAACCGTTCTTTTGGTCCCGTTATTTCTTTATTATCTTCATGCGCAAATCCCCAAATGGTATCAACTGCTTTTTCAGGGTTATTTGAAAAATTTTTATAACTATCAAATATTAAATTAAGAACCTCTTCTGAATCAAGGATTTTTGGTGACTCATCAACAATTGCTTGACCTCCAGAACAGGAAACTAGAAGAATGAAAAGAGCTAAAGCTTGTTTAACCACCTAAGAACAGTGACACAACTAGGTATACATGTAATACAAAAGCAATGGCTAGAAAACCAAAAAAAGATTTCTTTTCAACTTTATTCACAATCAAATACTAGCAACGGTTTAATTTATACGTAAACCGAGTTATTTATTTGCTTGTTCGTAAGCTTGGCTGTACAGGATAAGTGTTGGAGCCCAAAGACCTACGTAAATTGCAAGTTGAGAATCATCTAAAACAATATATATAACTACAGATGCTAACACTGATATCATGCTTGCGTATAATCCAAGTTTTTGCATTTATTTCCTCTCTCAATTTAATTATACTATGTACTTTTGTTATGATAAAAATATGTTAAATACAATTACTTCATCGCCCTTTTTCCTAATTCTCTTATTTCCAGTTGGTACACTTACTGTTTTTGTAATTGGCTTAATTCGCTTAGACATCAAAGACTTAAGAGGAAAGCAGACAGCAGGCCAAAAACTTGCTCTAGAAGAAGAATAGTAATTTGTCTCACTTGACTGTTTATATGTAATTATGGACAGGGAAAACCTAGAAATTTTAGACGAAGAATCTTTATTTAAGATCCAAAATATAATTTCTGAAATTATAAAAGAAAGAAACTTCAAAAAAGGTGACATAGAGACAATCGTAGAGAATGCTTTCAGTGTTGCTTTTCCTAAAATAGACGGGCTAGGTTTAAACCCATGGGTAGAAGGATCTATCCTGATATGTCCTGGAGCAAGAATTGATAAGTCTCAGACAAGACATATCTGCAAATTTGTTGTTGTTGAAGAAGATTGGTCTTGGGAATCAAGTAATATGATAAATGATGTTATTAGAAGAGATCAGTCATCTAAAAATTTTAGACAACATTCAATTACATTAATCTCACCATTTGAAGGCATGTCGTTAGAAGTTGTGTCGCAAAAGTCACAAAATGGAAAACACTTAGTAAACACGGTTGAATCCTACAAGTTTACAAATGGAAATTTAGAAAAAGTTATGACAAGATCCAGTAGATCAAGAGATCATTAAACAAACAAAGATAAAGTTCTCCACCCAAACAAATAGATTAAGATTACAAAAAACAAAAATAGAAGCAAAACTGCAATTCTCTTAGAAAGAGAATTTTCTAAAAATATACCATCATCATTTGATTTGATCCTTGCTCTCAAAATCGTTACAAGTCGAGCAAAAGGGAAAAATTCTTGAGTTTTCAGATCGATTACATACGAGTCTTTATTTCTGGAAAAAGTATGAATTCCTTTGTATTTTGAATTTTTTGGAACTTCTATTTCTCCGATAATAACTTCTTTAAAATTATCGGGAGTTAAAATTTCAATCTTATTAAATATTATTGAAGTACCATAAATCGGGTAACAATTTTGCGTAGGTCTGATAATTGACTCACCCTCTTTAAAGATTTCACCACCGCCTCTAGAGGATTTAATATTTATTTTTACAGGATTTAATCTGTGTTCAGACCACTTAGTTAACGGGTTCTTAGAGTAATAAATATTTAAGTGAGAGTTGCTTCCCACAGATCCATCTGTAGCAAAAATATACCATAATCCGTTATACTCAACGATGCTTGGATCTATTCCAGCAAAATTTTCAACAACCGTGACAACTTCTGATAGGGATTCATCATCATTTTTTTTATAGATTTTTATACAATTACTCTGAGCACCTTCAGGTATCATGTAGGTATCGTCATCGTATTCAAAAATGCATGGATAGGAAAAGTGAAGATTACTTTCCGGTTTCAGATTACTTAATTCACCTGTATCAAGATTATATTTGGCAAGCTCTCCACGCCCAAGTAGGTAATTAAATTTTTCAATAAATAGACTATTTTCTGATTTTAAATAAAAAGGATCAGCTTTAAATTTCCATGTTCTATCATTAAATATTTTTCCAACTCTTTTTCCCTCGAGCACGTTTTTAGTAAAAATATTAATAATTCTTGGGTATGTGTAAACACTCCAAGATGTGTAATAAAACAGTAATGAAGAAAATTTTAAAAATAAACTAGTAATCCTAGAACGTTTCTCTATAAATAAGTTATCTTTGTTGTATTTAAAAATTTCAAAAGAATCTTCATATTCACTATGAATTAAAAACCTCAGCGTACTCAAATTATTTGAAATTGATTTACTATTACTGAACTTAGCTTCTTCTGTCCAGCATCCATTGACAATCAAACACGTGCTTTTATTTTTTTTAGTTAGGTAAGTTATAGAATTAAGCTCTTCAGAATCTCTTAATAGAAAATTTTTTTCAAATTTATGGTTACTTTTACTGTCACTAAAGTAATAAATATTTTGTTCATATTCAAACTCAATTGGATTTTCAGAAAGCCATACCAAATCTCCTATTAACTGCACTCCTTTATTGAGTGAGAGCCTCTTCGTATTTTCAAAGAATTCTGAAATTGTAACTTGCGCTAAGCTGCTACACAAAAATCTCCTTAGTGTTAACCTAGGATTAATTGGGGCATTACCTGTTATATAAATAGTATTTAACAAACTATCTTTACTTAGTTTATTAATTATTTGGAACTTCCAGTTACTAATTTTTTCACTATCAATAACAACTGATACTTTTTTCATTATCACCAGTCTATTTATATAAATTAAATAATTAAATAAGAAATAATACAAAGTCTAAAGAACTTATTTTGATGAATTTATCGATTTAACTTAAATAATTTTTATGCCATTTAATAATGTGATCGAATCTTTGTTTTCTGTGAACGGGTTTACCCGATCTTGAAAGCTCGTGACTCTCTCCAGGAAACCTTAACATAGCCGACTCCACACCCCGCCTTTTTAAATTTGAAAAAAGCTGTTCAGCTTGTTCTACTGGACATCTATAGTCTTCCTCAGAGTGGATTATAAGAGTTGGAGTTTTTATATTTGAAGCAAACGTGATAGGACTTTTCTCCCTGTAAAGATTAATATTTTTAGACATATTATCTAAAAGATACATTTCAGGAAAGCCAATCCCAATATCTGAAGTACCAACCATTGTTTCCCAATTTAGCAATGCGCGTTCAACAATTGCTGACTTAAACATATTTGGTTTGTGGCTAATAATCCAAGACGTCATGAACCCACCATATGAACCACCCATGATTCCATAATTTTTATTAGTAACACCCATAATTTTTACCATTTTTTTGAAAGAAGTTAAAACATCATGCATATCTGCAACACCCCATTGGTCCCCACAAACATCTCTAAGAAAGTCATGGCCTCTACCACTAGAACCTCTCGGGTTACAAGCTATTACATTAAAACCTGCCGATGCATAAGTTTGAAATTCATCAAAAAAGGTAAATCCGTACTGTGATGCAGGACCACCATGGATATTTAAAAGGGTTGGTCGATCTTTACTTACAAAGATTCCCCATGTATCTATTTCTGATTCACCAGTATTAATTCTTTTGTAGACACATTTGTGTGTTTTTACTTTATTGACAAAGTAATCGTTTGCTTTTGAATTTTTTATAATTCGACCATTTTCTATTTCATAAATTTCATCAGGTTTTGAAAAAGAATTAGCAATTATATAAATCCTATCATCGTTGAACGCAAAATCTTTAATGGTGATATTAAGGTCAACTAAATCAATATTATTTGTACCGTCGCGAAGTAAGGTTTTTCCTGAGTCTTCATATAAAAAATAAAGTATAGAATTATTAATTTTAGCTTTAGAAATATTCCTATCAAAGAGTTTAAATTTAAATGAAGCATGTCCAGGCTTAGAAAACTTGAGAATAGTTGGATTTGTTGGCCAGTCAAAACGATTTCTTAGGCCTACACCGTGTAAAGTATCTTCATAGTAAAAGAGGTTGCTTATTGAACCTTTTTCAAAAATATTATCTATAGATCTATTTTTTACAACCCCAACCCTCTCTTCAAGCATTGTGCCTGCTAAGTTATATTGGCTATATGACAGTGTTATTGTATTTTTATGTTCAACTAATGAGTCAATTGAAATTATGTTCTCTTTATCACCATTAATAAGTATTGTTGATTTCTTAGATTGAAGATTTACTTTATAAACATGACTTCTTTTGTTGTAAATGATTCCCACACTATCAAAATGAAATGGAAGATTTTCATAGTACATCGGTTCCTCTTCCTTTTTTTCAATACTTTTAAAATCTTTAGACCATTCATTAGTTATTACGTAGATAAATTTTTCATTTTTACTCAAAATATAATTAGAGATTTTTCCTTCAGTCTGAAAGACCGTTTCTGTTGTTCTTCCACTTTGAACTTGAATAGTGGAAGATACTTTTACTTCTTTATTCTTCGGTATTCTGGGTGATTTTATATAAAAAATAGAGTTAGTTAATTTTGCAAATTTTGGGTTAGTGAAATTATAACTTCCTGATTTATATTTTTTCCAAGAACCTTTGTCCCCTTTCCATAGTTCAGATATATAAGTATTAGTCTCTAGATCCATGCGAGTACTTTGTACTATCAGGCTTGAAGCCTTTCCGTCTAGATTGGATAGGGAATTAAATTCTGTTAAGTTATTTGGCTTCATGCTAATTCTTATTCTATTTAATTAATTTATCCGCAACAAGTGTAATTATCATTGAAGAAATTAAGGCAATAGCAAAAGTGTTTAGGTCTGCTAAACCATAAAGATCTGTGGGTATAAATACCCCTCCAGGATTTGCTTGAAGATCAATATATTGAAATCTATATATAAAAGCAGACATAAGAGATCCAACGAAGGGAACTATAAGTAAGAAATCTTTGCTGGTTTTTTTTATTCTATAGAAAGCTGGAAACACAAGGCTAGTTGCAAACAAGTCAGCTACTAAAAATACATTAAAAATACTAGTTACTTCAATTGATATTACTAATGCAATACATACAATTAATAATGTTATTAATTTAGCTTCTTCAGATTTTTTCTTAAGAATATCTAATGAAATAGTTGATGCAATTGCATTTTCTAGAGTATCAATACTTGATGTTACTAAAAGGGTTGCTAAAGAGACTAGCAATATAATTGTAAAATTATTCAAATTTAACTGATCAATGAAGCTTAATGCAGGAGATTCTAAACCCTTTCCCGCTCCAACTGCACCACCAATTCCCAAAAGAAGAATAGTTAAGAATGCACCCATTCCAGAAAAGATGCTTGCTTGTTTAATAGCTTTTGAGTTTTCTGCTGAAAAAGTTCTCTGCCAGTAACCCATAGAAAAAACCTCAGCTGCAGTTACAGCAATTATTACAGCTAATGCAGACTTAAGGCTAAAAGTTTCAAATGAGTTTAATCCTCCGTCGTTTGCAAAAGTTACTAACTCAGAAAGACTGTTTTGGCTTAGCCATATGGTGAAAACAATAGCCAGTAACAAAATTATTCCATAACTTTGAAGCTTATCTGTAAAATAAGATGCTTTAAATCCATGTCTAAATAGGTAAGCCAATGTAGTCATAGCAATTAGCAAACTTATTAAAACCCCACGAACAGTTGATATTGATTCAAAAACGAAACCAATTGATGCAAACTCGGCTATTAAAAAAGCTCCCATATAAATTACCGCTACCATGGAAACTATTTTTTGAGCGATACTTCCATATTTTGTTTCGACAAATTGTGCAAGCGTAGCCCCTTTTGGTAACAAATCAGCAATCCTAGGGCCAAAAATATATATCAAAATAAAAGGAGTAGCTGCTGAAATAGCATAACCATAAATGTCGTACCCTAACCCATACCAAGCAACCTCAGCCGGAGAGGTCAGAATCCAAAGTCCCATACCACTTGCGTAAAAGCTTAAACTTAAGCCAAGTACACCTTCTGACTTATTTAAAACAAAATACTCATCTTCATTTGACTTCAAACTTCTTGTTTGAAAGTAGATCCAAGTCAAAATTAATATAACTATTAAATAAACTACATTTGCGTTCATAGATACTCATTCCTATAAAAGTAATGGGATTTGAGTCCGAGTTCCCTTCGTTAGAATTACCTAACAGGTTCATACGGTCGGCTTTTACACCCTCTCAGCTTTTGCTCCCGATATTTTTATAATAGCCGTCACCACTATATAAAGTTATCTTTTTAGTGACATTAATATCCCTCTAATGAGTTCACACAATATAGAAAAACCATCTCAGCCTTCAATGATTCAAACATTCTCAGCAATAATAGTTGCGGCTATTGGATGGGGAACAGGAAATGTAATTTCAAGAAGCTTATTGATTGAGGGCATAGATGAAATCTATTTAATAACAATCAGAGTTGTTGTTATAGGTACAATATTAACTATTTATTACTTACTTTTTATAAGGGAAAAATTTGAAATTACAATATTTAAAGAAGCTTCGTTGACTAGTATCTTCTCTTTGTTTGCTGTAAGTTGGTTTTTTATTTTTGCTCTCCAATATATTTCTTCTGGGTTAGTGACTTTATTAATTAGTTCTGCTCCAATATTTACCGCAATATGGTTGAAAATACTACTTAAAGAGGAAGATATTTCAAAAACACGATACCTTGCTATCTTTATAGGATTAATTGGAGTTTCCTATCTGTTTTTAACTAAAGAAACTGGATTACTTGATGGGGGAGATATATTGATAGGAGGGACTCTGGCTTTTATGGGAGTTCAGTGTATAGCATTAGCTACAGTACTTAACAGAAAGTATGCACCAAATTATAAAGTCTTTACATGGCTTACATACCAGTACCCAACAGTTATTTTTTTAACAATAATTGCGTTTTTAATTTTTGATATACAAATTGAGCCACTTACTACCTCGCAAGTTACGAGAATAACATTTCTCATAATGGCAAATTTAAGTGCCTTTACATCATTTACGTGGCTTATTAGGAGAGTTAGCGCTTTACAGGTTGCTTCTGTAGATTATCTTGTTCCGATTGTTGGAGTTTCAGCAGGAGTTGTATTCTTAAATGAATCTTTTAACTTCAATATAGTGATAGCGGGAGTGTTCATTTTCATATCTTTAGTTCTGAATACTAAAGAAGAGTTTTCAAATTGACTTTAATTCCTTTTTAACTTTTTTTAAATCCTGTTGTGTTAACCATTTTGGCTTACCCTTTTCGTCAGACGGATTTCTAAGTAAATATGAAGGGTGAAATATAGGCATATACTTTATACCACCTTTATTTATCCATTTACCTCTAATTTTTGATATAGGTTCATTTATATTCAAGTAAGACTGAACAGCAGTAGAACCAGCAAGAACTATAACTTTTGGATCTATTAATTCGATTTGACCACTAAGCCATGTAATGCAATTTTCAACCTCAATATTTTTTGGCTTTCTGTTATTTGGAGGTCTACATTTAACAATATTAGAAATATAACAATCCTTATTTGTGTCAATACCTACAGATAGAAAAGACTTATCCAACATTTTTCCAGCCCTTCCGACAAAAGCTAAACCTTGCTCATCCTCTTTTTGACCAGGAGCTTCTCCGATAATGAAGATTTTTGCTTTTGGGTTTCCTCTGCCAAAAACTACATTCGTTCTTTCTTTAGATAGAGAGCATTTTGTACACAAGATACAATTTTTTTTTAGTAAATTTAATTTAACCTGATCAACCATAGATAAAATTTTAGTAAAATTTGTATTTTTAAACACCCTAGAACAGAAGTTCTAAGGGGTTTTTGTATACCAACAACATAGGGAGCATGTGTTTGTAAGTAAAGTGTAAAAATCGAACTTAAATTAGAGGTAAATAAGCTATAAACATTATATAAATGAGAAAACCCTTGAAAACTCCGCAATCTGTTTCCAGATTTCCTGCTTCAAGGGTTATCTCTTATTACTTCTTGTAATGATTATCTATAAAGACTTTCTTCACAAAAAGTAATATAAATTTACATCAAAAAATTGTAAAAATCAAAAGATTTTAGTCAGAATTTTTCCCACTTTTTCTTCTGTTTACAACAAGGGTGAACATAGCAACAATTACTATTACGCCTAGTAATCCACTTAATACAGTTGAAATAAAGTTGTTATTTATGGAATTTATTCCATAGTCATCTAACAGTAAGACAATGCCATCTGTTTCTTGAAATCCAAAGTTTTCTGCAACGGATTCTAACCCATCAGGAGATGATGAAGCAAAAGGAGTAATTAAGGTTAGTAATAAAATTAAAACTACAAACAGTCCATACAGGGAAACATTAGTAGTGTCACTATCGTTTCTATCATATGCATAAACTAAGTCAGGCCTAACACGAACTAAGAGACCAACTATTAGAGCAGTTATAACACCTTCGCCAATTCCTATCAAAAAATGGGTTGATATCATTGCAACCAGAACACTACTTACTGGAATAGAGATTGTACCTCCAATAGCGTACTCAAGTGTAAAAGCAATAGAAGAGAACACTACAGTTATGATGCCTGATACAACGCTAACACCAATTATTGATGTTTTATTTTTTCCAATAAATTTTAACCAGTACTTAACAATTACCCAGCCAGTCGAACATGTTACTATCGCCATATTGAGAACATTTACTCCAAGTGCGCTTAAGCCTCCATCAGCAAAAAGTAAGGATTGAATAATTACGACAACAGATAAGCAAATGAGACCTAGTCTTGGTCCTAATACAATTACTGCTAATGCACCACCCAGTAGGTGACCACTAGTACCAGCAGCTATGGGAAAGTTAATCATTTGTAGAACAAAAATTAATGCTGACATCATTCCTGTTAATGCAATAAATTTATCAGCAATTAGTGTTTTTGCTGATCTTATATATGCCCACAAAGTTCCAAAGCTCAACAAACCAGTAGCTGCAGAAACTTGAACATTTATAAATCCGTCAGGTACGTGCATCAATATATTTTATAATAAAATTTTATTATTGCAAACTATTTGCAATAAGATTCAAATTAATTTATTTTGATTTAACCAACTGTGAAGCTCACTTAATACAAAAGGTCTTGTGTCTTGATTAAGAAGCTCGTGCTTAGAGCCTTGAATTGGAACGTATGTTACATTTTGTAACTTACTTAACTCAAGCGATGATTCAATTGGAACAATCTTGTCTTCTTCACCATGAAATAAAATGGTTGGAAGTGAGAGATTTTCTATGCTTTTATTAACTAGTTCCTGAGATTTTAAAAGCTCATTTCCGTATCTAGCTGTAACTGATCTAAAAACTAAAGGATCTGAAAAATAGTCACTAACTACACTTTTATCAGTTGATAAATTCTTTTTGTTCACAGATGATGGAATCCTTAATTTTGGAAAAATATTTGCTATTGATTTAGACAAGGTCTTTATTATCTTTGGATAGTTATCTCCTAATGTTGGAGCTGAGAGTATTAAAAAATCAGGATTAATTAACTTAGTCAGTATTGAGTGAAGAGCTACTTGTCCACCAACAGAGTGTCCAAAAACAATCTTATTTTCATAATTCTTAATTTTTGCAAACCCATCTGCAACAGCTTTATCAATTTCCCCCCAAGTTTCTAAATCCCCTTTGACTAAAGCATCTTCTCCGTGTCCTGGTAAGTCAATTAAGTAGGTGTCAATTCCAAGATTGTTGAACCAGTCAGCATTAATTCTATGCCTTTCCTTGTGTTCAAAAAATCCGTGTATTAATAAGAGTCCAGTTTTATTCATAATTTTAATTATTTATATACAATGAATACTAATGCATATTGATTATGTCAAAACACCATTTAGCAATAATCCCTCTATGCAGAAATATTCCGGTCCCCTGATTGAAGAAAACCCTAGGAAAAAATATTTAGATGAAAAGCTTCTTCAACTTTCATCCCATGGGGATGACCTATATGGAGAGTCTAGAATTTTTACTAAAAATAATTTGATTCAACTTGTAAGTAATACATTAGGGTTAGCCCCACAAGAAACATTAAAAGACCTCTCACTTCTAATTGAGGAAGACATTGCAGTTATGCATAAGGGAAGACTTGAAGCCATAAGTTTCTGCTTTCCAAGCGGCTGGGTTCCCTCCAAGGCTATAGGAGAAGATTTTACTTTTTTACACAATCCAGTTGCAGATAATCAGCTTTTAATAAAATCTAGTGAAAAGCTAACAAAATATATGTGCAAAAACACAATTCAGAGATGGGTTTGGAATATCACTACTATTAATGGGCTAAGTAACCATCCTAAAACTCCGAGACCATTATTGAATAATTTTAACGATCTCTACTTTCGTGTTGAAACACAAATATCCACGCCTCTTGATGATGAAACCAGCTTGTTTTTGGTTTCAGTAGAAGTGGTTAAGTTAGAAGAAGTTTGGGACGAAAAAATACTAAAAAGCCTTAATTCAATGAGTGAAAGTATTTTGGAATATAAACAACTAACTAAAATAAAAGATTATCTAAATAGCTTTATAATTTAAGTACTTATGAAATACGTATACATAGCTGGACCATTGTTTGACGACCACGAAAGACAATACTTGGAAGAAATTGCATTAGTTCTTGAAAATAATGAATTTGAGACATTTCTTCCTCATAGAGATGCAGGACTTGTTGAGGGTGAGTTTACTGATAAGTTAAGAGAAGATATATTTACAACTGACATTGAAGCACTTGAAAAAGCTGATATAGTAGTCGCATTACTGACAGGACGCGACATTGACTCTGGTACAGCTGCCGAAATAGGATATGCATATGCGCATAAAAAAGAATTAATTGGAGTTAGTGCAAATAATATAAAAGTACTAAATACTTTCGTTTGGGGTTTATTTGATAGTGGAAAAAAGATAGTTAATGACATAAATGAATTAGAGGAGTTTTTAGGTGCAAAATAAATATTTAGGTATTTTCATTGTTTTCTTTTTTTCGGGTACACTATCAAGTTTGACTTTTAGACTTCTTGATAATTCGGTTTTTAGAAATGCTGAATTTAAAATTCAGGATTGGATTTATGGTAATTTATTAATCTTATTGATCTCAGTATTGGTAACTTATATTTGGGTTATTAAAAACAAAACCTAACTTCCATACTTTTCTATAAAGTCATCCAAGTCTTTTTTTGCTTTATCCACCTGTTCATTAGATATCTCCTGATCTCCGCTAATTAGACATTCTGAATTATTTTCATAGAGAGTATTGATTGATTTATAAACTTTTAATCGAACTTCTAAATAGTTTTTGTATACCTCTTGATAGTTCCAATTTTTTTCTAGATTATCAAAAAAAGAATTTCTATCTTCATCTACAGAATTAGGAGAAATAGCATCTATATATTTATTTAGTTCAAAGCTTGTGTTGAATAGTTCATTGGATAAATCAATATATTCTTTTTCTATTTGCTCACAAAATGTCAAGTCCACCGAAGTGGATGTCGTTGTTTCTACAGTTTCATTAGATAAACTCACAGAACAAGAGGTAAAAAAAATAAGAATTATTAATAGCTTTTTTTCTTTCATGTTGATAAATTTTAAAACCAATTTTTATAAGTTTAAATTAACAATACTGAAATTAGTAATTAATTTCTATTTTTTAAAATTATAAAGACAATGAAGAAGGTAAAACCTGTTGTTAAAGTATTGTGGGCCTAGTTAGATTTGAACTAACGACCTCATCCTTATCAGGGATGCGCTCTAACCAGGCTGAGCTATAGGCCCATATGTCTAATTAACAATAGTCTATTGATAGAAATATTTAAATTTTTTTTTCATTTACTCTACAATTCAAGGCATAATATTAAAAGCGAGGGGATGTAGCTCAGCTGGAAGAGCACCTGCTTTGCAAGCAGGGGGTCGTGGGTTCAAGTCCCATCATCTCCACAACAAGGTAATCTTATATTATGGATAAAAAAGATTTAGAAAATTTATCTGCATCTGAGCTTTCAGAGCTTAAAGATCAAATTGACGAGGTAATCACAAATCGTAGATATAGAAAGGTTTTGGCATCTACAAACACTAAAGCTGTTACTACAGTCTGGGTTGTTATTGCTGTTTTAATATCCCTGTATAGATACCTAACTATGTAATGGAGTACTTAATTGCTTTTACTATTGGTTTACTTATTTTTAGGTTTTTAAGAAATTCTATATTTTCCTTAGCAAGCATACCACCAGAAATTGACACAGATGATGTTGTAGAAATATCCCAATCATTTTTATGTAATAAATGTGGAACTCAGTTAACAGTTAATAGACAATCAGTAGTTGTTAACGAACCACCAAAACACTGTAAAGACGAAATGCAACCTCTGGATTGACTAAATTGAATTGGGAACTTATCTCAGTTAGTTATAATTTGTGGTCATTAGGAAACCACCACCTATTAAAGCTAAACCACTCCACAGATACCACTTAGACACTGAACCTGGTAATAAAGTTAAATAATTTAGAACAATTAATAGAACTCCTATGACCATCATTGCAGTCATTGTTACTACATACCACCTTGGAGAAGGCCCTTTACCTGATGACATTTGAGTAGAAATATTTTTTGATTGAGTAGGTCTATTATTTTTTGTTCTTTTTTTTGATACTGGCATAATTTACAACTTAATATTATTAAGAATTTATTTCAACAAGATTATTTTTCTTAATAGTAATTAATCCATCCTTTTCTAATGTAGTGGTTGCTTTTAAAAGCTTTTCTCTATCAACTGCAAGCGCCTTCTCTATCTTTTTTAAAGATAATTTGTTATTACTTAATAATAATTTTAATAAATCTCCACGCAGCTCTCTATTTGAACCAGAAAATGCTTCTTGAGGCCTCTTTATTTTTACTATATATTTTTTACAATTATTTTCGAGAACACAAGAGCTACATAACGGATTTTTACTTTTACAAACCATACTGCCAAAATCCATAATTGCTTGATTTAAATCTCTAGAGGAAACTCTGTCTAGAAGTGTTTTCTTATTGTTATGTATAAAAGTCTTCACTTCGTCTACTCCAAAATACCTTGAAAACACCCTGTCAACATTTACATCTCTAGTTATAACTTTTTTATGATAAGCAAAAGATAATATTGCGTTATTTGTATACGGGCCCACTCCTGGGAGCACTTCAAAGTTTGGATACAATTCATCAAATCCAGTTTCACATAGTATTTTAGAAGATTCATAGAGTCTCTTGGCACGATTATTGTACCCAAGACCAGACCATAGAATTAATACTTTTTTGAGTGAAGAAGAAGCCATGGTCTCTGGATTTGGAAACTCCTTGATGAATAATTTGAAGTAGGTATCTGCTCTATCTAATTGTGTCTGTTGAGATATTGTTTCCAAAAGAAGAATTTTCCAAGGATCGTTGGTTTCTCTCCAGGAGTAGTCACGTTTGTTATTCTTATACCAATTTAAAAGATCTCTTTTAAATTTCTTTGTTTTAATCTCCAAAACTCAACTCAACAAAACCTTCAGGGTCTATAAACGCACCTTCCTGAGGGGACTGTTCACTGACTCTACCTCCAGTATCTCCACTAGCTGATGGGAGAAGACCAATATCTTGAAGAATATTTGAGGCTTCTTGGTATGTAAATCCAATCAGGTTAGGAACTTCAACTTTAAAACCGAGTGAAACAATTACTTTTATTATTTGATCATTAGTCACCAGCTCACCAGCTCTAGGTATAGTGTGCGAAACAAGTCCAACTGATACATTTTCCGAATACTCTTCAACAAACTCATACTCAAACCCAAGAGTTTCAAGAATTTGTATCGCATCTACAAGTGACTTTCTCGAAAGGTCACTTATTTCAATTAAGCTTGGTCCCGCAGAAATAACAAGATCTACAGTTGAGTCTGGTCCCATTTTTGTTCCTGCAACTGGATTTTGGGAAATAATAAAACCTCGAGGAATATTGTCATCATTAATTTCCAACTGTTGTCCAACAACAAATCCACTTTCTTGTATAACATAAACACCTCTTGCAATTTCTAAATCAACTACATAAGGTATTGGAAAAGCTTCGGGTCCAACAGAAACAATAATGGTTACAAGAGTGTCAGGATTAGTAATAGTATTTGCAGTAGGCTGCGTACTGATGACAAATCCTGCTGGAACGGATGAATCAGCAGAGTTCTCTATCCCTACAATAAATCCTAATTCTTGAAGGTCATTAAGAGCTTGTGCCTGTTCACTACCAGTTAAATCAGGAATTTCTACTAAAGACGGTGCACCCCCATCGACAGGCAAACCTTCGAATATATTTGAAAGAGTCCAAACAGTTCCAAACACTAACATTATGGAAATCACCAATGCAGGTAGAGTAAACCTGAATTTTATTTTAGGGTTTGTTAAATCAACCAGGTTTTCTTGAGTTTGATTAATCTGTATTTGTTTTCTTTGCTGAAGAAGCAAAGCTCTCAAATCTTCTGCAGATTTGAATCGATCATAGGGCCTCTTTTCAAGGAGTTTTAATACAGCATTTTCAAGCCCTTTTGGAATATCTTTTCTATATGTTGAGAGTTTTTCCGGTTTGTCAGTTAAATGTTTTGTTGCTGTTGCAATTGGTGAATCACCAGAAAAAGGAGGTTTACCTGTAATCAACTCATAGAGAACTGTACCTAGGGAATATAAGTCTGATTCAAAGGATACAGCCTTTCCTTGAGCCTGCTCAGGAGAAATATAGCTTGCAGTACCAAGAACAGCTCCAGTTTTAGTAATGTCACTCTCTTCATTTTGTAAGGAAACAATGCCAAAATCAGTAACTTTTACTTTTCCACTTGGTGTAATCATTATGTTGCCAGGTTTTATATCTCTGTGAACTAAGCCATGCTTATGCGCCTCTTTAAGCCCACTAGCTACTTGAGAACCTATATACAATATGTCGTTTAACCCCACAGTTCTGTTACTTGAAATAATAGATGTTAAAGTATTGCCTTCGATATATTCCATAACGAAATAAGGCTCGTCTTCAATTCCCCAATCAAAAATTTGAACAATATTAGGGTGGTTTAAATTCGCAGCGGTTTGCGCTTCTCTTCTGAACCTATCAACAAATTTTTCCTGACTTACATAATTCGGCTTAAGGGTTTTTATTGCTACAGTTCTTTGAAGCTGCCTATCTTTTGCTTTATAAACAAAAGCCATACCACCTTCTCCGAGGATTTCCTCGATTTCGTAACGGTCTTTTATAATTTGTCCTATTTTCATAACTAAATCACATTTATTATTATTGCTGAAATATTGTCTTTTGGGTTCTGTAGTAAAACTTCTCCAACTAAAGATTCTGCATTTATTCCATCTAAGAGTTTATTCTTTAAATACTCATCTCCAACTTCGTTGTAAATCCCATCTGTGCAAAGAAACACGACATCTCCAGAACTTAATTGGAAATCTTTATTCTGAATTGTTAATTTTTCTTTTGATCCTAGAGCTTGTGTAAGAACATTCTGATAACCTGGTACATTTTCATCTTCAGTCAGCTGGATCAAGTTTCTACTCGACAAAACATAACATCTACTATCTCCCACATGGGCTAACGATAGAGTTCCATCTTGACTGATTTCAACAACAGTCATTGTGGTCCCCATTCCTTTAGCATCATCATTGCTTGATTGGTATTCTAAAATATCTCTATTTGCAGTTTTTACATAATCTGTGATGCTGTCAAAATCTTTATACATCGTTTTAGATGCAAGATCACTTGCAACTTCCCCCTTTTTATGACCGCCCATTCCATCAAAAACCCCAGCTTTAACCGATGTTCTGGAAGAACCCGACTCTAAAGGAAATATAGAATCCTCATTCTTTTTTCTTACTGGTCCACACTCACTTTTAACAGTCCAGATAAATTTATACTTTTTCATTCCTCAATAATCATAGTTGTGAAATGTATTAGTTTTCCTAGACTTAATAAAGAACTAAAATACACAGCGAAAGTTAAAAAACCAGTGAGACAATATGTTTATTAAGAAATACAAGCTTTACAGTTTATGAAAAGTAGCATAATTAAAAATTTTGGAATAGGTGTTGTATTAGCTGTTGTTTTATACACTGCCACATTTTATTTTCAAGAGTTCAATAGAGCCAATGAATTTAATGAATTTTTAGAAGATGCCTCAACTATTTCAGAGTTGCACAGTACAAATGCAGTTAATTTTAGAGAAATATTAGATTTCTCTGAAGTTGATAGAGAAAGTTTTGAGAGGTTGCTTGGTCAAATACAGTCTAATTCTCAAGAATCCTATCAATTATTGCAAAATAGCAATATTGATTTTACTTCTAAGGAGAAGCAGTTTTTGGAGATTGCTACAAGTAGTTGGCTTGATGGGGTCGAGCTTTTTCAGGCTTCAATTACGACACTGATAGACAATCCAAGTACATTAAAAATTGAAGAGTCAATTGCGCAGAGCATTGTTAGTTTATCAATTGGTGATAAAGCATATGCAGAGTTTTTATTCTTAATAAAGCAGAATGCATCATTAGATGGAACTTTTTTGCCAAATTTCTACCAAATTGAATATATTGGACTTGAGGACAATTCGTATAAGTTTGCTGACCTTCTTGTAGATAAAGCTAAGTCAAGTTCGGGAGGTTTATTTCTCCAAAAAAACCTAGCAATTACTGGCACAGAATTTACACCAATGCCTATTACTTTCACCGAAGATGGAGCAGCAGTACTTCTAGACGAACCAACATCACTTCAAGTTGTCATTTCAAATGAAGGTAATGTAGAAATATATGATGTAGTTGTTCTGGTACTGGTTACAGATGAGTATGGAGATACTGTGTATGAGTTCCAAACAAAAATTAACTCTATTGGACCTAAAGAAAGTAAAATTTTTCTATCCGATACCATTAATATAGAAAAAGGTGTTGTACACGAATGGTTTGTAAAAATTGAAGAAATTGAAAAAGAAGAAGAGCTCACAGATAATTTATTATCTGTTTTTAGTTTCATTCCACCCGAAAGTTAATCAATGCTAGATCCTGCAATTTTAAAAAATGATATTGAAAGCCTAGAGCTTAATTTAGAACGAAGAAACCTAGATATTGATTTGAAAAAGCTAACTGCTTTAGATGAACTAAGAAGAGAATTAAGATTTGAAGCGGAAAAGTTGAGATCTGAACAAAAGACTTTAGGTAAGCAAATCGCATCCGCAGATGAGAAAACTAAAAATGAATTACTTGACCAAGCATCACAGATGAGCGAAAAAGTTAAAGACTTATTTGAAAAGGTAGATCTTGCTGATAAAAATTTTATGGATATTTGGATAAAAATTCCAAATCTCATTTCAACCACTTCTCCTGATGGTACGTCTGATAAAGAGAATTCTGAAATTAAGAAATTCGGAGAGATACGCAATATTAATAATCCCAAAGACCATCTTGAAATAGCAGAAAGTCTTGGATTGATTGATGTACAAAAAGCTTCTGAAGTTTCCGGTTCAAGATTTTCTTATTTGTTTGGAGACTTAGTAAAAATTGAGTTTAATTTAGTCTTGTGGGCTATGCAGCAATTATCTGACAAAGGTTTTAAACCGACAATCCCTCCAGTTTTAGTCAGAGAAAATGCGCTTTATGGGACAGGATTTTTTCCTGATGATGCTGAACAGGTTTATGAAATTCCTAATGATGATCTTTATTTAGTGGGTACATCAGAAGTTCCGCTTGCTGCATTACACTCTAATGAAATCTTAGATACTGCCACTCTACCAATAAGGTATGCAGGTTTTTCAACTTGTTTCAGACGTGAAGCTGGAACATACGGAAAAGATACAACAGGAATTTTTAGAGTACATCAATTCGACAAAGTAGAAATGTTTTCATTCTGTAATCCTGAAAAATCTGAAGAAGAACATAAGTTTATCCTTTCAGTAGAAGAAGAGCTTTTGCAAGCTCTAGAAATCCCCTATCGAGTTGTAGACGTTTGTGCTGGCGATTTAGGTTCTTCAGCTTCAAAAAAATACGATATAGAAGCTTGGATTCCAAGTCAACAAGCATATAGAGAAGTTACTTCATGCTCTAACACAACAGACTTTCAAGCAAGAAGGCTTAATATCAGAGGAAAAGCAGATGGAGAAACTAATGTTTTACACACCCTAAACGGTACTGCTATTGCTGTCGGAAGAATATTAATTGCTTTAATTGAAAACAACCAAACTGAAGACGGTAAAGTAGAATTTTCTGACAGTGTTGCTGAAATTATTGGTGTTAAAAACCTAAGCTAATAACAAACTAGCAATCATACTTATTCCAAGCACAACATATGTTGCACGCGCAACTTTCTTGTTCTTTTCTAAACTATTCTGAAGCTGTTCCCCAAGTATTAACCATATGCCTACACAAAAAGGCAATACTAAAAAATATATAAAAGCCCCTTGGTTATTTGTAATGTTAAATGCCGTAAGGCCCGACACAGCCATGACAACACCTTTTGGATTAATCCATTGGAAAAGACAGGCCTGTATAAATGTAAAAGGTTTCTCTACTGAAGACCCTTTTTTATTTGTATCTAGTGAAGTTGTGGCAACTCTATACGCAATGTATGTAATAACCGCATAACCAACATACTGCAGATAGGTAAAAATTTCAGCTGGTACATAGGTAAGTAAAAAACCACCAACAAAAAATAAAAAAGTGAACCCTAGCCAAATTCCAAGAAAATGAGGTATTGAAGCTTTTCTACCAAATTTTATTCCGGAGGCCATAAGTAAAGAATTGTTTGGTCCTGGAGTAATTGCAGTTACAAATGCGAATATGAAAAACTCAAACATTTGGCTATATTAACATCAACAATAGAATAAAAAGACTATGAAATATAGATCAAATGAAGACAAGATGAAAGTAGCTCTTGACGAAGCAAGAAAAGCACTTGATATTGATGAAGTCCCCGTGGGAGCAGCAATATTTGATAAAGACGATAATTTAATATGTGCAAATCACAATAGAAGAGAATTAGACCAAAACCCAATGTCCCATGCTGAAATTCTAGTTTTAGAAGAGGCTTCCAAGATTTTAGGTACTTGGAGACTCGAAGAGACAACTATAGCTGTAACTTTAGAACCTGATGCTATGTGTGCTGGTGCTATTTCTCTGTCTAGAGTTAAAAAATTAATATATGGAGCTCAAAATGAAAAAGCGGGGGCAGCTTTTTCATTGTATAACATACCCCAAGATCCAAGATTAAATCATTTTGTTGAGATAAAAGATAATATACTTACCCATGAATCTGAAGCTATATTATCCTCTTTCTTTGACAGCAAGAGATAACTAAAATAGAATCTCAGGTTTTTTTTCGGAGGGATCGCATAGTCTGGCCTAGTGCGCACGCTTGGAAAGCGTGTAAGGGTTTATCCCCTTCGAGGGTTCGAATCCCTCTCCCTCCGCAAAAAACAGACCATCTGGAGGGATGGCCGAGCGGACGAAGGCGATAGTCTTGAAAACTATTGTATGTATTCCATACCGTGGGTTCGAATCCCACTCCCTCCGCTGACTTGGAGAGGTGACTGAGTGGCCTAAAGTGCTCGCCTGCTAAGCGAGTGGGGAAGAAATTCCCTCGAGGGTTCGAATCCCTCTCTCTCCGCCATGCGCCTGTAGCTTAACTGGATAGAGCATCTGATTACGGATCAGAAGGTTGGGGGTTCGACTCCCTCCAGGCGTGCTAGATCTAATAGTTCCAGAGAGGTTCTTCTATATTCCAGTTAGTTTCATTACCCCAAGTATTTAGATAAGTTACTTCATCAACGGGGTTTCTCTTAGCTACTCCCCACTTACCTAGTGGATATCCAGCAGTAATAACTGCATCAATTTTCCAACCTTTATCATTCGGTATATTTAAAATTTCAAATGCTTTTTCAGGCTTAAACATTCCCAGTACTGTGGTTAAACAAGTACCTATACCATGAGCTCTGCCAGCAAGCATAAGGCTCCAAATTGCTGGGAATATAGAAGACCCAGTAGGATCATTTCTAGATAACACAACAAACATCGCAGGAACTTTATGAAAATTCTCTGAAAGCCAAGCTGCTGACTTAGTAATCCGAACTACTTGTTCAGCTTTTTTGTTATCAGTGACATTTGACGCCCCTAAGTCCGAACTACCTTCATAAAATTCTTTAACATACGAATCCCACGCCTCCCTGTAAGAGTCACCTAATTTATTTTTGATTTCAGGATCAGTAACTATAATAAATTTCCAACCTTGACGATTAGAACCGCTTGGAGCCCTGATACCCGCATCAACCATTTGTTTTAATATTTCTTCTGGAATGGGATCTTCGCTAACTCTGCGCATTGCTCTGGTTGTATATAAAGCTTCGAAAGCATCCATTAGATAATCTTACTAATATAAATTAAATGGAAGAGAAGTTACTTAAAGAAATTAAGAATAATGTTGGCTATGTATGGATTAACAGACCTGATAAAAAAAATGCTTTAGACGCAGATGTTTGGTTTGGATTACCTGATGTTATCAATGAGTTGGATAATGACGATGAAGTCCGATGCATAGTAATTGCGGGAAAAGGGGAATGTTTTTCTGCGGGAATTGATATAACAATGTTTATGTCAGATTTTCAAATTAATGAAGATATGTCATCTACACCAGCCGATAGAAAAAAGCTAAAGAAACAAATTCAAAAAATGCAAGATGCATTTACTGCATTGTCTAAAACTTCAGTACCAGTCATTGCACTAGCTCACGGACATTGTATTGGTGGAGCAACAGCTTTGATATCAGCATGTGACATAAGAATTTCAACGAAAGACGCTAGGTTTTCAATTGGGGAAACAAAGTTAGGTCTAGTCGCAGATGTAGGAGTCTTACAAAGGATGCCAAAAATTGTATCTAAGGGAGATCTTAGGGAGCTTGCATACACAGGTAGAATATTTGACGGAGAATATGCTGAAAAAATACGATTTGTTAGTAGTACTTATGATAATTTTGACGACCTGTTTGATGCAGGAGTTCAGCTTGCCGAAGAAATTGCTAGTAATGCTTCAAATATCGTTCAAGGAACTAAACAAGTCCTGGACAAGGGAGAAGACCTTACAACACAACAAGCATTAGATTTTGTTCAGCTCTGGAATACCAGTTTTTTAATAACCGAAGACTTAAGAGAAGGTGTTACTGCATTTATGGAAAAGAGAAAGCCTAAATTTAACTAATTTTTTCATAAGTTGTGATAGCAAATCTATCTGTCATACCTGCAACATAGTCTATCGAGTTTGCTACATCACTTTGATCTTGAGCATAGTTTTTGGGAAGTTTGTCAGGATTTTTTTCAAAATGCATTACCAAGGTCTCTACAATTTTTTTTGCCTCAGATCTTTGGTTTAAAGTTTCTTTTCTTAGATACACTTTTTCAAACATAAACTCTCGCAATTCATGCATAATACTTAAAATCTCTTCATCCATTTGTAAATCTCCACCAGAAGATGCTTTAAATATTCCTGAAATTAAAGAATTAATCCAAGTTTTTCCTGGAGAACCCAATACGGAAGTGATGTTCTTTGGTATATCTCCCTCTTTCAAAACATTTGCTCTAATAGCATCTTCAACATCATGTGATAGGTACGCTATTCTATCAGCAAACCTACAAATTAATCCCTCAGGTGAATAGGGAGGTTCTTCATATCTCCAAGGATGTTTTTCAATTCCATTTATTGTTTCTTTTGTAAGATTAAGTGGCTCTATTACTGAAAGCATTTTGACAGAATTTTCTGAGTGACTCCATCCACCGTCTAGGATTTCATTTAAAACATGTTCGCCAGTGTGTCCAAATGGTGAATGCCCAACATCATGACCTAAACAAATTGCTTCAGTTAAGTCAGGATTTAATCCTAATGTTTTTGCTATAGATCTTCCAATCTGAGTTACATTAAGCGTGTGAGTCATTCTTGTAATAAAATGATCTCCATCTGGATTAATAAAAACTTGCGTCTTATGTTTCAACCTTCTGAATGTTTTTGAATGAATTATTCTGTCTCGATCTCTTTCAAAACACGTTCTAAAAGCATCGGGTTCTTCATCTTCATCTCTTCCTTGAGAGTTTGCTGCAAAGGTCGCATTACTTGATAAAGTAACACGCTCATTTTGCTCTCTCCAAGTTCTATCTCTTAGAATAAATGAATCGTTCATAGTTTTACTTTACAAGTTGTAGTTTTCAAGTAAAGGAGATAATTCTTCCCAACTTTTTAAATCAACAGTACCTTCCACAAATCTGTTGTATTGCCTAACAAATCTAAGTATTAGTTTTTCTGGTACATTTTCGACAAAGCTTTCTAACTGATGCGGTGCGTCATCAATATAAACGTCACAGCTAACTTTCCATTTGTCTTCAGTAAAGTGTATTTCTTTTGAGGGTATTTTATTTTCACCCAACCACATAAGAGTGTCATGTATTGACCACCATGGTTTTGATGAAATAATTACTATTTCATGGCCTTTTAATGAAAGATCTACTAATACCTCAATTGCATTATTGTAAGTTTTTAAATTTCTAAAAATTGAAGCACCATCAATATCTTTTGCCCAATTCCAGAAGTCAACCTCTTCTTCAAAATGGGTTAAAGGCTTTGCAAGACCCCACTCTGTTATATCATTTTCACTTATTTTTTTACCGAAGTCTTTTTCATACTGTGAGGTCCACCCATCAGTGAAATCAGCAACAACACCGTCTAAATCTACACCTATTCTCATTTGACTTAGTTTAATTGTATAGTGCATTATAGAAAGGAAAGATAGTACCATTTATTGATATGCAAGAAGCCTTTTATAGAAAATATAGACCAGCTAGCCTTGAAGAATTAGTTGGCCAGTCAGATGCCGTACAACTTATTCAACAGCAGGTTAAAAATGACAATCTTAGTCACGCGTATCTATTTTCTGGGCCAAGAGGTGTTGGAAAAACTTCCTTAGCAAGAATAATTGCCACAACCCTAGGTTGTGACCCTGTTTTTGATATAACAGAAATTGATGCTGCTTCACACAATAAAGTTGATGACATAAGAGACTTAAACGACAGTATTAATTTTATTGCGAGCAGTCCAGGAAATAAAAGAGTTTTTATTTTAGATGAAGTACATATGTTATCAAATGCTGCTTCAAATGCTTTCTTGAAAACACTCGAAGAGCCACCAGCACATGTAATCTTTATCCTTGCTACTACTGAACCAGATCGGGTACTTGAAACTATTAAAAGCAGGACAACTCATATCGCATTTAAAAGGATTAGTAATGAAGAAATTGTTGAAACGCTTACAAGGATTGCAAAAAGTGAAAAAATTAAAATTGGCGACGAGATTTTAAAATATATCTCAAACCAAAGTGAAGGATCTCTTCGTGATGCTATCAATCTCTTTGAACAAACTCACAACACATTTGGAGATAAAGCAAATATAGATGATCTTTATAATATTTTAGGAAAAGTATCAAATGCAGATATGTTCAAAATTATTGAGTCAATAAATGTACAAGACACTTCAGAAGTTCTCAACATATTGCAATCCAATTACAACAAAGGATTACAACCTTTAGATATTCTAAATTCCTTAACTGGATTATTTAGAAATATATTCTATTTTAAGTACCTGCCTGATGACGTTAATTATTTAAACATTAGTGAAAATGAAAAAGACTTAGTTAAAAATTCAAATGAATACATAAATGCTAGAGAGCTATCAAGAATCCTTGATATTCTTGATGAGCTAAATCAATCTATACAAAGTGCACCTTCTCAGGAATTAAAATTAGAACTATTTTTAATAAAGCTTATTAAACCCGAGTTAGCTTCTGATATTAAGTCTATTTCAAGAAGGGTAGATTTACTTGAAGGAGAAAGTACTTTAAAGCCAGGTTCAAAAAAAGTACAAAAAGTAACGCAGGATACAAAGGAAAATATAGAAGATAAAACTACGAAAAAAAAAATAAGTGAAGAACCGTCAACTCCAAAATCTTCACCAAAAGATATTGGTAATTTTGATGTCTACTGGCCAAAAGTTCTCCAGAAGGCAAAAGAGGAATTAACTCCAAGAAAATACTCCTACCTGACCTTAGTTTCCCCAGAGATAGATGATCAAAATAAATTAATTTTGCTTATTAATAAAGAAAATGAATATTTAATTTCAGAGTTAAATAAATCCAGTGATATAAAAGAATTTATTTCGTCATGTATTGCAAAAATGATGGGAATAAGTATATCTATCGAAATTAAAGCTATTGATGGAACTTCCGAACGTTTAGTTTCAGAAAATGGTTTTCAGGATAATATAAATGAAGTCTTTGATATCAAAAGCATGGATTAATTTTCTTTAAGATTTAATTCACTTAAAGCAACTGTTATTCTTCTTGATCCTTGATTCTGAGCACTCTTACAGAGTTCAATAAAGCTTCTTAATTCACCGGTTCTAAACTTTTTCAATTCGTCCCCTGATTCCACTTTTATGTTACGTTCTCTTTCTAAAAGCTTAATTTCTATCTCTTTTGCTCTAGCTAGGTAGGTACTACTAACTTCAAAAAGTGTATCAACTCCATCAGCTATTGGAGGATTAATATGACCCATCAGCACATCTATATAGTCATTAATTTCTTGATGCAACTCTTGTGCATTAGATAAACCTTTTTTAAGTGGAAATTTCTGCATTATCTTCTTTTTGTAATATTAATATATTCAAATTTTAGCAAACGTATTGAAGCATAAGATATTAAAAATATTATTAACAGACTTATAAATGCACTAATAAACCCTGTAGTTATGAAGAATTGATTAAGTAAGAAATAAACAATTAATAAGATCAGAGAAGCTTTAGATAGGTCAATAATCATTGGTTTATTGAGAACTTTTATATCATCAAACTTCACTGTAAAGAGTAATATCAATGAATACAAAAACAAAGAAAAAGTAATTACAATCGCATATTCTTCTGCAGTTTTATTTCCTGTCATAATTAATAACAGAACTGCGGTAAACGTTATTAAAGATCCACTTACTACAGGAAACCAAAATTTTTTTTGAATATAAAATGATCTTGTTAATATTTGATTTATCGACCAAGGAACTATGGCAAACACAATAATAGAGAAGACGCTACTCACCCTCATTGTGTCTTGGCTTGAAAATGCTCCTCGTTCATAAATTAATTCAATTAAAAATTTTGAATTGGAAATACAGAAAACCATTATCGCTCCGTTCACTGTAAAAAGATAAATAAGCTGCTTTCTAACTAGCAAATTGAGCTCTTTAAAATTATTATTTTTAAATAGCTTTGCTAATAATGGATAACTAGCAACTCCTATCGCTTGTGCTATTACACCAACTGGTAATAACGCTATTCTTCTTGCATACCTAAACGAGGCTACACTTCCAGCGCTAAGAATTGATCCAAAAATTCTATACAACTGCTCATCAACAACAGCAATTGATTGACCGACCACAAGGGGAAAAGAAACAAAAAGGTATTCTTTGACGTATTTTAATCTAGGAGAAGTGAGATTAAATTTTAATCCAGATCTAGAAGCCCCAATAATTTGTAATACTAGGTGTCCTGTAATAGAGCCAATCAGAGTACCAATCGCAAAACCTCTTACAGTACTTTCAGGAGTTGATGAATTGATCCAACCAAATAAAATTATTGAAGAATTGTAAATGACAGGGGCAAAAGCTGTGTAAATAAACTTTTCTCTTAAGTATTGATAAGACATGAGTATTGCTCCAATAAAAAAGAAAACTTGACTAAAAATTATTGGAGTAAAGATTTCATTAAAATACTCAATAGATTCAACTCCCAAAAATTCAGCAAATTTATTTCTAAAACTATAAATTATTAAAGAAAACGTCACAAACACTATTGAAAGACCATACAACAAAGAAAGAAAATATTCATTTAGTTCACTTTCTTTCTTACTACTCATAAGAGGAATTAAAGTAATCGCTAGATATCCTCCTGCTGAAAGATAAAATAAGAAATCAGGAATTATAAAAGCTAAATCTAATGTATCTGCAAATTGTGTAACTCCAACCCACTTTGCAAGAAGAATTTCTCTGAAAAACCCCAATCCTCTGCTAGCAGCGTATGAAAAGGTGACAATAGAAATTGAACCAATTAGTTTTTTATAACTTTGCATGTGCGTCTTCCATTTCATAGAGCAAATTTGAAGGAACCTTTATAGGATTATTCTCATATCCAATTCCAAGTAAGTTATTCGGTTTATTTTCACCATGAAAGTCACTTCCTCCTGAAGCCATTAAGTCATTATCAGATAGCAAGCTAAGAAGTCTGTCCCTAGTAGAAGGGCTGTAACCTGGGTAATAAACTTCAACTCCATCAATTCCAAATGACTTCAAGTCTTTTAAATAATTACTGAACTGACTATTAACCCAATTGTTTCTCTTAGAAGAATCATTATTACTCATCAGAGTATGTGGATGAGCAAGAAAGATTAAAGATTGAGATTGTTTTGCTAGGTCAATTACCTCTCTAATATCTAGTTGATGGCTATTCAAGTCTTCAATTTTTCCATTACCTAAATATTTTATAAAGGCTTCACTTATACTGCTCACATAATTTTTTTCAACCATAAGTTTTGCTATGTGAGGCCTTCCAGGAACCTTAGTTTCAAATAGATCAAGTTCTGAATTTTTAATATCTATATCAATACTTCTAAGATTTTCTAGAACTTTATAATTCCTCTCAACTTTTTGCCTTCTCACTTCTTCTAACTTTATATTTAATGGGTCTAATTTGTTGATAAAGTAGACCAAGAGGTGCACCCCGGCATATTTATTCTCTGTCTCTAAGCTATACCAGTTTGCACTTACTTCTACTCCATTTATTACTTTTACATCAGTAGAATTATCAAGCTCTGTGAGGTATTCGTGATCAGTAATAGAAATTGCTTCTAGCTGTAGTGATGCTGCTAATTCCAAGATTTCTTTAGGCTTAAGTGTCCCATCCGAATTAATTGAATGTGTATGCAAATCTATACTCATAAAACAAGAGTACTAGGGTCTTTAATTCTTTAATAAACTAATTAGAATGTTTCCAATGACTTTAATAGTACAAAAATATGGCGGAACTAGTGTTGCAGATACAAACTCGTTAAAACTAGTTGCTGAAAGAATTATTGAATGTAAGGAGGACAATAATGATGTTGTTGTGGTACCTTCTGCAATGGGTTCAAGCACAGATGAATTAATACATCTTGCTAGTCAGCTTTCTGAGAAACCCACCCCACGAGAAATGGACATGCTGTTATCAGCCGGTGAGAGAATCACCATGTCGTTACTATCTATGCATTTAAATAGTTTGGGATATAGCTCTTTTTCTTTAACGGGCTCACAAGCAGGAATCATTACAACATCTAGGCATGGAAAAGCAGAGATTGAAGAAATTACTGGAGAAAGAGTTAAAGAAGGAATAGACCAAGGAGATATTGTTATTGTTGCTGGTTTTCAAGGGTTTAATAGAGACACAAGAGAGATCACAACCTTAGGAAGAGGGGGGTCCGACGCAACAGCGGTTGCATTAGCAGCAGCTTTAGGAGCTGAGCGATGCGAAATTTTTACAGATGTTGAAGGTGTTTATACAGCTGACCCAAGAATAATTACAAATGCACAATTAATAGATGAAATTACATATGATGAAATGTTGGAAATGTCTTCATCAGGTGCAGGAGTACTAATGGCAAGGTCAGTAGAATTTGGTAGAAGGTATAATGTACCAATAATTGTAAAATCAACATTTAAGAACAATAAAGGGACACTAGTAAAAGAAAAGGTTATGGAAGAAGCAATAGTAAGTGGAGTCACTCACAATGACAAAGAAATAAAGTTCACCTTATTTGGCGTTCCGGATCAACCTGGAATTGCTGGAACAGTATTTGGGTCTCTTTCAGAAATTGGAACAAATGTAGACATGATTGTTCAAAATGTTTCCAAGGATTCCATTACCGATATTTCTTTTACGGCCCCTTCCGAACAACAAAGCGAAGTAGAAGAAGTTCTTAAGCAAATATCTGATAAGTTAAATGCTAAAGGATTTGATGTAGATCAAAATATTGGCAGGGTCTCAATAATTGGCGCAGGAATGAAGTCTGAATCAGGAGTTGCCTCAAAAATGTTTAAAATTTTAGGAGAAAGTGGAATAAATATTTCTATGATTTCTACATCCCCAATACGGGTTTCATGTGTCATTAATAGTAAAGACATTGATCAAGCATTAAACGTTTTACATGAAGAATTTATAACTAAAAAATGAAAATAGCTGTAGTTGGCGCAACTGGTCTTGTTGGTCGAAAGATTATTAATCTCTGTGAAGAGTATTTTGAGAGCGACGTTCAATACTCTTTATACGCATCTAGTAAATCTGCAGGATCTGAATTAACTATAAATAATAGAAATATTGTAGTTCAGGAATTAAATGAAAAAAATATACTTAATTTTGATCTAGTACTTTTCTCAGCTGGTGGTGAAAGAGCTCAGTTGTATGCTAAAAGTTTTGTTGATAAAGGTGCTTTTGTAATAGACAATTCTTCAGCTTTCCGGATGCTTGATGACGTACCGCTAGTAGTTTATGGAGTTAACGAAGAAGCAATTACCAAAAGCACTAAACTGATTTCCAATCCTAATTGTACGACAATGGGACTTGTAATGTCTCTGAAGCCATTACACGATGCTTTTGTTTTAAAATCGATCACCCCAACTTCCTATCAGGCAGTATCTGGATCCGGAACAAGAGCTGTTGAGTCACTTGAGAAAGAACTAACTTTAAGTGATAATCTACTATCAGATTATTCTGAGGGATTCTACGGACAACCAGTAGCTAAAAATGTTATACCTGTTGCGGGTAACCTTCTTGAAAATGGGTACTCAGATGAAGAGATGAAGTTTGTAAACGAGTCTAGAAAAATTCTCTCAATGAAAAATTTAATCGTGGAACCCTCCAATGCAAGGGTTGGGGTTAAAACAGGTCATGGAACATTTTGTTCAGCAGTATTTGAGAATCAAGTTGATGTTGGTAGTGCTATTAACTTACTTTCACAATTTGATGGAGTTGAATATTGGTCGGATAAATTGGCTACACCTCTTGATGCTGAGGGACAAAACAATGTCTTAGTTTCAAGATTAAGACAAGGTCTTTCAAGTAATAAAATTTTAAACTTCTGGGTGGTCTCAGATAATTTGCTTAAAGGGGCTGCTTTAAATGCTGTACAAATTGCAAAACATGTTTCAACGTTATGAATGATTCTAAATCACTACTGTCTCAGAAGAAAAGAAAAATTTTGGGCCCAATTGGAAGAATATTATTAAAAGTATTTAATTGGAAGATTGAGGGTGAAATCCCTGACTTAAAAAAAATGATATTAATTGGCCTTCCCCATACCGCAATGAGAGATGCATGGTATGCGTTACTTGCAGTTTGGGCGTTAGATTTAAAAATTAATTTTTTTGGCGCTGCATGGGTGTTTACTCGACTTCCAAGCCTTTTTACTATTTCAAAAAATTTAGACAGACTTGGAGTTCCGTGGCCATTATGGTGGTTGCAAAAATATTTAATGTTAAAACTAGGAGGTATACCTGTTTATAGGGTTAATTCAAAAGGCTTAATTCACGGAGCTGTAGAAGAATTTAAAGATATAGATAATTATATTTTAGTGATTGCACCTGAAGCAGGAACTGAGCCTGTCAAAAAGTTTAGAAGTGGATTTTATTATTTAGCCAAAGGTTTAAACATTCCTTATGTGCCAATTGAAATAGATTTTAAAAATCGTTGCTTCAAGATTCATCAACATAGATTCGTTAAAGGAAGTTTTGAAGAAGAATCAGAAAAAATAATTGACCTTTTTGAAGGAGTTCAGGGAGCAACTAGATCGTTTAAAATGCTACAAGAAAAGGAATAAATAAACTTAATATGTAGTTTCCGACTGGGATTTTTTTTATTCCCAAAAGATTTATTCCAACACCAATTAGTAAAATTCCACCAATACCTGCTATGGAGTCCGAAATCCATGGCTCGATATTTGAATTTATTAATAAAGCGCATAGAGTAAAGAAACCCTGATAAATTAATATTGAAACTCCAGAATATACTGCTCCTTTACCACCACTAGATGTAATAAATATAACTAAAAAACAATCAAGTGCAGTTTTTATTAGAAGTAACTCTAAATTAGATTCAACAACATCGAAAAAAGGGCCAATAATAGCCAAAGGACCAGTTACAACTATTAAGGTTGTAGTTAAATAGCTTTCAATAAATCGACTTTGATCAGGGTCAGATTTTTCAAATTTCTTATATAGGTAATCTCCAAAATTTTTAATTTTATCCTCAATTTTTAGAAGATTTCCAAGTACAGCCCCTAGGATTATTGCGAAAAGGGTAAATATAAAACCTGATATCTCAAAGCTTAGGATTAGAACATAGTCAGGACTTTTTAATGTTTCTCTAAAACCCAGAGCTAACACTAATAAACCTAGAGGAAGTAAGTTTTCTTCAAAATTCCTCACCTCTTTTTTGAATATTATACGAGATAAAATACCAACAAATAGTACGCCTACTCCATTAACAATTGTCCCGATACCAGGAATCATTTTCTATTAAAATCTGTATGGCTTTTGCTTGGAGTAGGACCTTCTTGACCTTGATATTTACTTCCATACAAATCAGAACCATATTCTGATTCTGATGGAGAGTTAAGGTAGTAAAAAGATATTTGTCCAATTTTCATTTCTGGATAAATTTTTATAGGAAGATTTGCAACATTAGAAAGTTCTAATGTTAAATATCCAGAAAAACCTGGGTCGACAAAACCTGCAGTGGAGTGAATTAGTAATCCAATTCTACCTAAAGAACTTTTACCTTCCAGTCTTGCAACTACTTTGTTTGATAGCGTTACCTTCTCATAAGTTGTTCCCAAGACAAATTCTCCAGGATGAAGTACAAAAGGCTCATTCTGAGAAGCGGTAACCAAGGTTGTTAAATCATCTTGCTGTGCTTTTGGATCAATATGAGAATATTTGTGATTTTCAAATACTCTAAAATCTGAACCTACCCTCAGATCTACACTCGATGGTTGTATATAGTCTTCATCTAAAGGGGATATTTCTATCTCGTTGTTTTTTAAAGATTTTTTTATGTCTTTATCTGATAACATTTAATCCCTTTGTTCTTTGAATATAATAACCTATTTTTTTGAATTTTATCTACTTATTAAAGAAGCAATTGACCAAATACTAATGACTAGACCTACAGATAATAGAAACAATGTTCTTGATAGAAAAAGTTCAGTATTATCTCTTTTCGATTTAATAATTGCTGCAAGATTTCCAGCAACCATTGCTGTACCAACTCCAAAGATCAAGAGAATTATCGTTAAATCTAATGCGAAGGGATCATTCATATCTTATATTATGATAATGAATATGTTTGAAGTAAATAAAATCGTTGATATATTTTTAAAATATCAAATCTCAACTGAAAAAGATACCAGTAATTATTTGATTAGGCCAATGGAGGGTGGAATCACCAATACTAGTTTTATTGTTTCTGTAAACAACTTCACTTATGTCATAAGAATTCCTGGTAATAATCCAGATGTAATTAATAGAAAAGCGGAAAAACATAATATGAAAAAAGCTGAAGAATTGGGAATAACCCTTCCTTCTATATTCTTTGATGAGGATAGTGGAATCAAGATTTCCGAATATTTCGACATTTACACATATAGTAAATCTGACTTTCAAAATAACACTATGAGGGAGAATGCCTTAAAAAAACTAAAAGAACTTCATGAGTCTAACATAATTTTTCAAGAGAACTTCTCACCTTTAACTGTATTTAGAAATATTGCAGACGAATCTTCAAATTTAGAACTGGAAGCTAAAGAAGCTGGAGAAAAAATAATTGTAAAATTGTTAGATATTGGAATTGAAAGCAGGCCCTGTCACCAAGATTTGTACCATGGTAATTTTATTATTTATAAAGATGAGACCTTACTAATTGATTGGGAGTACTCATCAATGGGAGATATTTACTTTGATTATGCTGATTTATTTTGGCAAAATGAGTTTGATCACGATTTAGATCTTAGAAAAAAAACCTTAGAAGAGATTGGTATTCAATCAATTGAAAACAAAGAGAAATTTGAGTATTTTGAAGTGTTATCAATGATTACCTGGGGATTATGGGCAATGAAAAGATCTTCTAATAGCCCGCATGGAAAAAAGGCATTAAATAATGCAATTACACTTTTAGAAAATAAAAATTAGAAAAGATTTTCATTTAATAGTAGAAATGGGTTAGAATTTCGCAGTTAGGAAAAAAGGAAAAAATTTTAATTTATGGGATCTTTGATTAAAAAAAGACGTAAAAAAATGTCAAAACATAAATATCGTAAACGTCGTAAATCAAACAGACATAAAAAGAAGAGCGTCTAGTTAAAGATCTCTCTCTTCATTAAGAAAATCTTCAATTTGTTGAACGAGGTTATCTTCTGAAAAATTGTCTTCTATACTTACTTCAGCTTCTTCCAATTTAGATACATATTCGGCTAAATCTTGGGAGTTCTCCATAGCTTTATTAATCTTTAATTCAAATTGTTGTCCTTCACTTTGAATACCAGAGTCGTCAATATCAATTTTTAATATATCAGATGTTTTACTCAATAATGCTCCCATACCTTTAGGGTAACCTCCACTACTTAAGTAGTGAGGGACTGCAGCCCAAAGACCAGAAGTTTCTATACCACTATCTCTGAGTGATTGTCCTACAACACTGGTAATGCCTGTTGGGCCAGAGTAATTTGGATTCAGTACATTGAACCTTGAATGGAAAGTGGGATCACTACTTACTCCAAAGATTGGTACAGGAAGGGTGTGGGCTACTTGCCCAAAAAAAGCACCAAGAGTAACAGCCTTTTTTACTCCAAGCTCAAGAAGCGTTTCAGTAATATTTTTTGAATATTCTTTCCATCTCATGGAAGGCTCCTCACCAAAAACTAAAATTAAATCACTCTTTAACTTATAGTCTTCAATTGAATAAAAAGATGTTTGTGGCCAGTGAAAATTTCTCTCCCCAAAGTCTTTTACTTCTACTACAGGTCTTCTCATTTGATAGTTGTAATAAGAATCAGAATCCAACTCTGCAAAAGGTTCCACTTCATATGTACAACTTAAATTTTCTACACATCCGGTAGCAGTATTTCCAGCGTCACTCCACCCTTCAAAAGCAAGGATTGCGACGGGCTCTGATAAAAGAGGCTTACGATACCAAACTACATCTTCCATAATGAAAGGTTAACCCTGAATCAAATTTATTTAATATAAATTTTTATAGTTTTCTTGCTGAATTAAGCACTACTGAAATACTTGATAGAGCCATTGCCAAAGCAGCAAGGTTAGGAGTGATTAAACCAACTACGGCCAGTGGGATCATCAAAGTATTGTAAATAAAAGCTAAAAATAAATTTTGATTAATCCTAAATTTTGATTTTTTTGATAAATTAAAAACTTCATTTAATGTTTCAAGACCTCCTTTGTAAATCAGAATATCACCTGAAACTTGTGCTATTTGACTACTAGAGGATGTTGTCACACCAACGTCAGCTTGTTTTATTGCAGGAGAATCATTGATGCCATCTCCGATAAATATAACGCCACCATTGTTTTGTCTATCTTTTATAAATTGTAGTTTCTCTTCTGGATCTTTATTTGAGTAGTATTCAGCTATTCCATGTTTTTCTGCAAATCTCCTAACATTATCTTCTTTATCTCCAGATAAAATAGTGATGTTTTTTTCTTTCCTTAATTTTTCTAAAAAGTTTAAATCGATGGCTGATTCCTCTTCTAGGTTTAAAATAAATTCTTTTTCATCAATCATAATTTTTAAAGAGGGCAAGTTGCTATTTTTATTTTTTGTAATAACAATCATTTTCTCTGCAACAAATCCTTCTATGCCAACACCTGAAGTTTCCTTAACATTCGAAGCTGGTAAAAGCTCTAAATCCCTAAGCTCAGCTTCATAAACAATACTTTTTGCTATTGGATGCTGAGAATAGTTCTCAAGACTACTTACTAACTGAAGTAAATTCTCTTCTGTAATATCTTGGTATGGATTTTCAATTTTAGTAATTTTAAAAATACCTGAAGATAAAGTACCTGTTTTGTCAAAGACCATATTATTTATATCGCCAAATCTCTGAAGTATGTCAAAGTTCTTAAACAAAAAACCTCTCGTTTTGCTTACAGTGGCAGTTTTAAATAACACTATCGGTGTAGCTAGCCCCAGGGCACAAGGACATGCAATAACTAATATAGCTATGGTATTTCTTAAGGCATCTAAAACTTCAGCATCTTGAAATATAAAATTATAAATAAAAGTAGAAAAGCTAATAAACAGCACAAGAGGAACAAAAAGTTGGGTTATCCTATCAAGAGACTTTTGAATTTTTGGCTTTGTTGCTTGTGCGTTACGAATTAAATCTTCAATTAGATTGTATGTAGATTGCTGATAGGACTCCACAACCTCAATCTTTAGTAGTCCTTCAAGATTAACACTACCTCCTACAACTTCTTCTCCAACATCTTTTCTGATAGGAAGAGCTTCTCCAGTAAGAAGACTTTCATCTACTGTAGATTTTCCTTCAACAATAATTCCATCAACAGGGATAATTTCTCCAGCTTTAACATCAAATAAATCTTCTTTTTGAATTTCCTTAATTGGAATATCAATTTTCTTATTATTCCTTAATACGATAAGAGTTTTTGGCATTCTGCTTTTGATAGACTCAGATGTTTTTACAGATTCTTCAATAACCCTATCTTCAACAGATTTACCTATTAAGAGAAATGAAATTATAAAAGCACCTGTATCTAAAAACATTTTATTATCATTTATTGAAATTGAAGTTGAGGTAATTAGCTCAACTGGGATAATTGATATTATTAGTGAACTTAAACTACCTAAGGAAATTAAAGTATCCATATTAAAATCAAGATGTCGTAATTTCTTAATTGCCGAAATATGAAAATTTCTGCCTAAAAATAAAATAATAAAAAAACCAAGAGTGTATGCGATCAAATCGTAACCTGATTGAAAAAAGTATTTTAAGGAAGCAGCTAATAAAATTGATAATATTGGCACATATAAATTAAATTTATTTTTTTTATGTTCGTTCTCTTCTTGAGCCTCTCTTGCTTTATAGCCGATTTTGTTAACTGATTCGATAACTTCTTCTAACTGAAAATTACTATTTTCTATAATGTCTATTGTTGCTAATTTCAAAGGGAAGCTGACTGAGGAGTCTAGAACATCACTATTTTTAGATAAGATACGTTCGATTCTTGCTGCGCAGGCAGCACAAGTCATACCATCAATGTCTAAATTGATTGATTTAGTTTGATTCGACAACTGTATAGCCTTGTTCATCTAACAAACTGGTTACAACCCCCATGTCTATTGCATCAGTTGAATTAACTTCAACTAACTTCTTGTCAATATTGACAGATACATCTTGAACCGATTCGATAGTATTTATAGCTGACTCAATTGTTTCTTTACAATGTCCACAGCTAATTTCAGGTACAGTAAATTTTGTTTCCATATCTTTATAATAATATTGAGTAATTTATAAAATAAGCCCCTAAATTAGGGGCTTATAAGAAACCTCTTGGGGGAGATTTCGATAGGGGGGGGGATGGTTAAAACCTAAGCAGTTTCTTGTAGAATTCTGCCTCTTACTCTTGGGTATTTCACAGGAGCATGGTTAAAACAATGATCTCTTTTGTTATAAATACTTAATTGAGTGCTACAAGATTCATCTTTACACACTCTGCCCTGGTCAAAACTTTTAGAAGGTCTTATTCCACCTTTAATTTGACTCGCTTTTAGTCCGTCTGTCATTTTATTCCTTTATATACTTTGTGAATATATTCACAAGCTTAACACCTTTATTTAAGATAGCAACTTTAATTTATTAAGTTTTTTATTTTAGATACGCAGTTTAATTTATCAAGTTTTTTTGAAATAAAAATGCTTCATCATTCCAATCTCTGCCTAAAAAATTCTTAACCATTGACTCTGCAGGTACAGTACCTCCCGGCTTTAATATTTTATTTTTGTACTCAACCCCAACAGAATTAGACAGCACACCTTCATTTTCAAATCTACTAAACATATCATCACCAATAATCTCAGCCCACAAGTAACCATAGTATGCTGCATCATATCCACCAAGCAGATGTCCAAATGCTGGAAGATGATTCGTATCTTCAGGATAATTAATATTTGTAACCTCTTGTGATGTTTTTTCTATATAATTTAGAGAATTATTAAAACCCTCTCCATGTAAGTGTTGGTCAGCTAAACCAAAAGACACTTGTCGCAAGGCAAGAAGGCTAGCACCAATATTTTTTGAACTCTTTAGCTTTTCACATATATCTTCTGACAAGGGTTTACTCGTTTCAATATGTCTTGAAATTCTCTTTAAGCATTCAACTTTCCAAACCCAGTGTTCCATAATTTGACTAGGTGCCTCTACAAAATCCCACTCACAGTTAGCACCGACAAATCTTGTATATTTTGATTTCCCTATCCCATTATGTAGGACGTGGCCAAATTCATGAAACAAAGTTTCTACTTCATCAAATGTCATTAGCCCATCTCCTGTATTAGGATTTGGAAAATTTGCAACCATGGAGCAAACCGGCAATTCTTGCCTTACTGATCCACCTGAAGATATATCGAATACTGCTGCATGTGTGTATTTGCCCTCTCTAGGATGTAAATCTAGGTAAAAATAGGCTAACTGTTCTCCATCTTTTTGCCATAAAGACCATAGCTCTACGTCCTCATGCCAAGCTGATTCATTTGACTCAGGTTTAATTACTAAATCAAAAACTTCTTCACACACTTTAAACATTTCATTTTTTACATCATGAATAAAAAAATATTTTTTTAGTTCGCTGTTCTCAATATTGCTGACTTTACTTCTTTCTGAGGAAATAAAATACCTAATGTCCCAAGGTGCAATATCTTTTATCTCAATATTGTCAATAACTAGCTCTTTCTTTTCCACTTCGGCAGCTTTTTGCAGTTTCGGAATTAAGTTATCATACATAGCTTCAACATTTTTTGGAGATTTAGCCATTCTGTTCTGCAGTCTGTACTCTGACCATGTATTAAATCCAAATAATTCAGCTTTCTCATTTCTTAATACAACAGCTTCTTTAAGAATTGGACTATTTTCATTTACAGCTCTGTTGTTGAAAGCTTTCCAGGTAGTTTCTCTCGTTTTTCTTACAAGACAGTTTTCCATTACTGCATTTATATCAGGATATGACATTGTTATAACAAACTTTTCACCACTTTTTTTTAAGTTAGTAAGTTCATTACTACTCAGCCCTCTTAGCTCATCTTCAGAAAATTGAAGCTCTGTCTTATCTTTAGCTATATTTTCTGAAAATGATATACCTAGCTGTATTAGTTTTTTATCAATTTCTAATAATCTACCTTTATTTTCATGTGTAAGACTATGGCCAGCATCATTAAAATCTATTTCAAGATCTTTATGAAATTCAACTTCCTCAGCGTCAGAATCATCAATCTCTATTTCATTAAATTTTTTGTAAATATCTGGGTCATTAAAAATCTGCAATGCAAAATTTTGTATTTCTGAATCTGCTTCATTGCCAAATTCCCTAATCTTTTCATCCGGGTGAACATCTCCTAAAAAAGCTATTCTTCCAGAAAGATCATATACAACACTTTCTAATTCATTGAAATGACTCAAGCTGACATTTTTTGAAGATTTAATACCATCAACCAACGAATTACATTCACGAATAGTAAGTTCCAAATCTTTTTTTAAGCTTTCTAGATTTATATTCGAATAGTTAAACACACAACTCCTTTAACTTTTTATATGATACTATTTAGATATGGATATCAAACTTGAATTTTGTGTAGTTTGAAACTACACACCTCGTGCAGTTAGTACGATTGAAGATATTTTAGAAAAATATGGAAATACAGTTAAATCAATTAATTTAATTCCAAGCGGTGGAGGAGTGTTCGAATTCCAATTAAATGAAAAATTACTTTTTTCAAAAAAAGAATTAGGACGACACTCTGAAGATGGAGAAATTCTTAAGTTAATTGAAGAAGAACTTGGTTGAGCTTTCCATTTGAGTTAACTTTATTTGAAGTAATTTTTATTGCTTCACTATTGTTCATCAGCTCCGCAGTGCAAGGCGTTCTTGGATTTGGCTTTGCAGTAATTGCCTCTCCTATAATTGTTCAAATTGAACCAAACTTGGTTCCACAATTATTATCTTTACTAGGTCTTCCACTAGCAATCAGAGTATTTTACCGAGAGAAGGAAGAAGTTGATCTTTCTAAAGTAAAACCACTCATTATAGGTAGGTTAGTTGGCGGACCAATCGGGCTTTTTTTACTTTTAAATCTATCAGAAAAGTACTTATCGATCGCCGTGGGATTTATAGTTTTTATTGCTGGTGTAGGTTCTTTTTTTGGTTGGGTTATAAATAGAAATATCTTAAATTCCTTTCTCGCAGGAACTTTTTCAGGTGTATTTGGAATGGTTGCAGCAATTGGTGGTCCTCCGGTTGCACTTCTGTATAGGAACACTAGATCTGAAGAGTTTCGTCCCTCTCTTAATAGTGTTTTTAGTATAGGTATTGTTATAACACTCTCACTTTTATTACTTAGTGGCAACTTGCTATGGGATCATTTTTTATTATTTACTATATTTATTCCATTTGTATTAATTGGAATTAGGGTTTCGAGTTCAATGTTTTCTAAAGTTTCTGATCAATTCATTTCTCAAGCAGTAACTTATTTCTCAGTACTGTCTGGAATATATGTAATCTTGAGAAACATAAATTAGTTTATTTCAATAAAAGGGATTATTAACATATAAGCATATGTTTATGAACGCCATTATTGCCGGCTTACTTTACTTCCTAAGCTTTCCTCCATATGATTTTTGGTATTTGATTTTTCCTGCACTTTATTTCTTTTATTATTCATTGCTATCAAAAGAAAAATCTTTTTTATCAGGTTTTATCTTTGGGTCTATTGCGTACGGTGTAATTTTATTAGGAATTCAATCAATAGGACTTGAAGCCTGGATTCCCCTAACCATTTTAATGGGATTGATGTACGGAATATTCGCAAAACTATTTTCCTCTCTAAGTTCAAAATTTGAAAACAATTTTTATGTTTTATTGTCAGCTATAGCAATTTTTGATTTGCTGAGAGCATATTTTCCATTTGGAGGTTTCCCCTGGGGTTTCCCATCAACGGTATTATTATCCGGCCCTATAGATAGTTTCTACATGACAGGTGCTCGTTTATCTTTCGAAGGTTTTGGACCAACCGGATCTTCTCTTTTATTACAATCCCTTCCTTTAATAGTTTCACTCGGAGTCTATTCAAAAAACAAACAAAAAGATTACTTTAAAAATTACATGATATTTTCGTTAGTAGTTTTTTCAATATACGTTTTCAATCATATAATTATTGATTTTAATTACCAGGATGTAAATATAGAAACATCAGAACTAAACATAGCAATCGTTCAAGGCAACAGCCCGTGTCCTGGTGCAAAAAACAGATGCAGCAATGAAAGACAAAAAATCTACGATAGCCATTTAAACCAAACACAATCTCTTAATGGGAATTTTGACCTTGTAGTTTGGCCTGAAAGTTCAACAGGATTTAACAACGATCCCGGAATACACAGTAGAGTGCAAAACGATATTTCTACTCAAGCTATGAGATTAGATTCATATTTTTTAATAGGAGGAGACAGGCCTGTACAAAATCAATATTTTGAAAATTATGGAATCTTTATAAACAAAGACGGTGAGATTGTAGACCAGTATTTAAAACAGCACCCTGTTCCTTTTGGAGAGTATATTCCATTTAGAAAATATTTAGACTGGATTCCTCCATTAGCGTTAGTTCCACGCGACATGATTAGGGGCGATGGTCAAAAAATATTTATGGTAAAGGATACAAAAATTTCAACTGTTATTTCATTTGAAGGTTCGTTCCAAAGATATATCAGAAACAGTGTCCAGGATGGTGCAGAGTTAGTTGTAATCCTTACTAACCAAGCAAGTTATGGAGAAAGCGGCATGTCAGATCAATTCATATTAATGTCTAGGGCAAATGCAATTTCAAATGGTAGGCCGATTGTGCACGCAGCAATAACTGGTAAATCAGCATTTATAGATCATAAGGGAAAAGTAATTTCCAAAACTGAATTATTTGAAACCGGAGTACTGATTGAAAAAATTGAGGTAAAACAGACAGAAACTCCTTACAGCAAATTTGGAAATTACTTAAATTATATTTTTATAGTATTTGGAGCCATCAGTCTTTTGTGGCCAAAGAATATATTTAAGAAAATTTGAGAAGCTTATCTATTAAATTTGTGAAACTTTTAATTGTCTAAACTATATTTCTGAATCAATTATTGGCAAGCCTCTTGCAGCAGCGGCCTCTACAGTACCATCTTGAAATGCTCTTAGTCCAAACTTTGGTAACACTGCAAATATATGATCAAATATATCAGATTGTATACCTTCGTATTCAACCCAATCAATTGTATTTGTAAAGGTATATAACTCTAGAGGAACTCCTGTAGTAGTTGGCGATAGTTGTCTTACCAGTAAAGTCATAGTTTCTGTATTTAGACCCTCATGATTTTGTAAATACTTCACAAGATATGCTCTAAAAGTTCCAAGATTTGTGAGTCTTCTTTTTTCTTTTTCTTTATCGACCAAAGAGTTGAATTTTTCAATATCTTTTATTTTTTCAGAGAGATATTTATTTACAGTTGGGATTTTCATTAGTTTATCAATATCTTTTTGCTCCATAAATTTAACACTTGATATATCTATGGATATTGATCTTTTAATTCTTCTTCCTCCATACTCTGACATTCCTCGCCAGTTTTTTACAGATGTGGTGACTATCTTTGATGTAGGAATCGTTGTGATGGTTTTATCCCAGTTTTGCACCTTAACTGTATGCAAGGCAATATCTATAACATCACCATCAGCACCATATTCTGGTACCTCAATCCAGTCTCCATTATTAATAATGTTATTCTGACCAATTTGTACTGATGCTATAAACGATAAGATTGTGTCCTGGAAAACCAATAACAACACCGCTGTAAGGGCACCTAAACCACTAATGTAATAACTAACTGGTTGACCTGTTATTATTGCAAAAATAATTATGAATATAAAAGAGTTAACAACAATTTTAATAATCTGAACGTAGCCCTTAATTGGCTTATTTTTTAGTGATTTGATATTTTCTGAAACCTTATTTAACACATTCAACATCTCAAGAAGGGTTAGTCCAATGAACAATGTTAAAAGCGCACTAGCAACTCTTTTGAAAATTTCAGTATTCAATATTTCTAAATTGAACTGTGGTGTAGCAATTAAAAAATTAAATAAAACAAAAACGAATACATAAGAAACTCTATTTAAAAATTTTTTATCTAGGAATAGGTCGTCTATGTATGTACTTGTTTTACTTGCACCACGTTTAATTATTGGAAAAATAACTGATCGCAGTATTAGGTAGGAAGCAATAAGAATTCCAATTAAATAGGCAAGTGTAGGCAAGTCTGATGCTGTTATGTTATTCATACACTAATCCTACTCTAAAAACCTTTTTGTTGACTTTTCCATGGTGCTGGAGTGTTATTAATAAACTCATCAACACTTGGACCGCCAAGAGACTGTAATTTATTTTGTCCAATGATATAAGTAATGACTAATAAAATTAATGTTGTCTGATTTGATGATAAAAGTTTAATTGTTACAAGTATTTCAGGGGAATTGAAAAAGATTATTTGAAGACCACCCTTTGTAAATAAGTATAAAGTCCAAATTATTGCAACTCTTGTATACGCAGGACGAACAAGTTCATGTAGGTACCATTCTTGGGGCCATTTTCTAATTGCTTTAGAACTATAAATAGTAAATGGTTTCTTCATTATTATTGAAACAAAACCAACAACAGCAATTGACATATCTCTAATGATTCCAGGAATAAAAAAACCAGATGCACTTCCTTGAACTCTTGCTAAGAGAAGCGCTACTAATGTTCCCACTAATCCATAGAATACAAATTTTAAATCTTGCTTTTTTAGAAGACGATAAAGAAACAAAAGTAGTAACAGAATACCTGTATATAAAATTGCCTGATTAAGAGTTGTAAAATTATTGGTTACTACAAAGAAGATTGGGGCAACTATAGAATCAAAAACTCCTTCTTGGTTAAAATTTAATTCTTTTAACTCTTCTTTGATTTCTAAATATTTTTTATAAAATGTTCTCAATTTATTGAAATTTATCTTTAAATTTATTTTGATCCACATTTTTCTGTATATCATCATTAAAGTCTGGGAATTTTACATTGAACTCAACTTGTAGATTCTCTTTAAGTTCATTTAGGGGAGTGTCTTTAAATATTTCATCTTGTATTTTTCTGTATGCAGTATCTCTATCAATTCCATTATTTACTAGATGTGAAAGAAATTTTTGACTCATTGACTTATTTTTTGCATCCTCTAAATTCTTTTTAATTTTGTCATGATTTATTACTAAATTGCTAATAATCATATTCAATTCACTTGTCATAAAGCTAATTAGATGAAATGCATCGGGAAGAATAATTCTCTCAACTGAAGAATTTGAAATATCTCTTTCATTCCATAAAACCATATTCTCTAAGCTGGTGTTAACATAGGACCTCATAATTCTGGATAAACCAGTTACTCTTTCACTACCAATAGGATTTTTTTTATGAGGCATAGCAGATGATCCTTTTTGCCCCTCTTTAAATGCTTCAAACATTTCGGATATTTCAGAACGTTGATAGCTTCTGATATTTGTAGCAATTCTTTCATAGGAAGAAGCAAGGATGCCAAGAGAACTTACAACTTCTGCGTACCTATCTCTAGCTACAATTTGGTTTGCAAATGTTTCTGGCACCAATCCTAATTTTTTAAGTGACAACTTCTCCATTTCCTCAGTAACAACTGAGTGATTTCCGACAGGACCACTAAATTTGCCAAAAGCAATATTTTCTTTAGAATTTTGAATTCGCTTTAAGTTCCTTGAAACTTCTAAATACCAATTACCAAAAATATTTCCTAAAAACGTCTCTTCTGCATACACACCATGTGTTCTGCCAATCATTAAGGTGTCCTTTTCCTCCATTGCTCTATTTTGTAATGTTGAAAGGAGATCGTTCATCAATTCAGTAACAGTGTCTATAGATTGCATAATTAAAATGCTGTTTGCGGTATCGACTATATCTGAACTTGTTAGACCATAGTGTATCCAATTTGAGCCTTTACCTACTTTTTCTTGAAGTATGTCTACAAATGAAGCTAAATCATGATTAGTTACTTCCTCCCGTTCGTAAACTTCTTCTTTTAGTACCTCAGTTTCTTTAATTTTTTTTGATATCCCTTTATCAGCAATGTTTAACTGCTCTAAGGTTTCAAGATATTTTTCTTGAACTAATTTCCATGTATCAAATTTATTTTGATCATTCCAGATTGCATTAATTTCACTATTTAAATATCTATTAATCATTTCAAATAATTATATTTTCTGTTCTCTCTGGCCCTACAGAGATAAACGTAATGGGTACTGCAATAAAGTCTTCAATAGCTTTCAAGTAGGTTTTAGCATTTGCTGGTAAGTCATCATAGTTTTTTACGGATGAAATATCGTCACTCCATCCATCAAACGTTTCGTATACTGGCTCAGCACTCTCAAGTGTTGTAAGTTCATATGGATAATCAGTAATAACTTTATTTTCTGTGTTGTAACCAATGCACAATTTCAACTCATCAAGCCCAGAGAGAACATCCAATTTAGTTATAAATAGCTCAGTCAATGAATTAACTCTTACTGAGTATTTTAAAGATATTAAATCAAGCCACCCACACCTTCTTCTCCGACCAGTGACTACACCAAATTCTGCACCTTTTTCAATTAGATAATCTCCAATTTCATTTTTTTGTTCCGTCACAAAAGGCCCACTTCCAACACGAGAAATATATGCTTTAGTCACCCCAACAATTCGATCTATGTTTTTAGGACCGACTCCAGAACCAACAGCTGCATTACCTGAAGATGTATTTGAGCTAGTTACAAATGGATAAGTTCCATGATCAATATCTAAAAGTGTTCCTTGAGCTCCTTCAAATAAAATTGACTTCCCATCTTTAATTGCCTTGTCAATTAATAGTGATGTATCTGTTATATGATTGGTAACCATATCAGTGTAAGACTTAAATTCATTAATTATCTCTTCAGCAACTAAAGGACGTTTATTATAGATTTTTGTAAGAGTTAGATTAGTTTCCTCAATATTTGCTTTAACTTTTTTCTCAAATAGATCTTGATTTAATAAGTCTTGAACTCTTATGCCTCGTCTTTGAATTTTATCTGCATAACATGGCCCAATTCCCTTTTTAGTAGTTCCTATTTTATTTTCACCTAAACTTTCTTCAATTAATTCATCAAGTAATTTATGGTAAGGCATTACTACATGGGCATTTGGGGAGATTGCTAATTTTTCAGTATTGACATTTCTTTCATTTAGCATCTCAAGCTCTTCTTTTAAAAACCCAAGATCAATTACACATCCCGAGCCAATGACCGGAATACAATTAGGATAAAGGACTCCAGATGGTGTTAAAGACAATGCTAACTTTTCATCTCCAACTACAATAGTGTGGCCTGCGTTGTTTCCACCTTGAAATCGGACTACAAAATCAGCGGATGATGCAAAAAAATCTGTGACTTTACCCTTACCTTCATCACCCCACTGGGCACCGAGAACTACGGTAGTGGACAAATTTTCTCCTTAGTTACAACATAAGATATTAATGGCTCTTTTTATTAAACAGAACATGTTTCTTAGTCAATTTGGCAAATAATGCAAATAGTTTAATTTTTAAAGCTCTATTTTATTGAATCAAAATCAATACTGTATTAAATTAATAATTAGTCGGCTTCTAAATGAAGCTGTCTACTTTTAATTAAAAGGAGATAAACATTGAATAAAAAAACAATCGTTTTTCTGCTTGTACTTGCGTTAGTAGCCGTTGCATGTGCTACTGACACAGCAACAGAAGAGGTGGCTGTTGAAGAAGAGCACGACCATGAGGATCACTCAACTCTTGAAGAAGTTCAAGAGCGTGGATTCCTTAAGTGTGGTGTTTCTGGTTCTGCAGTTGCTTTCTCTGAGACACAAGCTGATGGTTCTGTAACAGGAATTGATGCTGACTACTGTTATGCAGTTGCAGCAGCAGTTTTTGGTGATTACAGCAAAGTTGAATTTACAGCGCTTACTGCTGCTGAAAGATTCACTGCTTTATCAGCTGGTGAAGTAGACCTATTAATCAGAAATACAACATGGACTCAAAGCCGTGATACCGAGCTAGGTAACGACTTTGGACCAACAACCTATTATGACGGACAACAATTAATGGGTAGAAACTCTGATGGTCTTTCTGCTTCATCTACTCTTAAAGACATTGATGGCTTAAGAGTGTGTACTAATGCTGGTACTACAACAGAAAAGAACATTACTGAAGGTGCAAGATTAGCTGGAGCAGCTATTGAGCTTGTAACAGTTGAGGCATTCCCAGAAGCTATGGAGAAATTCAAAGCTGGAGAATGTGATCTTGTAACAACAGACGGTTCTGGTCTTGTTGGTAACAGAGCTAAAGAGGGTGCATTGAATGACTGGGCAATTTTCCCAGCATCACCAATCTCTAAAGAACCTCTTGGTCCTGTATATCGTTCAAACGATAGCCAATGGGCAGATGTCGTTAACTGGACTGTTTATGCTACATTCATCGCTGATGAGTATGGTGTAGGTAGAGCCAACGTTGATTCTTTTGACTATGATGCAAATCCAGAAATGGGAAGACTCATGGGCAAGAACGACGGCGAATTGCAAACAGTCATGGGCTTAAGTGCCGATGCTTTCTATAACGTTATCAAGCAAGTTGGTAACTATGATGAGATTTATTCTAAAAACTTAAATCCTGTCGGACTTTATAGAGAAGGTTCTGCAAACGCACCTTGGACTGATGGCGGATTAATTTACGCACCACCAGCCAGGTAATAAAAACTTAATTGTTTTTAGAAAGGGGCCGAAAGGCCCCTTTCATATTTCTTCTTAAAGACGAATGGAAATGAAAAAGCTAGGGTGGTATTATCAATTTACTTATTGAATTATGAAAAACTTTAAATTAAACACAGCGTTTTGGCGAGATGTAAGATTTCTAAAATGGGCTGGCCAAATTCTATTCTTGTTATTTATTCTTAATTTAATTCAAAACTTCTTTGGTCAGGCTATTAGAAATTTAAATGCAACAAACCTTCCTTTTTCTTGGAGATTTTTAGGATCTACGCCTGGTATTCAAGTATCTGAAGGATTTGTTACCTATCCTGAATCTGGTTTACAAGCTCTCCAAATTGGTATGGCTAATATGCTTAGAATTACTGTATCTGGAATATTTTTTGCAACTTTTCTTGGAACTTTAATGGGTATTGCAAGACTATCTAAAAACTGGATAGTTGAGAGAGCAACAACAGGATTTGTCGAAACAGTCAGAAATATTCCTCTTTTAGTTCAAATATTCTTTTGGCAAGCTGTTATTTTATCTTTTCCAAGACTTGAAGAAGTTGATAGGGGACAGCACTTAGTTCATATAAGTGCAAAAGGTATCGCATTTCCATGGCTTGATGCCGGAGAGGCAAGCTGGCTATTTGGGGTGTGGTTCTTACTATCATTTTCAGTTGCTAGAAGGGTTTTTAAACTAAGGGTTGCAAAACTAGAAAGAGAGGGTGTTGATACAAAGCCAGGGCTCTTTTCTATGGGTGCTTTTATATCTTGGAATATCATAGGATGGTTTGGAGGATACAAAGCTGTAGGTGCTTTAGGACTCATTGCTTCATATATTGCCATGTTTTTTGATTTGTTGCCACGAATTGGCCTACAAGTCCTATTTATTTCTCTTGCTTCTTATTATGCATATAAATATATTTCAAAAGAAATTAAAAGAACAAGAAGTGCTGAAAACAGAGGAATCTTAACTGATGATGATGTATTTAGAATTATTGTTGCTGCCTTATTAGTATTAGTTTTAATCGTTGGATTATTCTTGCCTCTAGGAACTGCATTTATAGACTTTTTAATTGGAGATGAATTATTTTTTAAGGCAGATTGGGGTATACCCCAGTTTTTTGATGGAATTCAAAATAAATTAAATTGGGAATATTCAGGCTCTCCATTTACGCTTAGTTACCCAGAAGCAATTCAGGCTGGTACATCGAAATTTACTAGGTATTCTCCAGACGTTGGAAAAATAATGTCAGTCGGATATTTTGCAACTTGGGTAGGAGTAATTTTATATACTTCTGTATTTATTTCTGAAGTTGTTCGTTCAGGAATTATGGCAGTTGCAAAAGGTCAGAGTGAAGCTGGACTATCTTTAGGATTGAGAAGAAGAACATTACTTAGGCTCATCGTCCTTCCCCAAGCGTTAAGAATAATGCTGCCGCCTATGGGTAATCAATATTTAAACTTAGCAAAAAATACGTCTCTTGGTATTGCTGTTGCCTATCCTGAGATTGTTGCAGTTGGCCAGACACTTTATAATCAGGAAGGACAAACAATTGCAGTCTTTATTATTTGGATGGCTTTCTATTCAACAATAAGCTTAACCCTTTCATCGATAGTGAATTACTACAATAGAAGAATGAGGATTGTGGAGAGATAATGTCTGATAATTTAAATACACAAGAAAGCCCACCAGAGATTCAATTTGCTGGTGTTAATAGGTGGTTAAAAGAGAATTTATTTTCAAGTACAGGATCTTCTATTTTAACTTTCCTTTCTGTTGGTGTAATAATTGGACTGTTTAGGTCAATTATTGGTTTTTTTATTTCTCCTGAAAGAGAGTGGACAGCAATCACATATAACTTAAGACTTTATATGGTTCAAGCCTATCCAGAATCTGATTTTATTAGAGTGTGGATAACTATTGGATTAGTTTTGGGGTTACTTGGTTTAACGTGGGGATTTAATAGTGTCAGCGAAAAAGTAAGTTTAAAGTCAACAAGCACAACGTTTATGAAAGTATTTTCCTCTATTTTTTTTCTAATACTAATTGCACCTTCTACAGTCGTAATTGACAAAGTTGAAGGAACTGAGGCTGAAGTACTCCAGCAATCACTTAGATTTTATTTACTTGGTATATTTGGAATTTTGCTTTTATCTTCTTATTTCATTAGGACAAGATTGGCAAAGCAAGAAATGGCTAAAGACTATCTAAATATTCTTTATGTAGGTTTACTAGTCGTCGCTTTGTGGTTAATTAAAGTCCCTACTGTAACTTTTGATTCTTCTAACGTGAGGCTAGATCCAGACCCTTATATGTCACTGGCTACATCAACAAAGATTCCTTGGACTTTTCTCTACGTTCTTTTAGTTGCGACATTTTTTATTGGAAAGTATTTAAGCTCTAAAAATATTAAATCAGTCAAAAGAATTTTACCAGCTTCATGGCTACTCACACCTCTTGTAGTTGTTACATGGATTTATAGAAAACCTGATTTCACAATGACACAAATAGCAACACTAGACCTTCCAATCATTATAGGATTTTCTCTGATTGGATATTTAGTTATTAATTTTCTAAATTCAGAGAAACTTGTACAGTATCAGAGGTTCTTTGTGTACGGCTCTTTGTTAATTGCTCTAGTGGTCTTTTCGCTTCCAGTGGTGAGGCAATTAAAACTTCCTCTCTTTATGTTGTGGATTTTGATTTCGATTGCTCCAACAATTGCAAATTCAAAAGAATCAGCTCGAAATCTGTTTATTGTTTGGACTGTTTCAATAGCAATACTGATACTTTTGATGAGAGGTGGAGCTTCAGAATCATTGATTGTTGTTCCAGGTTCTTCAATTTATGGTGGTTTTGCATTAACGTGGGTTATCGCATTTTTTGGAATTGCTATATCATTTCCATTTGGAGTAATACTCGCTCTGGGAAGAACATCCACTTTTCCAATAATCAGAATTATTTGTACTGCATTAATTGAGCTAGTGAGATCAGTACCGTTTATTACATGGTTGTTTTTTGGTAGCGTAATGTTGACCTTCTTCTTACCTTCCGGAGTTGAGTTTGATGAAGTTGTAAGAGCTGTTGTGGTTACATCTATTTTCAGCGCCGCCTACTTAGCTGAAAATGTTAGGGGAGGACTTCAATCTATTAGTAAAGGACAATTTGAAGCTGCTGATGCAGTTGGATTAAGCACACTGCAGAGAATATCTCTAATTGTAATGCCACAAGCATTGAGGGCAGTTATACCTCCAATTGTCAGCCAAGTGATCAGTTTATTTAAAGACACTAGCTTAGTAGCTATTGTCGGTCTCTTTGACTTGTTATATATTGGATCAAAAGTTATTCCAAATCAGTCACAAGGTGCAAACTTTTTAGGAACAATTCAAGAGAATATATTATTCTGTGCAATTTTTTACTGGCTATTTACTTATAGCTTTGCAAGAAGAAGCATGAAAATTGAAAAACGATTAGGATTAGGAGAAAGATAATCAAATTATGAGCATAATACAATCAATCGATGTAAAAAAATGGTACGGCGACTTCCAAGCCTTAAAAGGAATAACAATGGATATTGGCGAAGGTGAAGTTCTTGTTATTTGTGGACCGTCAGGATCAGGTAAGTCTACGTTTATTAGGTGTATTAATAGACTTGAACAACATCAAGATGGACAGATAATTGTTGACGGTATTGAGCTTACCAACGATCTCAAAAACATTGAAGCAATTAGGTCTGAGGTTGGAATGGTGTTCCAAAGTTTTAATCTGTTCCCACATTTAACAGTTTTACAAAATATCACCCTAGCACCGATTTGGGTTAGAAAAAAAAGCAAGGCTGATGCTGAAGAAAAAGCAATGGAATTACTTGAGAGAGTTGGAATACCAGAACAAGCAGAAAAGTTTCCAGGACAGCTTTCAGGAGGCCAACAGCAAAGAGTAGCTATTGCGAGAGCTTTAGCAATGGAGCCAAAAATAATGCTATTTGATGAACCAACATCGGCATTAGACCCTGAAATGATAAAAGAGGTTCTTGATGTTATGAAAGAGCTTGCTCAATCAGGAATGACAATGATCGTTGTGACTCATGAAATGGGATTTGCTAAGGAAGTAGCTGATAGAGTTATGTTATTTGACGAAGGTCAGTTAGTTGAAGAAAATACACCTGATGAGTTCTTTAATAATCCAAAGAGTGATAGAACAAAATTATTCTTAAGCCAAATACTTTAAAGTCTATCCCAAAGATTCTTTTCAGCTAAGTCAATTATTGTAGCTCCCATAGCATATGCTCCATCATAGATTGCTTTATGACCTCCTTCAGTCAGGGTGGCAGCAGCATATTCTGGTTGATGGTTTACAGCTATTTTTTCATCAATCGACAACATAGGATGTATTGATGGGAAAGCTTGAGATATATTTCCCATATCTGTTGAGCCCAAGCCCGGTCTTGTTGCATCTTTTTGCAGAATCATTTTCCTATCAACATCTAAAGCATTACTCATGAAAAGTTCATACATTGTTGTATTGTTGTTGATTTCTTCATATCGATATTCTGGTGACGTAATTTTTACTTCACATTTTGTTGATAGAGCGGCTGCATTTGCAAAGTTGTAAAAATCTTGTTCGATTTGGTCTAAGCCTTCTTTATTTAACGATCTTAAATACCATTCTGATTTTGTATAAGAGGGAATTATATTTGGCTTAAACCCGCCTTCTCTAATTACACCATGCATCCTATTATCAGATTTCATTTGCTGTCTGTAGGTCGAGGCATTGACAAATAATTGAATCTGAGCATCTAATGCATTAATTCCCTGGTCTGGCGCACCTGCAGCATGAGCATCTTTTCCAAAAAACTCAACTGTATATTGTTGAATTGTTGTAAAAGTTGGGTTTACAACATCTTCATAACCTGGATGAATCATCATAGAACATGAAGCACCTTCAAATGCGCCGTTATCAAGAAGAATTATTTTCCCACCCCCACCTTCTTCTGCTGGAGTTCCTAAAAGTTTAACCCTTATTCCAAGGGCTTCAGCTAGGTTACTCAATGCTAGACCAGCTCCTATTGAAGCAGTAGCGATAATATTATGACCACAAGCGTGACCAATTTCAGGCAATGCATCATACTCTACACATATAACAGTTAAAGGACCAGAATCTCCATAAGTTACATCAAAAGCAGTATCTAGATCGTGTGAAGGATAATTAACTTTTTGAGAATGATTCTCTATGAAGTTTACTAAATATTTAGACGTTTCATATTCTTCAAAGCCAAGTTCTGGATTATGGTACATCCAATCACTTACATCACATAAGCCTTTATAAATACTATCTAAGGATTTTTTAAATCTGTCTTTATTGTTCATGATTCAATTTTAGTAAAATATTCTACCTCATACTGGCTAGAATTGTTCCAAATAATCCAATCTAGGTTTTTATTTTCAGCTGCTTTTATATTTAACTGTACATCTTGTGTGTCATGCCAAAAGCCTTGAAGAAATGGCCTAATCTTTTCTTCTTCTATGCCTCTATTAATTCCATCATTAAGTGCAGCAGAAACTACTTCATATGGAAAATTATTTGGATCCTGATATCCAAATGACCCTTTTGAGTAGTGAGATGGGTAAACCATTGGAGAGATAAAATCTACTGTTTCAGCTATAGTCTCTAGATGTTGTCCTATACCATTATCTGCTTTAGTTTGTAAAACATAACCAAATATATCTGCTGAAACTAAACAGCCCATTCCATTTAAAATATCTCTTGAAAATCTTAAAAAAGAATTTATGTTTTCAATTCTATTTTCATAAGTATTTTCATTTTGATAATTCAAATCTTTTTTATTTGTGTCTGGATATCGTATATAATCAAATTGAATTTCATCGAAACCTAAAGAGCAGGCTTCAATTGCAACATTTAGAACATAATCTCTAGCTTTTTTATCTCCAGGATCTAAAAAATATTGGCCATTCTGTGAATAAGGAGAATTAGTAGTTGCATCTATGACAGATGAGTTTTTAAAATTTTTTGCAAAATAAGGATCTTGAAACGCCACGACTCTTCCAATTAAATATATATTGAATTCTTTTTTGAATTCAAGTAATAAACTTTGGTCATATTTAACTCTTTTGTTGTTTAGTTCATTAACTTCCTGTAAGTTACTGTCATATAAAATATGACCGTTATCTGTTTTTACATCTAATACAATGGTATTTACTTTGGTTTCTGAAAGAATAGTACTTATTGAATCCATCTTTTCTGAGTTGGTGAAATCGTAACCGTTTAAATATATACCTTTGACACCACCTTCATTTTCTTTAAGTGAACGCCATTCAAATTTTGCTAAGTACGTATTGATATTTTTGTTATTAGAAGTAGCTTCACTGGCATAAATCGTAATTAAATTTTCTAAATTTTTAGCTTCAATTATTCTAAATTCTTTAGATTTTTTATTTAATAATAATCTATCTTCTTCATTGAAAACCAATTCATTTGGACTTGTTATTTCAGTTTTTACAACGATTGAAATGATTTCATTTTTTAATTTCTTAACTATCTCAAAATAGCTAACACCATCATCATTTACAGAATTGATAGAGAATGGAACTATAAGAAGAATTATAAATGCTATAAAAAAAATTACCCTGTTCATAAGCCTATTTTTAGATTACTTTACAAATTCTTTTATTGCTAGTTTTATAATGCATGTATGGAAAATCAGAGATATAAGAAAGCTGAAAAATTTTTCGAAGTGCCGGTAATGATATCTGTACTTATGCTTATACCAGTATTAATTATTGAATACTCTCAACAAAATTTAAGTAATATTGCTTATTATTTGAATTGGGGAATATGGCTTGTTTTCCTCCTGGAATATACTGTTTTATTATATTTTGCAGAAAATAAATTTAAGTTTATTAAAACCCATAAAATTGAATTATTTATTGTAATCTTTTCTTTCCCTATCGTTCCTGAGGGCTTGCAGTCATCTGGATTTTTAAGATTCGCAAGACTACCCAGGCTTTTAAATGCATTTAGGTTCTTTAGATTAGCTGCTTTACTAACAAGATTTTCCTCAACAGTTAAATCTATATTTAACTCAAAAGGTCTCAGATTTATTGTTTACGCAACTATTGGGATAGTTTTGTTTTTTGGCTTTTTATTTTATATTTCAGAACCGGCTGTAGAAACTTTTAGTGATGGTATCTGGTGGGCACTAGTCACAATTACTACAGTAGGTTATGGAGATATCACACCACTTACTAACCTTGGGAGAATTATTGCTAGTTCTTTAATGGTTATGGGTATTGGCTTTATTGCCACAATTACTGCTGCAGTATCTTCCTATTTTATTTCTAGCTTTAGCGATAAAGAAATAACTATTAATGAATTAGGCGAAAAACTAGATAGACTTGAACAAGAGATTAAAAATTTAAAAAAGGACCTTAATGACAACTGATTTACTTGTACAACTATCAAATGATTTTTTTCAAAACTCTTTAGATTCTTCACCCACATCTGCAATTATGCGTGGTCATAAAACATATTTTGACAAGTTAGAAGAACTTACGGATGAAACATTTATTGAGGAAACTAAGGTAGTCGATGGGTTTATTTCTAGGCTAGGAAAAATTGACCAAGTTACTTTGTCAGATAGAGAAAAAGTAACTTACGGCATGCTCGATTTTGCTTTAAGTTCAAATAAAGACTCACTACTAGATAGGAGTTGGGAATTTGGTGCAGGAGTATCGGGCTTTACTGGATTTCTTATTGACTACAACCAACAAATGTTTGTTCCAGATATAGAGTCAGCCGACATGTTACTTAAAAGACTAGAGCTGTATAAGAGATTGTTTACCCAAATAGCTGCTGTGCAAAAAGTAGGATTAGATAATAATAGAGTTGCTACTGAGAGAAACTTACTTAGAACAATTGATCAGCTAGAGAATTATCTTTCTTCAGCTATAGATCAAGACCCATTATTACTTGTAAATTTTTCTCCAGAAATATCTGATTCTCAAATATCAGAATGGAAAGAAAAAGCTAAGAAAATTATTGAATCGAATATCAGACCAACTGTATTGACTTATATGGAGCAGCTTAAATTAGAGCATCTTCCTAACGGTCGACCAGATGAAAAGTCAGGCATTATGTGGATTGAGGGTGGAGAAGAAACATATCTCAGAGCTTTAAGAAAATATACAGGCTATAAAAATATTACAGTTGAAGAAGTACACCAGGTAGGGCTTTCTGAAATTGATAGACTAAAAAAAGAGTTTTTTGAAATTGGAGAAGGTGTATTTCCCGGAGTCATTACGCCAGAAGAAGTACTTCATAAGATGCAGACCGATCCGTCAATGAGGTATGAAAGTAAAGAACAAATGCTTCAGTTAGCTGTTGATACTATTGAGAGAGCTTATAAGCCTCTTGGGGAATGGTTTACGGTATTTCCAAAATCACCATGTAAAGTATTACCAGTCCCTGCCGCATCCGAGCAACACGCACCACCTGCGTATTACTACCCTCCATTACCTGATGGATCAAGAGATGGAACCTATTTCTTAAATACATATAAAGCTGAGACAAAAAGTATCTTTGAAGCAGAATCTGTTGCTTTTCATGAGGCTATACCTGGACATCATTTAGATAGAACTATTGCAGTTGAATTACAAGATGTTCCAGACTTTCAAAAGTATGTTGCTTCTACAGCATTTGTTGAAGGTTGGGGGCTTTATTCAGAGCAATTAGCAAATGAAATGGGTCTTTACTCAAATGACGTTCAACAGTTAGGAAGACTTGGAAATGACGCTTGGAGAGCTTGTCGTCTAGTTCTTGATACAGGCATGCATGGTATGGGATGGTCTAGAGATAAAGCAATTGAATTTTTTAAAGCAAATTCACCTATTGAAGAAATAAATTCTGAAATTGAGACCGATAGATACATTGCTTGGCCAGGACAAGCTTGTTCCTATAAGATGGGCCAACTAAAGATTGAAGAACTTCGGAGAAAAGCCGAAAATGAGCTAGGTGATAAATTCGACATCAGATACTTCCATGATGAAGTCTTATGCGATGGGGGAATAACGCTTCCAATTTTAGAAAATAAGATTGATACATTTATTGCAAAGCATAAAAGCTAAACAAAAAGATAAGTAAGTTTTCTCCAGAACCATTCAAGCGGACCATATCTCCACTTATCTAAAATTGGTTTTGACCAGTATATTTGCAACCCCCAAATAATGACTATATACAGAACTAATTGAGACCTTGAAAAAGTTCCAATTCCAAATAAACTGCCAAGCACAAATACACCAAGCAATGTTTGAGTTATATAGTTTGTAAATGCCATCTTCCCACATGCACGTAATCTAGTTGAAATACTTTCTCTGAGTTTTATATTCATTATTGTTAGCAACCCAACATAGCCAAGCACCATTGGAATTACTGAGAAAGAAAGCCAGAACCAGCTTGTAATTGCAGTTGCAGCGCTGTATTCAGTTGAGACACGCAAATAAATACTATAAATTGAAAAAGGTAAACCTATGCAAAATCCATAAAACATCAATTTTTTATAAAAATTTAAACCTCTTGTTCCTTGAATAACGTTTAGTCTATACAGTAAAATTCCAACAACCATTAAAGCTATTGCTCTCAAGAAGCCATCTAGAACAAACATAAGTCCTATTATATTTCCAAACTCAGATTCCCCAGGAAACCAAAACTTTCCTAAATTTAAAGAACCACCCTCACTTGCAGCAACTACCCAGGCTGAATCTAAAATTAAATTTCCAGAATTGTCATATATAGAATCAATATAATTTATGAGCAAAAGGTCTATGACAACAAGAAAGGTGATAAAAAATATTGTTATTTTATTATTTTGAATTTGAGGAAATAAAACTATGCAAAAAGCGCACAAAGCATATGATATGAGAACATCTCCTTCCCAAATTGATATGTGAATAATGCCGAATAATAGTAATAAAAAGTTTCTCCAAAAAGATAGTAATTTAGGTCTTTTAACTTTTTGTTTTGCATTATCAAGAAAAATCATTAATCCTACACCAAAAAGCATTGAAAATAAGCCCATCATTTTAAATTCAAAAAATACTGAAGAGATAACGATAACAATCCAATCTAGTAAATTTTCAGCACCATATGTAGAGTGATTAAATAAAGCTGTAATTGGTAAACCAAATGATATTACATTTATTATAAGTATTCCAAGAACAGCAAAGCCTCTTATGAAATCAAGATTTGTAATTCTTTGAGAAGAATTCACTCAATTAATCTTCTTCTGAATAACTTTTATTGAACATCCACAAGACGGTATAGGCTAGGGCAAGACCAAATATATAGAAATTAAAGTTTGTAAGCTCATTAATTTCCAATCCAAAAATACCATCCACTATAGCTATCACAACTCTGAGGAGTATTCCAGAACCAATTAACCGGCCAAAACTAAATTTTTTTAAAAATGAAATAATATTTCCTGTATCCATAAAATTTATTTTATAGGGTTCTTCTAATTGTTTTCTCAGTTTTTTTAACTATTTCATTTTTGTAGCTTTGATGAATTTCTTTCTCTTTGGTTTTAGAATCAATTTTTTGGTTTGAAATTTCATTTTCTAAAGAAACAATCTTATCCTGAAGTTCTTCAATTTTTTCTTTCATCTCATAAATTATTTTTATACCGTCTAAGTTAATTCCCCTTTGAGATAAATTTTGAATTTGAATCAGTTTATCTATATCTTCTTGGGAATACCTTCTAGTACCCCCTCCAGTTCTGAAAGGCTTAATTAACCCTTTTTGTTCATAGGTTCTAATTGTTTGCTGGTGTATACCGGAAAGAGTAGCTGCAACAGAAATAAAATAAATTGCTTTTGAATCTTCCTTACTCATCTAAATACTCTCTCGGTGAGTTACCAGATTCAAATTGGTCTCTAAATTTTTCAAGATGTTTTTTGGCTGATCTTGATAGGTTTGTTGGTGGAGTTATAAACACCTTTACATATAAATCTCCAGGTCTTCTACCTTGTGGAGAAATTCCCTCTCCTCTAATTTTAAAAGTTTTTCCGCTTGGAGTTCCTGATGGAATTTTTAATGTAACTGATTTTGTAAGTGTTGGAATTTTTATACTGGCACCTAAAGCAGCTTCTGAAAATAATAATGGAACTTCGAGTATTAGGTCCATGTTTTTTCTTTTAAAAAACTTATGTGGCTCGACTGAAACTTGGACTAATAAATCTCCATCTGGCGCTCCAGCAGCTCCAGGGCCACCTCGACCCCTCAGTCTTATTACACTTCCATTATCTACACCTGCTGGTACCTTAATTTTTAATGAATCACTTTCTAAAGGGAGAACAACTTCAATACCAGAAGCAGCTTCGAGAAATGATATATTGATATTAGTTTGATATGTTTGACCTTTTCTTCTTCCTCCAAAACCAAAAATATCACCTAGATTTTCAAAAATATCACCAAAATCATCAACAGTAAATCCCTGACTACTAAACCCTCCGAATCCGGATGCACCCATTGAACGCATTTGGTCGTATTCTTGTCTTTTTCTCTCGTCTCCTATTACAGCATTAGCTTCAGAAACTTCTTTAAATTTTTTTTCTGCTTCAGGGTCTCCGGGATTAAGATCCGGGTGGTTTTCACGAGCTAGTTTTTTATATGCTTTTTTTATATCATCTGTACTCGCATTTTGGGGTACACCTAATATGGCATAGAAATTCTTATCTAGCCAGTCTCTACTCACTTTTTACTTTTACCATTGATGGACGAATTAAATTACCTTGAAACATGTACCCTTTTCTTAATACAGCATCAACCACTTGTAAATCTCCCTCGCCAGTATGCTCAACAGCTTCATGAATAGATGGGTCAAAACTTTCTCCCACGGTTCCCACTTCTTCTAATTGTAAATTTTCCAGTATTGACTGAAGAAGGCTATTAAAAGCTTCCGTCTCTTTACTAATTTCATCTTGTGACATAGCCATTTCAAAATTGTCAATTAGTGGAAAAAGGGCATTAATAAAATATGCTAAAGTGACAGAACTTATATTTTCTTTCTCTTTTTCAGCCCTTTTTTTATAATTGTCAAAGTCTGCAGCTAGCCTAAGGTGGTCGTCCTTAATTTTTTCATATTGAGAAAGAGGAACACTAGGTTCTTCAGGTGTTTCTTCGACCCCTTCTGTTGAATCACTATCTACTTCCTCAACAGGGAGTTCTTCTTTACTCATCCTCTACAACTTCACCTTCGACTACATCATCTGACTCATCTGAAGATGGGTTAGGAGAGTCATTTTGAGTCTCTGCATATAATTTTTCTGCAAATGATTGACTAGCTTTTGAAAGATCTTCAATACAAACTTTAAGGTCATTTATAGCTACATCATCACCTTCTAGTAATTTTTTTAACTTATCATTAGCCTCTGTGATTGCGGTTACTTCCTCTTCGCTTGCCTTATCTTTATTGTCTTCAAGCATTTTTTCTGTTGAAGTTACCATTCCCTCAGCCATATTTCTTGTTTCAATAAGCTCTTTCTTTTTAGCATCTTCATTAGCATGTTGTTCTGCATCTTTTATCATCCTGTCAATTTCATCATCTTCGAGAGCAGTACCTCCAGTAATTGTGATTGCTTGCTCTTTACCTGTTCCAAGATCTTTAGCATTAACATTTACAATTCCATTAGCGTCAATATCAAAGGTAACCTCTATTTGGGGCGTTCCAGCCATTGCAGCTGGTATATCTGTTAATGTAAATCTACCTAAAGACTTATTACCGGATGCCATGTCTCTTTCGCCTTGAAGAATATGAATTTCAACTTGAGTTTGGTTATTTTCAGCAGTACTAAATACTTCTGACCTTTTAGTCGGTATTGTAGTATTTCGCTCTATCATTTTTGTCATGATGCCACCCTTAGTCTCTACTCCTAAAGTAAGAGGAGTCACATCTAAAAGTAATACATCTTTCACATCACCTTTTAAAACTCCAGCTTGAATAGCAGCACCTGAAGCCACAACTTCGTCAGGATTAACACCTTTATGAGGGTCTTTACCTGTTAATGTTTTTACAAGTTCCTGAACAGCAGGCATTCGGGTTGAGCCACCAACTAAAATAATGTGATCTATTTCTGAAAATTTCATACCAGCATCAGATAGAGCTTTTTCTACTGGTTCTTTAGTACGCTCAACTAAATCTGCAGTAATCTTTTCAAATTCTGATCTACTAAGTTTTTCAAGTAAATGCTGAGGGCCTGCATCATTAGCAGTAATAAATGGTAAATTTATTTCAGTTTCACTTGTTGAAGATAATTCAATTTTTGCCTTTTCAGCACCTTCTTGGACTCTCTGAATGGCCATTTTGTCTTTTGAAAGATCTATTCCGGTTGATGATTTGAATTTTTCAATTAACCAATCGATGACTCTTTGATCCCAATCATCTCCACCTAATTTAGAATCACCAGAAGTTGATTTTACTTCAAACACACCTTCAGAAATTTCTAATACTGAGACGTCAAATGTACCTCCACCAAGATCGAAAACAAGTATCTTCTGATCTTCACTATTTTCAAGGCCATATGCTAGTGAGGCTGCAGTTGGCTCGTTTATTATTCTTAAAACATTTAATCCGGCAATTTGTCCAGCTTCTTTTGTTGCTTGTCTTTCTGCATCGTTGAAATAAGCAGGTACAGTAATAACAGCTTCAGTTACATCATCTCCTAAATATGATTCAGCATCTCTTTTAAGCTTTTGGAGTATTCGTGCTGAAATTTCTTGTGGGGTATATTCTTTGCCTTCGAAAGTTTCTTTCCAGTTTGTTCCAACCTGTCTCTTAATTGATCTAACGGTATTATCAGGATTTGTTATTGCTTGTCTTTTTGCTAACTCTCCAACTAGAACTTCTTCAGATTTAAACGCAACGATAGATGGAGTAGTGCGGTTACCTTCGGCATTAGCTATTACAGATGGCTCACCACCTTCTAGTACTGCTACAACACTGTTTGTAGTCCCTAAGTCTATTCCAACGGCTTTTCCCATAATGTTAATCCTCTCTTAAGTGTTTAATTAATTTCTTGCTCTCTAGGTAGGTGACCACGTACTCTTGGATAGGAGACTGGTGCATGAAGAAAGCAAAATTTCTTTTTGTTATACATGCTTATTACAGTTTCACAAGATTCAAATTCACAGACACGACCAGAAGTGTATTTTTTTGACCTTCTAATACCTGGTTTAACTTGTGATGCAGTTAATGTTCCACTCATTTTTTCTCCTAATCTATATAATAAATTATATAAAATCTAAGTAAATATACTTAGATTTAATTAAAAATATATCATATATCAGAATTTATGCAAAACATTTTCAAATAAATTTTAAATTTTCAAAAATTAGTAACTTATCACCCACCTGATAGTATTAAATAATGGAAAAAACCGATATTCATATAATTGGTCTAGGTAACCTTGGTTCCGCTTTTCTTGAGGGATTAATGACATCTAATAAAGAACATTCAATAAAAGTATATGAATTAGATACCAGTGTTTTAGAGGTTTATGAAAAAAAATATCCAGAAAATGATTATTTTAATAGTTTCGATGAATTCAAGTCCGGTGTGTTAATTTTGTGTGTAAAACCACAATCGATTAATGAAATTTTTGTTCAAATTAAAGACAAGATTCACGAAGGTGTTTTAATTTGCTCCCCTGTTGCGGGATTAGACATTGATCATATTGAAAAATCAATAAGTAATAAAATAATAAGAATTATGCCAAATTTACTAATTAGAAATAATAAAGGTTTTATTCCTTATTCTAAAAATTATGAAAATGATTACCTAGATTTTATTCAATCAACTCTTAATCATCTAGGCAGAACAAAAGAATTTTCCGAACAATACTTTCCGGTAATTACGGCATTATCAGGTAGTGGACCAGCATGGTTTTTCCTACTCTCCAATGAGTTAATTAATGCTGGAAATAAATTGGGACTTTCAAACCAGGAATCAGAAATACTTGTTAATGAGATTATCAAAGGTCTACCAGAGTTAATATCTGATGATGTTACATACCCAGATCTTATTAGTAAAGTTAAGTCCCCTAAGGGAACAACTGAAGCTGGGCTCAATTCGCTTAAAAATGACTCCTTTGATACAATAATTCTCAATGCCATTGAAAAAGCCACACAAAGATCAATTGAATTATCAAAAGAGTTAAAAAGTGAATAAAATATTCAAAAATTTTAAAGCAAATGATTATGTACTTCTATTTTCCGCCGGAGCATCTATAGGAACTCTTTTTTTATGGGGCGCAAGTTATATATTCCCTGAAGGAGAAATAGTTGGAGGTAGAAGAGTATTTGAAAATATTCCAAAAGTTCTTCAATATATTTTTTATGTTCTTAGTGCTGCGACAATTTTTATTTCTGGGTATCTCTTTTCCTTAAGAGTTAAAAATTGGACTAGAGGTACGGAGGAAAAAAGAAAAGTAAAACTAAGCCAACGAATTTTTAGTTTTCTTGACGGCATAACTATGAGAACAGTTTTGAGATTCAAAGCTGCTGGTTTAATGCACTCATTAATATATGTTGGATTTCTGGGATTATTTGCAGGAACTGTCACCTTAGAGGTTCATCACTTATTGCCACCTTCTTTAAAATTTTTACAAGGCACTACCTATATCATTTATTCGTTCACCTTAGAGCTTGCGACCATTGCGTATTTAACAGGTTTATTTTGGGCTTTGGCAAGAAGGTTAAGAGGTGCTGAATACAGAATTCAAACAAAAACAACATCTGATGACTATTTAACACTTTCACTTTTAATTTTTATAGGTATTTCTGGAATTACTACTGAAGCTGGTCGAATAGCCTTAGAGGGGTTTCCCGACTATGAAAAATGGTCCTTCATAGGTTATGCTTTTGCTGATTTAATAAACCTCACTAACCCGAGCTTATTTCATAGAGTTTCCTGGATACTACATGTTGTCTCCTTCTTTGTCTTTCTTATTGCAATTCCTTTATCTAAATTAAGACACATTTTTACTTCACCAATCAATATGTTTATGTCACCAAAAGAACGACATAAAGGTGCCATGAGGGATATTGGAAACTTACTAGAAGCAGAAGATATTGATAATGTTGGGGCAGGAATAATTGATCACTTTACATGGAAACAGTTAATGGACTTAGATGCATGTACGGTTTGTGGAAGATGTACTTCAGTATGTCCTGCTAATCAGACTGGGAAATCTCTTGATCCAAGGGAAATAATATTAAAAGTTGGTCAAGTTATGTCGGAGTCAGGAGATCCAGCAGTTCCAGCTACAGTTAGTACACCAGGTCCGTTAAGAGTAAACTCTTCAAATGTCTTTGAGAGGATTACCTCAGAGGAACTATGGGCTTGCACTTCCTGCAGAGCTTGCGATGAGATATGCCCAGTAAACATAGAAATTCTAGACAAAATTTTGGATATGAGAAGACATTTAGCTTTGATGGAATCAGACTTTCCTTCAGAATTGGGAAAAGCATATGTAGCAATGGAAAACTCTTCCAACCCTTGGGGTGCTTCACAGAATGATAGGCTTAAATGGACGGAGGATTTAGATTTTGAAGTACCAATTCTTAATGAAACTAACCATGAAGAATATGACTATTTGTATTGGGTAGGTTGTGCTGGTGCATTCGACGACAGAAATGTACCCGTCACTAAGGCAGTTGCAAAGCTACTAGAAAGAGCTGGTGTTACTTATGCTGTCCTAGGACCAAAAGAAGTTTGCACGGGAGATTCTGCAAGAAGAACGGGTAACGAATTTGTATTTCAACAATTAGCAATTCAAAATATTGAAAATATGAATAATTTAAAAGTTGAAAAAATTATAACCCAATGTCCACACTGCTTTAATACAATTTCAAATGAGTATCCTCAGTTGGGAGGAAATTATGAAGTAATTCACCATAGTCAACTACTAACAGAGTTAGTACAGTCAGGAAGAATTGAAGTTGGCACAAGCGATAAGCCTTATAAAATCACTTATCACGATTCATGCTATTTAGGTAGACACAATGATATTTATACTGCACCTAGAGAGATTGTTGGGTCTATAGGCGGAATTGAAATTAGAGAGATGAAGCGTCAAGGAACTAAAAGTTTTTGCTGCGGTGCTGGTGGAGGAAGAATGTGGATGGAAGAATCAACTGGCCAAAAAGTTAATATTGAACGCTCACAAGAAGCTATTGACACTGGAGCAGATGAGGTAGCGGTAGCTTGTCCATTTTGCTACATCATGATGGATGATGGTGTAAAAGAACTGGGGTACGGAGATAATGTAAAAGTTCGTGATGTGTCATTGATATTATTAGACAATCTAAAGAAAGATTAAGAGTTTCTGCCTAAGAAAAACTTATTTATATCTCCATTACTATTTTTAAGACTATACAAAATATAAATTGCAGTGGTAAGGTTTCCAAGGATCATTACAAAAAATATCCATATAATTGATTTATTTAATGGTTCTTTATAAAAAATCCAAATACTAAAAAGTGTAAAACCCGCATAGAGGTCAACAAGTGAAACAACTCCCCATGGTAATTGTGGAATGGGTGAGTCTAAAATAGATACTTGGCTTTGAGCCCACAAAATTACACCAATCATGGCTACAGTAATGATGTATGTAATTAACTTTGTTATAGTCATAATGTAGATTTTAAATTAATCAAAAAGAAAAATGAAAGATAGCAAAATTATTTCAAGAATTTTAAGACTTGATAAAAATATATATAATGAACTTCTAGTTCAAAAAGATTCACTCCAAAAGTCTATATTTATTTACTTAACAACATCTGTGTTACTTACCCTCGGTGTTTTTAGATTTATTAACGGCGTTTTAGATTTCATAAAAGAAAATTTAATGGCATTTCAGCAAGAACTATCTACGCAGGAATTTTCGATGATTAGATCTTTAATTGACGAATTAGAAGTTGCTTTTAATAGTGAGAATGCTTTTTCTAACATAATATCTTCAATAACATCATCTGTAATCTCAAGTGGTATAGGTCTTGTTATTATTTATTTTGTTCTTAAGTACCTATTGAGACAGGAATCTCAGCCAAAAAACTTACTTATTATATATTGCTATTCAAACATTCCAGGCCTGCTTATTGCACCAACATTTGTCATTTCATCAATTTTTGTGCAGGGTGTTCTGGTCACATTTGTAGCAGTATTCTCTATTGTGACCTTTGGGTCAGGCTTAAAACAGGTTTACTCACTTAGAAATATAGAAGTAATATTACTCCTTGTTTCATGGATGTTTGGTTCAACTATTCTAGGTTCAATCTAATTATGAATGCTGGAGTAATTCTTGCTGCTGGAGATTCTACCAGGATGGGTTTTCCTAAACAATTAGCTGAAATTAGAGATAAGTCCCTTCTTGAGTTAGTTGTTGAAAAAGTAAATAACTATTTTGAACTCTCTTCAGTAGTCTTGGGATTTGAAAATGAGACTATAACTGAGAAAATTAATTTTCATAGTTCAAATATTTTGATTAATGAAAACTGGAGCGAGGGAATTATTTCATCTATAAGAACCGCATTGTTTTTTTATCAAAATCAAAAAGAAATTGACGGCCTTGTTTTCTTTCTTGGCGATCAACCCGATGTTAAGAACGAAGTTATTCAAAGTATTCAGAATAAGGAAGTCCATGATAATAAAGTTTTAATTCCTCAATATAGATATAAGCTAGATTTTCCTGTTTTTGTACCGAGACAATTATGGCCAAAGCTTGAACTGTTAACACAAGAAGATAGTGTTGAGGTAGAGCCCTCTGTTTATAAAGATTTCGACTTAATTGATTATTTTATTTCTTCGGAGACAAAAGTTGAAAAGTTAAATTTCAATTTTCTTAGTCCAACTGATTATGATGAAGAAAAAGATTTTTGAGAGTGGGAAAATCTTATATAAAAAATCATTTGTTTATGTTGAAAATTTTGTAAAATTTAAAACATGAATTCAATTGATTCAATAAATGGCATGACTCATACTGAGGCTACAAAATTAAGAAGAGCAAGGGTCAGGACAACAACTACATTTTTACAAATAGCATCATCACGATCAGGAAGAGCATTATTAACTAAAGAAACGGGAATTAGTTCTCCCAAACTTCTTCACTGGGCGCGCCGAGCTGAATTAATGAAAATCAAAAACTTAGGAAGAGATTATGCAGATCTTCTTGAAGCAGCCGGTGTGGAGAGTGTTTCAGAACTAAGAAGAAGAAATCCTGAATCTCTCCATGAGTCAATGGATCTTATAAATGTAAAAGCAAAAATTGTAGAAAGAATGCCATCACTTAAAAGAGTTAATAAATGGATAGAAGACTCAAAAGATATAGAGATCAAGGTTTCTTCTTAATAATTCTTATTATCTATCATTAAGGTGTGAACAAAAGAACAGTTAGAATTACAGGAGCACAATGCTCCTTTTCTGTAGGGGCAATTCAACAGAACAAAAATAAAATTCTTGATTGTTTTGAAAAAGCTGAATCAGTTGAGTCAGATATTGTCATTTTTCCTGAACTTGCTATTACTGGATATCCACCAGAAGATTTACTTTTAAGAGATAGCTTTATAGGTAAAAATTTTGCAGTGCTTGAAGAAATTGCAGAATTTTCTACTAATACAAGTGGAATTATAGGATTTGTAGACAGAAAATTAGATAACCAAAGCTCAGATAAAAATAGTAGAACTATAGCTAATGCTGCTGCAATTGTTCAAAATGGTGACGTCAGAGGAATATATCATAAAACATTTTTACCGAATTATTCTGTATTCGATGAAGCAAGATATTTTTCTAAAGGTTCAGAATCAGATCACTTGTTTTGGTATGAAGATGTTGCAATTGGGATTAATATTTGTGAGGATATTTGGATTGAAGACGGACCAGCCGAAGATCAAGTTAAAAATGGTGCCTCTTTAATTATTAATATTAATGCCTCTCCTTACGACATAAATAAAAGTGAATCGAGAAAAGAAATTGTTAAAAATAAAGCAGCCAAATTAAAGGTACCAATTATTTACTTAAATATGGTTGGCGGTCAAGACGAACTTGTTTTTGATGGAGGCTCTTTTGTGGTCGATGAAACAGGAGAAATCATTTATCAAGCAAGTCAGTTTGACGAAGAGGTATTTCATTTAGATTTAGATCTACTTATCAAGAGGTCTGCAGATAAATCAAACCTAGAGTTAAGAACCAAATCATTAGAGTTAGAGAGTAGAGTCTCCGCCCCTACACTTACGGAAAATGAATCTATTTACTCAGCTTTAAAACTTGGTTTATTTGACTATGTTACAAAAAATAGCTTTAAAAAAGTACTCATCGGTATATCAGGAGGAATAGATTCTGCTTTAACCGCAGCTATATGTGTTGATGCTCTAGGATCTGAAAATGTAATTGGTGTTGCTATGCCATCAAAATATAATTCAACGGAATCTTTAGATGATGCTATAGAATTATCAAAAAATTTAAATATGGAGTTAAAAGTTATTGAAATTGAACCACTTGTGGAGACCTTCAGAAGCACCTTATCTTCAGCAGTGGTAGATAAATTATCTCAAGTTACGGATGAAAATATCCAATCTAGAGTTCGGGGTAATATTTTGATGGGGCTATCAAACCAAACTGGAGCTATGGTTGTTTCAACTGGGAATAAATCAGAAATGGCTGTTGGATATTCAACATTATATGGTGATTTAGCCGGTGGATACGCTTTACTTAAAGATCTTTATAAAACTAAGGTGTACGATTTATCTAATTTTAGGAATAGTCTTTCTGAAGTAATTCCTAAGAACATCATCCTGAAAGAACCTAGTGCAGAACTAAAACCAAACCAACTTGATAAAGATTCCCTGCCCGAGTATGAGGAACTAGACACCATACTTAATTTGTATATAGAAAACGACAGTTCGTCAGAATCAATTATTGCAACAGGAATCAATGCTTCTTTAGTTTATGAAGTTTTAGAAAAAGTAGATAGGAATGAATACAAAAGAAAACAAGTAGCTCCCGGTGTAAAATTGACTGAAAAAGCATTCGGCAAAGACAGACGAATGCCAATTACCAATACCTACATAAGGCAAAGTGATTAATTGTGTATCTAATTAATAGTGTACAAGTGGAAAAAAATGATTTCACAATTCCAATAGAAAACATGGGAGTTTGGAGAGGTGATGGAGTATTTGAAGCAATTAAGATTCACGATGGTTATCCATTTGCAATAGACCTCCATATTGATCGACTTGCAAGGTCTTGCTCAAAAGTATATTTTGAAAATATTGATTATGAAAAAATTAAAGAAGATATAATTTTCATTGCTAACAACTATGAAGATGGCTATGTTCGTACATTAATTTTACGAAGTGAAAAAAATAGTCACGATATATTTTGTTTTTACCAACCACCAATCTCAATTTCGCAAAACTTTTCACTTCAAACACAAAAAGCCTTTTGGCAGAGTGGTGGGGATTATGATTTAGACTCAACATTTAATATTGGAACAAAATCTACTTCATACGGAATGAATATAAGCCATACAAGGGCGGCGGAACAGGCTGGATTTACAGATGCACTTCTTTTAAACAAAGATGAAATTATTTTAGAAGGTCCTACATTTACATTTGGCTGGATTAATAATGATAAAATATATGTTCCAGATTTAAAATTGGGAATCTTGGACTCAATTACAAGGCAGTATCTAATTAAATTTGGAGTTGAAAAAAAACTTACGGTTTTAGAAGACAGAATCAAAACTAGTGATTTGGAAGAAATTGATGCTTGTTTTGTATTATCAACTGCTAAACATGCAGTCCCTGTGTTTAAAATTAATGAAATAGAATACGCAAATCATGATTTAATTACAGAAATTCAGAATGTATTTATTGAGCAAATAAGGACAGAGCGGTTAAATTAAAAGGAGGTTATGTGAGACTTACAGAATACTCTCATGGTGCTGGTTGAGCATGTAAACTTTCTCAGAAAGAACTTGCTCAGGTACTGAAGCACTTTAAACAACAAAATAAATCAGACTCTCACAAAATACTTGTTGGTCTTGACATCCCTGATGATGGAGGGGTAATTGAACTACAAAGTGGTATTAAAATTATACAGACTGTTGATTTCTTCACGCCAATATTAGATGATCCTTTTGATTGGGGAAGGGTTGCAGCAGCGAATGCTCTATCTGATATATATGCAATGGGAGGAAAGCCAATATCGGCTTTACAGCTTGTTTCTTGGCCAAGGGAAGACCTATCTTTCGAGATTCTTTCAGAGGTGCTAAGAGGTGGTTTGGAAATAATGAATAAAGCTGGCTGTACTATTATTGGCGGCCACAGTATTGATGATAAAGAACCAAAGTATGGTTTTGCAGTTACTGGAATTATTGAAGAGAACATCTATAGAAAGACAAATATAAAAGAAGGTGATGTTTTATATTTAACTAAACCTCTTGGATCGGGAATTATCTCATCGGCAATCAAAAAAAATATAGCAAGCAAAGATTCTATTAAAGAAGTAACTGATTTAATGACAACTCTTAATGACAAAGCTCTTCAATTCGCTTCAGAAATGGGTGCTAATGCAATTACAGATGTTACCGGTTTTGGCTTACTTGGACATTTACTTGAAATGATTGGTGAAAGTGACTTGTCAGTTAATTTATATTCAAATAAAATACCAATTCTTAAATATGCAGAGCAATATTTAGAACAGGGTATTTATCCCTCTGGAAGTAAGAGAAACTTGGAGGCTGTTAGAGAAAATATTCAATTTGATAAAAGTGATGAATCAGTAGTAAATTTAATTGCAGATGCACAAACCAGTGGAGGATTACTATTTTCATCTCCTAAAAATACTTCTAAAAATATCGATGCTCTATGTCAGAAAATAGGAATTCAAGTATGGGAAATAGGAAATATTGTTTCTAAATATAAAAATAAAGTCAATATTATTAAGTCTTAATGATAAAAACAATCACAAAGATATTTGCATTTGTAACAATATTTAAAAACTTACTTGAAACTAAGAAGGGTGATATCACTGGAACGACCCAAATTCACCCTAGTAAGTATCCAGGTCGAACAGTGTTTATTCGAGAAAAAGAATATTTCATTAGAGAGTCCTATATTGAAGGTACAACCCCTGTAGTTCTTTTACATAGTTGGGGTTCAGATTCTTTAGGGAGTTGGTTTAAAGTTTTACCAAAGATTAAAGAAAAAAAATCTTTTATTGCTATTGATTTAAGAAACCATGGAAAATCTGATTCAAGTTGGAAAAGATGGGATGTTGATGAAAATGCAGATATAGTGATAAGCATTTTAAAGCAATTAAATATAGAATCATGTGATTTAGTTGGATGGTCTATGGGAAGTGCTGTAGGCATGTCTATTGCAAAAAAACAAAAAAAACTATTAAGAAAACTTATTTTAATCACCCCTTTTAGTTGGCTTGGAGGAGCTGTTTATAATGAAAAAGTTGCATTCAAAATCTTTGTAAGTTTTGTAAGAATTAGGGAAAGATTATTTCCAAATTTTAATCCTCAATCAAAATACTCATTTCTTAAAAAATCAAACTCTATTGAAGATGAATATACTGAATGGGCATGGAACAACTTACATAGATCAAAAGATGATTTTATTTATGCAGATGGGGGAAGGTTTGTAGTCCCATATGATGCAAGGCCATGGATTAATCAAATTGAATGTCCGACACTTGTAATTACTGGTGGAAAAGACAAATTAGTTCCTGAAGAAACATCTAATGAAGTAATTAATAATTTGCCAAATGTAGAATCTAAAATTATTGCAGATGCCGGACACTCGATTCCATGGACACATTCCGATGAACTCATGAAAGAAATAAACCATTTTCTAGATAATGAATAAAGTACTTTTTGTCGCACCCACCAAGTACAAGTATCCAATTAATGAAGATTTAAAAAGTAAATTTGTAATATTATCAGAGATTTGTAAACCTTTTATATTTGCATTTAGTGATAAGAAAAAAACAACTACAGTTGGAAATACAAACTTAATTCTTAATAAAAAATTAAATAATAGATTGTTGAATTATCTTAAAATAATTTACCTTTTTGCATTTATCGTACCTAAAAAAATAAAACAGTACCAGATTGATATTGTTTGCCTTCAAGATCCTGTTACAAGTTATTTTGCTATCAAATCTTTAAAATTCAGAAACTCTAAAGTAAAAATTATCCTTGAGTCTCATGGAGATTTTATTGAAACAATTGCTCTTGAAAAAAAATTATTAGTTCCATCTATTTATAAAATACTATTCAAACTTTTCTCTTCCTACTCTGTTAAAAATGCGGATCAAATTAGGTCCATCTCCTCCTTCACTGAAGAGCAAGTCAAAGCTTATGGATATCAGGGAAATTTTGTTAGATTTCCAGCTTGGATAAATCTTGATAAGTTTTTAAATGCAAAAGTTACAAGAGATTCAAATAATGATTTTAAGATTATATTTGTCGGCAGCGTTACTGACAGAAAGAACCCTGAATTAATTGTTAAGGCAATTAGTGCAATAGATGGTGAAATATCTTTAGAAATAATAGGCCCCACCCCTAACAAGAGTTACCTTAATAAGTTGAAAGAATCTATACATAACTCACAACATAAAGAAAATATTTTGTTAACACCATTTACTGCTCTTGATGAACTTATAAAAAAATATTCAAATGCAAATCTATTTATACTGGCATCTAAATCAGAAGGTTTAGGTCGTGTAGTTATTGAAGCTCAAGCAACAGCATGTCCAGTATTAGTTTCGAGTAATACGGGAGCAGTCGATTTAATAATTGATAATGAAACAGGTTATATTTTTGAAAATGATAATTTAAATGATCTAAAAGACAAAATTAAAAATATAATCGATAATCAGCTGTATTCAGTCCAAGTAGGTGTAAATGGAAAAAGTTTTGTAACCCAAAACCATACAATTGAAAATTTTAAATTTGGATATAAAAAGCTGTTTGATTTAGTTAGCTAAAATTTATAAATCTAATAAGAAAATAAAATTGTCTATCTCTGTTGCTATTCTTTTAATATGGAAATTTTATTTTATGCTGTAGTTGTTTTACTATTAGCCGCAAATTTATATTTTGTAACACGGGAAAATGATAGTGACGAAAAAGAAGATGAATATTTAATAAAGGGAATTGTTAGTGAACTTATAGATAATGAAGAATCACAAATTAATAAACTATTAAATAAGTCAGATCAAACTGTAAGAGAGTTTCTAGAAAAAACAGGTGAAATAAAAAGTTCAATTACAGGTGTTGATCAACAAACTAGAAACTTGATATCAGTACTTAATAACAACCAAAGTAGGGGTCAATGGGCTGAATTTCAAGTCGAAGACTTACTTGGAGTTATGGAGTATAAAGACGGAATTCACTATGAGACTCAAAAAATTATGAGTAGTGGAAATAAACCCGACTTTACTTTCTATCTTCCTGATGACAAAACGATTAATATGGACTCTAAATTTCCTTTAACAATTTATATGGAAATATCAAAATTGAACAGAGATTTAGAAGATGATTCTTTAGATGAGATTTCTAGAAGAGAAATTACAGATTTAATAAAAATTAAAAATAAAGAGTTTTTAGATCGAGCAATAAAGAACAAAATTGACGAAACTTCAACAAGAGAAGGATATATATCTCCGGAAGAAGATACTGTTGATTTTGTTTTGATGTATATACCCTTGGAAAATCTGTATCATTTTCTTCTTACATCAACCATAGGAGCAAAGAATACTCCAGTAATCCAATATGCCTTCGCTCAAAAAGTAATCTTGGTAAGCCCCCAAACTCTTATGGCATATTTAGAAACTATAAGACACTCAATGAAATTATTTAGCTTACAGACCGATACAAAAAATATTTTGTCAACTCATGAAAAAGTAAAGATCGAAATAAGAAAGTTTATAGATTCATTTGATGAAACTACAAAAAAACTAGATCAGACCGTTAAAGCTTTTGACTCTTTAAAAACAACTCGTGTAAACAAACTAGAAAAGTCATTTGAAGAACTGGACGAGGTAAATAAGAAACTTAGTGACTAGTAATTATCAGATAGCCTTGTAACTACCATTATGCACTTATCATCAATAAAATCTTTATTTTCTTGGGTTAACATATTAGATACATCTTCACTTTCTGCACCAGGCTGATACCAAAAATGATCGTATCCTTCTTCAACTAATTCTTTCGTGATACTAAGTCCAATCTCTGGTGGGACTACAAAATTAATAATCGAGGGATGATAGGGCAGATCTTGCACCCTCGAGTATGTTTTTAATCCAGCAATATAATCTTCTTTATCGTTAATGGGTACAACATTGTAGTTTTTTTCCAATAGATCAAGAAGAATTTTATTTCCGTACTTATTTTTATTATTACTAGCACCAACTAAGGCAATTAGATTATTTTTATCTTTTAAGGAATCAATCAATTAAAAATTTTCAGCCTTAATATTGTACAAGTCTTCTTTTCCTGCAGTGACTGCAGAAGCATAACCTGATGCAAGCGGTAAAAGTTGTTCAATATAAAATTTAGATAGTGTAATTTTTTCAGAGTAGTATTCATCGCCAGTTTCTTCATATTTTTTTGTAGCTAATAAAGCAGCTTTGCCCATATAATATCCACCTAATACTTGTCCAAACATTTTTATGTAAGGTGAAGCACCTGCGCTAGCATCAATAAGTTCACCTTCTAGCATTTTTGATCCAAGCCAAAGGGTAACTTCAGAGAGTTTATCTACTTCTACTTTTAGTTTTTCCGACATTGATAAAAGAACATCACCTGCTTGACTCATCTCTTCAATAACACTGTTGACATCTCCTAAGAGCCTTTGCATAGCCTGCCCACTATCAAGAGGAAGCTTTCTAAATATTAGATCTAATGCCTGAATGCCGTTTGTGCCCTCATATATTGGAGCTATTCGAGCATCTCGAAGATATTGAGCAACTCCAGTTTCTTCTACATAACCCATTCCGCCATAAACTTGAATAGCAATTGACGACAACTCAACACCAAGGTCGGAAATCCATGCTTTAGTTATTGGTGTTAAGATTCCACACCTCTCTTCACCAAACTCTTTTAGCTCCCCTTCACCAAAGTACTCTAAATCTAACATGAGTTGATTGTCATACATTAGATATCTCATTGCATCAACATATGATTTAATAGTTAAAAGCATTCTCCTTACATCAGCATGATCCATAATCGTAGAATTTTTGGCATCTTCTTTTGACATTCCAACAGGTCTTCCCTGAACTCTATCACGAGCATATTGAGCTGCGCCTTGAAGTGCTCCAGAAGCACATGCTAAGCCTTGTCCACCAACCCACACCCTTGCTTCGTTCATCATTGTAAACATGTAGGTTAATCCTCTGTTCTCTTCTCCAACTAAGTAACCAACAGATCCGTCATACTCCATTACACAAGTTGGACTTGCATGAATACCAAGTTTTTCCTCAATTGAAATACATGAAACATTATTATTTTCACCCAAACTTCCATCGTCATTAACATGAAATTTTGGAACAATAAACATAGATATTCCTTTTGTTCCCTCTGGTGATCCTGGAACTTTTGCTAAAACAAGATGGACAATATTTTCTGTCATATTATGCTCACCAAAAGTTATCCAAACTTTTGTACCTGTAATTTTATAAGTACCATCTTCCTGTGGCTCTGCTTTTGTGGTGATGGTGCCTAGATCAGATCCTGATTGAGGTTCACTCAGATTCATAGTTCCGGTCCATTCTCCAGAAACTAATTTAGGTAAAAATTTATCTTTCTGTTCTTGGCTTCCATGAAAATTAATAGCAGAAATTGCTCCTGCACTAAGCCCTGGAGCCAATCCAAAAGCTAGGTTAGCAGTACTTAGGATTTCTAAAGTTCCTCCAGATAAAGTGATTGGCATACCTCCACCACCGATTTCTTCAGGTAGTGAGATTGATGCCCACCCAGCATCAGAAAATTTCTTATAAGCATCTACAAATTCTTCTGGCATAGTAACTACGCCATTGTCTATGGTAGCTCCTCGTTGATCACCTATAGCGTTAATTGGAGCTAGGACTTCTTCAGAGAACTTTGCACATTCTTCCATTGTTGGCACAACAATATCTGCAGAGAAATCGCTAAAGGCAGATATTTTATTTAATATATTGTATGAATCAATTACTTCATAACCAAAAACTATGTCTTTAACGGGAGCTTTGTATGCAACAGCCATAGATATTATCTTAGTCTAAATATTTAAAAACACTAAATCGATTACCTTGGGTTGATCTCTACTAACTTACTTATTTCATCTATCATTTTTAAACTGGGCTTGTCATTAGTTCCAGCGACTATTGCACCAGCTGCACATGCTTTTTTCACTGAATCAATAACATCTTCAATTCCAAATGCAGAGATATAGGCCGCAGTAGCATCACCAGCACCTGTTGCATTAATTGTTTTGAAGTCAGGTGGCACAATTTCTAACACACCATCTGAACTCAGTAGTCTTGCAGGCAAGTTAGAAGAGGTAAGTAATATCCATTTTGCCATTCCCCTTTCAAGTATTTCATTTGCTTCTCTTACTTCAATTTCATTTTTGCTAACCACTAAAAAATCGATTTCATAATCAATTTCTTCTTCATAGCCAGCTTGAGTAAGAAAAATATCATTATTTTGTTTAACTTTTTTTAGTTCTTCCTTAACATATTTAATCGAATACCTATCAATTAACAAAGAGTCGTAGGTTTGAATATTATTTAGATTACTCCAGTTACTTTTCTCATAGCCTGAAGAGATAATAGTTCTTTCACCACTTTCATCTATATAAATTGAACAAGTTGGTGTTATCGTATTGTCCTTGATAATATCTTTATGAACGATTTCTAAATTATTTAAGTGTTCAACTAAATAATTTCCTAACTCATCATTGCCAATACTGTTTCCTCTTACTGCAGTATTGATTTTCCACATTGCAATATTTTCAGCACAGTTTATTGCAGTTCCTCCAGGCCGAATAAAATATTTTTTACTTTGTATATCTCCACCCGGGCTTGGAAGTTTTTCTATAAAGTAAACTAAGTCTGGATTTAATGACCCAAAACAAAGAACATTTTTAAATGACATTATTTCTATTTTTTAATTAAAAATCTTAGACTAAGCCACTAATTATTGCACCAGCTACAAGAATGGCAATATAACTAAATAAACCGCCAATAATTGCTCCAAACTTCATAGCTTTAGATATATTGCTTGGACCTGCAAGGTGATACGTTAAAACTCCAAAAAATGGAACCAAGTATACAATTGCAAGCCATACATATTTCATTCCACCTTGAACTTTGTCATTAGTGTCAATATCTTTGATTGCTAAAGCTGCCCATGCTGCATACAACACAAACGGCATTAGATATCCATATAGTTGAAATAACAACTGCCACAAGGTTGGACTTGAAATAGGTACTCCGCTCATAATTATCTCCTTTTCTGCTTTGTAGTAATTTTCAAAATCTTTTTCTAATAACTCAAAAGGAATTTCTATTTCCTTGGTATTTGGTATATAAAATAAGTTTATTGCAGGTGAGGGTGCAGATATATCCTGAAACTCCATAGTTACTTGTTCTTTTGGCCAAGGATATTCTTTATATAAATTTTTATCAAGATTTGCTGTTTGAGCATCAGCAAAAAACCCGGCAAGCATCATTAACCCTGAAGGATCTCCCTGCAAAGGAAGTCTTGCTAGTAAATTTGACGAGTTTAAATTACTACAGTTATGGAGTTGTTCAAGCATCGGAGGAGTACTTGTTTGATAAATATTTTCTTCAAAACAATTACCAGGACCCCACGGACCAGCAAGTGCTAAATCTGTATACCCAGAATCAAGAACTACATTATTTTTAACATGTACATGTTGCGAAAAATATAAATTGGCATCAAGCATAGGACTTGCAACAATACCGTACCTGTTGTGGTTAATTACAAGATTCTTTTCAATTACATCTCCTACTCTTCCAGGAACAACAATTCCCATGCCTTTAGCAACAAGTCCAAATCTATTTGTCGGAGCTTCATAGTTATTATTATCTATTACTAAGTTGCCAACAATAGTTGTTTCACGACCAGGGGGGTTTAATTCTGAGTCAAGAGTATTGGGTACAATGCCGGACATATTATCTCTCCATATATTATTAAATAGATATAAATGGCCCCCTGCATTCGTTCCGGAATACCCCAATGCATTACCTTCAACTACATTATTAAAAATAAGAGAATTACATGGATAGCATTGTCCAATATAGATACCACTGTCCGGATGTCCAGATGCGTATACATTATCAAATACACCATCAGTTGAGTCAAATGCATACACTCCGTAATCTCCATTATTGTAAACAGTAAGATATGAACCTCTAAATCCTTTAGCGCCATTCCAGTAGACTCCATTTAAAGAAAAGTTTCTAACTGATAAGTTTTCAACAGTAACTCCATCAGTGTCATAAATCTGTATCCCATTCTCTCTCATGAACTCACCGTCAATAATCACCTTATTTCTATTAGTTCCCCTGATAGTAAGGTAAGAAGTTGTAATAGTTACACTTTCGTTATAAACCCCTTCATTAATTAAAATCAAATCACCTTCTATAGCGGCGTCAACTGCATCTTGAATATTTGAAAAATTTTTAGATTCGCCTACCTCTAACACATTCTTACTTAACTCTACGATTATCTTTTCTGGCTCTGCTGTGTATTCCACATCACCAACAATAATTGTTCCAACCATTCCTTTGTTGTTAGTTCCGTGGTAAGGGCAATAATATTCATAAACTCCAGGTTCATCAAAGGTATGTTCGTATTGATCTCCTTTTGTGATTATTCCATACTCAAAATAATCGGATGAAATAGCCTGCCAAGACCCATCACTTGCTATTACATTATGATTGTTAGCACCACCAGATTCCCAAATTACAGTTGTTCCAGGCTCAACTCTTAGTACTTTTGGAGAAAACTCATCATCAACAACTTTGACAATTTGCGGGTCAATGCTAGCTGCGCTTTCAGACCCGCACGCAAATAGTAGTAAAAAAGTAGATAGAAGAACTAATTTAAGAAACTTGCTCATACCGATTATAAAGCTTGAATCCAATCTTCAGGATTATCATCGACAAAAAAGTCTGAAACTAGTGTCGCATCGGGGTCAATAGCATACTGATCAAAATCAGTAACCCCTTCTTCTTCTAGAACATCTTGGTCTAAAAAGAAATTTCCAGTACAGGTTGAGGAATCTCTTTTTAATACCGCATAGGCAGCATCCGCATAGATAGAAGGCTTTCGAGAACCTTTAATTAATTCAGATCCAATTACATTTCTAACAGCTGCTGTATCGAGAGAAGTTCTTGGCCACAAACAGTTAGAAGCTACATTATATTTTTGTAATTCTTCAGCCAGTCCATGAGCAACAAGAGACATTCCGTATTTTGCTGTTGTATAAGCCAGGGTTAACCCAAACCACTTTCTATCAATATCAATTGGTGGAGATAGAGTTAAAATATGAGGGTTGTTACCTTCTTTAAGATGAGGGATACATTTTTGGCTTAACATAAAGGTCCCCCTTACATTGATATTATGCATTAGATCGTATCTTTTCATAGGGGTATTGATTGTATCGGTTAAATGAATAGCACTTGCATTATTAATACAAATGTCTATTCCGCCAAACTTTTCTACAGCTTGAGCAACAGCACTTTCTACTTGTTCTTCAAACCTTATGTCACAAACAACAGGTAAAGCAGTACCGCCAACTTCTTCTATTTCTTTAGCAGCAGTAAAAATGGTACCTGGAAGTGTTGGGTGAGGCTCAGTTGTTTTAGCAAGTATTACAACATTCGCTCCATCTTTTCCTAATGCTTTTGCGATTTCAAGACCTACACCCCTTGATCCGCCACTCATGATTATTGTTTTGTTTTTAAAATTTGTCATAGATATATTCTATTAAAACTGATCAGTTTCTGTAGAGTCTTTTGTTGAAAGTAATTCGGATTCTTCGCCTAAAAGAACCTCTCCAATAGTTTCGTAGTAATTACTGCCAACTTCTTGCTGGTGCTTTATAGCGGTGTATCCTTCTTTTGATAGTTTTATTTCTTTTTCCTGAAGGCTTACAATTGCGCTCATGTCCCCGCCTTTATAATTTTTTGCCAGTTCATACATTGAGCTTGCTAATGAGTGAAAACCAGCAAGTGACACAAATTGCAGTTTGTATCCAAGTTCAAATAGCTTTTTTTGAAATTCTTTTATATCACTTTCATTAAATTTCCCAATCCAGTTAAAAGAAGGAGAACAATTATAAGCTAGTATTTTATTTGGAAACACCTTTTTGATTTCATCAGCAAATTCTTTAGCAAACCCTAGGTCCGGTGTATTTGTTTCGCACCATATAACATCAGCATATTCGGAATATCTCAAAGCTTTTTTTATAGCCAACCCATGGTTATCTTTAATTGAAAAATAGCCATCACTAGTTCTTTTATTACTTAAAAATTCTCTATCATCGTCATCAAAATCGGAAGTGATTAAAGAAGCGTGTAGTGCGTCGGTTCTTGCAATTAGAAGAACAGGGCTTCCAAGTACATCTGATGCAAGCCGTGAAGAATTTAATTTTTTTATGTACTCATGAGTAGGAATTACTACCTTGCCTCCCATATGACCACATTTTTTTTCAGAAGCAAGTTGGTCTTCAAAATGTAAACCAGACACACCAGCTTTAATAAATTGTGAAGTTAAATTAAAGACACTATAAACACCACCAAAACCTGACTCAGCATCAGCAACAATAGGAGGCAAGACACCTTCTTTATGTTCAGAAATTTTTCTAACGAGAGTATTGTTGATTTTATTAATAAAATTAGGCGTTGAGTTAGATGGATAGAGTGAAAGGTCAGGGTAAGTATTTTCACCATTATTACTTTCTGCAGCAACTTGCCAGCCACTTATATAAATAATTTCGTAACTAAGATTAAACATCTGCACAGCCTGTTGTGTTGTAGCTGCACCTAATCCTGAAACCCAACAATCGTCTCTTTGAAGTAAGTTTAGTAAAGACTTAGACCCTTCTTCTGAAATAGTATTTACAACCCGGAAGGGACTCCTTAGCGAACTAATACCATTAGCATCGTAGTCTCTTTTAATATTGTCCCATCTTGGATCGGAAAGGTAAGAATCTACACTTTCTAAGCTATCAAAATTGTTATTCATTTATTAATGCTGACTTGCTGCAACGCTTGCAATAATAATAATTAGAGTTAACACTCCAGCAGAAGCGATAATAACTTCACTTCTAGTTATTTTAATTTTTGGAGCAGAACTCATAACACTCGCAAATAACAAAATTGCTGCAGAAATTATTAGTGCAAAAAGAGGAGCATATTCATGAAAGTTAAGAAAAATTTGAGCAATAGCTACCGCAATAATACCACCCACCACTATTGAGCCAAGAGGTATAACAATTGACCCGACTATCCTGCTCCGAATCTTATTTGCTTCAAGATCTTCATATCTATCCAGTCCCTTAGGAACTCCAAGAAGCATTGAAATTATAGAAACTAAAGCTTGGATAATGGATGAAAGGATAACTATTCTCCATAAAGCTCCACTGACACTTATTAAGTTAACAACCGGATCTTCTGGAAGAATTCCTTCAATTCTTTGACCAATACTACTTATAACATAAAAAGCGGTAGAAGAGCCAAAAACTAGACCCAGCCCTGCCCCGGTGTAGATTGACTCTCTGTCTGTTGTTAGTACTCCAAATCCTTCAAAATTTGAGTCAAGAATTTTTTTCAGATTTAGTGAGTTCAAAATACTAAAAAATGCTGTAGAAAGAGATACGATCGATACAAATGCTACTGGGTTATATTCAGCAATCAAGTTCTGTGTTTCAGCTTCAAGAATGAGTCCATCGTATAAGTAAGAACTTGCTATAAGACCTTGAATAAACCCCGCAACTACCCCAAAACCTATCCCGTATCTTAGAGATTTAATTATTTTTTGACTTATTGTCACAGGAGGAGGTATATCTTCTACCATCACTGCAATTGAGGAAGAAGTTTCCTGATTTATATTTTCTTCAAATTCTGGTTCTTCAAGTTGTTCTTCTACAGTTTCACCATGACTATTAGGACTACTGATTGCTTCATTTGCAGCTTCTTCTACTACATCAACTTCTTCGTTAGAAACAGGAAGGGGATTAATAGCCTCACCACCAGACCAACTATTTAGTATATCCGCTGGAGTTACTCCAGAGGATTCAGCTCTTGCTTGAATTGATCTAGATAAAAGCTCTAAAGGTATCCCACTGGAACTACTCAATTGTTCTAATTGTTTTTCATCCATTTTAAAAATCTATATAATTCTAGTCAGATGTGTTATTTCTAACTACATCATCAAATGTTTTTTCATCTTGATACCACCTCATCCAAATTATTAATATGGAAATCCACAAAATAATCCCTCCACCAAGTTTTAGTATCAATCCAGCAAGTGTTTGATCGTTTATAACTGAAATATTAAAAATATTGTCATTGTTTAAGTAAGCCGTATATAAAGGTTCGGTTCCAAAAGCAAGAAAACTCGCAGGGATTGTTGGTAAAAGGGACTGGAGGAATAAGTAGCCAATTCTTGCTGCTGAATTTATTGGTCTTACTTCTTCATTAAATCCGATTACAGGAATCCACATATTTAATGAAACAAGAAGCATCACTGAATGTATAAAGAAATGAAAAAGGGTATTTGTAACCATTAAATTTACAACGGAAGACCAGTGCATTCCTACCATAACAAAATTAAATAAGAAAAATGCAACTACAGGCTTTGATGTGAATTTTAAAATAAGAATAAACGGTTTTATTGATATTATTTTCTTCATTTCTTTATGCATGCCAAGTAATAAAAGTGGTGGGGAGACTAATGCCAAAACTAGGTGCTCAACCGAGTGAACAGAGAAGAGATATTTCTCCCCAATATCATGCAATGGATAATCAGTAAAAATCCAAAGTATAATTATTCCTGAGTACCATAATTTTCTTTTTTCACTCTTTATAGATTTATTTTTTGTTGAAAACTCAAAAAATATTACAAGAGAAAAAATTAATGCCCATACATCGTAATGTGGGTGCCATGGTAAGTTTTGCATTTATTCTAGAAAAAATTTGCCGATGCTCGTTCAAACATCACAATAGCGAATAGGATTAATGCAAGAATCATCCCACCGGTAAAGAACCTGTTAATAAGTTTATTTTCAAAACGTAAGTGCATAAACCAGCCAACAACTATTACGAACTTGCCTACAGCTAAAATTATCAATAAAGGATCAGTAAATACACCTACAATATCTTCTGTGTAGTACAACGCAATCTCGATGGCTGTAAGCACTCCAAGCACAATAGCTATTTGTACATATTTTTTTGGCGTGGGATGTTCTACATGAATTTCAGACATACTAAATTAAATAAACAACTGTAAACAATACTATCCAAACTATATCCACAAAGTGCCAATATAGAGCTACAAACTCTAGGTTCATCCCACCTTCTAAAGTTAAACCCTGTTGTCTTTGTCCAATACTCCATAAAGCTAGTAGAAGAACTACACCTATAAAAACGTGTAGTCCATGAAAACCTGTCAAAACATAAAATGTAGAACTAAAAATGTTAGTACCTAATTCAAATCCCTTATGATAGAACTCGGTAAATTCATATATTTGACCCGCTAAAAAAACTGCTCCAAGCATTGCTGTTGCTAGTAGCCACACTCTCGTTTTTTCCTGATCATTTGCCTCAAGGGCATTGTGAGCAAGTACCATTGTTAAAGAACTCATTAGCAAGATAAAAGAGCTAATAGAAGTAAAAGGAATGTCATAAACATCTGTGAGCTTTATTCCAGGAAAATCTCTTCCTTTAAAAATCATAAACGTAGTGATTAGTGTTCCGAAAAATAGAATTTCAGTAGATAAAAATACCCACATACCGAGTTTTCTAGTTTCTACCCCTGTAGGTTCGTGCGGGTAGGCATGAGAGCTACTCATGTTCTGATTCTTCTATATGTTCTTCTAATGGCTCAGTACCCCAACCAAAACCACCGATTAGCAATAAGAGCGATCCAATAATTGCTAGGGGTACAGAGTAGTATATGACTGCATAGCCTAAAAATGGCAATCCAGAAGCCAATATGATTGGATAATAGGAAGGATTTGGTAGCTCGATATTTTCGCTTGGATTAAGGCCTTCTTCTTCTAATTCTTGAAGAAGTTGATCAGCACTCTCTCTTCTTACCGCTCTTCCCTCATCATCTTCACTATATTTTGCGTGCCAAAAATCATCTAACGATTTTACAATTGGTGCCTTTGAAAAATTCCAAACAGGAGTTGGAGATGGAATTGTCCATTCAATTGTTCTTGCATCCCATGGGTCAAAAGGCGCTTCCTCACCATTCCGTTTAGAAAAAATCCAATTTACCATAAACACAATAATTGATATTGCAATTATGAACGCCCCTACAGTAACCACAACATTCCAGAATGCTAAGTTCGTTTCTTCTGCATAAACCCACGTACGTCTAACTTGTCCTTGAAGACCTAGCCAATGCATAGGTCCAAAGGTGAGATTAAAACCAATTAACATTAGCCAAAAATGAATTTTTCCAAGTGTTTCGTTATACATTTTGCCCCACACTTTAGGAAACCAATAATAAAGTCCGGAAAATATTCCAAAAAGTGCGCCGCCAAATAATACATAATGAAAATGAGCAACTACATAGTAAGTATCAGTTTGTTGTGTGTCTGCTGGTACTACAGAGTGTGTGACCCCACTAAGGCCTCCTATTACAAACATTCCTATAAAACCAAGGGAAAATAGCATTGGCGTGTTTAACTTAAGCTTTCCTCCCCATATGGTTCCAAGCCAATTAAATATTTTTACACCCGTGGGTACCGCAATGACCATTGTTGATAAACCAAAACCAGCTTGTGCAACTGGACTGATTGCAGATGCAAACATGTGATGGGCCCAAACTCCAAAACCTATAAAAGCTATTCCAAAACCAGCAAATACTATTGCAGCGTAGCCAAATAGTGGTTTACGTGAAAATGTTGGCAAGACTTCAGAGACTATACCAAATGCTGGAAGTATTAGAATATAAACCTCCGGATGTCCAAATAGCCAGAAAAGATGTTGCCATAAAACTGGATCACCGCCACCTTCCGTTAAGAAAAATGTAGTTCCAAATTTTCTATCAAACGTTACGTAGAAAAGAGCAATAGCAATTATTGGTAAAGAAAAAGCTAAAAGAAAAGAAACAGCAAATGTCATCCAAGTAAATACTGGCATCCTCATAAACCTCATGCCTTCAGTTCTCATATTTATGATTGTTGTTATGAAGTTGAATGCAGATATTAAGGAAGCTATACCAAGAATCTGAAGACCTATTGCCCAATAGTCCATTGCTGTTCCAGGAGAATACTGCATTCCTGCATTAGGCTGGTAGCCAAACCAACCACCATTCGGTGCTGAACCAAGCCAACCAACTTCCTCAGCTAAATATCCACCTTCTGGTGCTCCAGCTGTACCGAATATAAATGTTGAATAAAGAAAAGCACCTCCGAATATGAAAATCCAAAAGGATAGAGCATTTAATCTTGGAAATGCAACATCTCTAGCACCAATCTGAAGTGGCAATAAATAATTGAAAAAAGCAGCACTTATTGGCATAATTGCAAGAAAAATCATGGTAGTTCCATGCATGGTGAACATAGCGTTATATTCAGCTGCAGTAAGGAAATTATTATCAGGTTGTGAAAGTTGAATTCTAAGAACTAATGCTTCAAGCCCCCCTATTAAAAGGAAAAAGAATGCAGCATATCCATACATAATACCAATTCGCTTGTGATCTACAGTTGTGATCCAGCTCCATATACCAGTTTCTGATGATGGTCTTCTAAAGATATTACTCTGTTTTTTTGGTTCAATAATTTTTGTCATTTAAGTGTCTCCAGATAAGCAATTAAAGCATTTATTTCTGATTCGGTCAATTCAAGGTTAGGCATAAATGTACCAGGTTTTATTTCTGCAGGATTGGCTAACCACCTTGTTAAATTCTCTCTATTGTTTTCTAACGCAGCTCCAGCAAAAACATTTCTAACCGCAAAATGTGTAAGGTTTGGAGCAATCCTATCACCTTGTACATCCCAGACTCCGTTAACAACGTGACACTGTGTACAACCAGCATTGAGATATACCTGTTGCCCCTCAGCAGCTAGAGAAAGATCTTCATTACTAAATGCAGTTGCATTTTTTTGCTCATTTTCGACCCAGCTATCAAAATCTTTTTGTGATAATGACAAGACCCTACCCCTCATTTTTGAATGACTTAATCCACAATATTCTCCACACTGAGCCCAAAACTCATCTGGAGAATCAGCATGAAGGTTTAAATATGTTGTCTGTCCGGGCACAAGGTATCTTTTCCCATTAAGCTTTGGAACCCAGTAGTTATGAAGAACATCATTAGACCACATTTCAAGTCGAACTGGTTTATCGGCTGGGATTACTAAAACATTTGCTGTTGTAATTCCATAATCTGGATATTTATACTCAAACCACCATTGGTGACCAATTACCTCTATTTTTAAAGCATCTTCTGGCTCTCTAGCTAAATCAAAAATTGTTTGAACAGTTGGAACCGCAATTGCAGCGAGAATTAAAACAGGGATTACAGTCCACAATATTTCTAATTTTGTATTCCCATGAATTTGTTTCGGCTCGGGGCTTTCTGGTTTTTCCTTGAAAACAAAAACAGATAAAAGTAATGCTCCTTGAACAATTACAAAGACACCTACAGCTATCCAAAAAGTTATCCAGAATAGTTCATCTATAGATCTTGCATATGGTCCTTCAGGACTTAATGAGTCCAATGGTGCATTTTCAATACATGCAGATAGAAAAATAAATGGAGTAAATTTAAGGTTTTTAACTTTTAAAATTTTTTTCACAAGCATATTTTATATTATCAACAATATTTAAGGATAGCGTTGAAACAATATATAGTGTAATTTTAAGTACTATGTCAGTATGAAAGTTGATAGTAAAAAAATAGCAATTAAGTATTTAAAACTTTCCAAATTGCGAATTGTTGAATTATTACTGATCACTACTGTACCCTCAATGGTTGTCTCTATTTATGGATTTCCACCTCTGGAGCTTATTTTATTTACTGTACTAGGGGGAACTCTGCTTGCAGTTAGTGCAAATGTTTTGAATCAAATATTTGAAATCTCAACTGACAGCTTAATGGAGAGAACAGTAAACAGGCCACTAGTAACTGGAGAAGTAAGTAAAAAAAATGCTTATATTTACTCAATTTCACTTGGACTGTTTGGATATTTGATTCTATACACTCAGTCCACAACCCTTGCAGCAAATATTGCCCTATCTGCAAATATTTTTTACTCATTTATTTATACATTAATTCTAAAACCAAGAACTAATCAAAATATTGTTATAGGAGGTGCAGCAGGTGCAGCACCAGTATTAATTGGGTGGTCTGCAACCGGTGCTGAACTTGAAATTGGATCTTGGTTATTATTTCTATTGGTATTTTTATGGACACCAGCTCACTTCTGGGCTTTGTCATTAGAAAATATAGATGATTATAAAGATGCTGATTTCCCAATGTTGCCAACTCAGGAATCTAAAAAGAGAACTGCTATCTTTATTGGAGTTTATTCATGTGCAACAGTAATAACCTCAATACTCTTAGCACCTATACTTCAGTTAGGAATTACCTATCTTGTTCTAGCACTTTTATTTGGAATATATTTAATGTATAAATCTTATGGACTTTACATTGACAAAGTGAAACCTATTTCATACTTCATATTTTCAAATACTTATTTAGCTGTCATATTTTTATCAATGGTTGGTGACATTTTTATTACGTTAGGTAGTATCTAAACATGCAAGAAGTATTGCTATCAATTACCTATCCTCCAATCCCAATTACTCAAGTTGGGCCTATCTCTCTTTCATTACACGGAGTGTTTGCTGCTATAGGATTTTATATTGGAGCAAGTCACGCATTAAAGTTATCTGATAAAGATGGTGCTGACAGCATTTTGTTTTCGGATGCTCTTACTTGGGCAATTTTTGGTGCCATATTAGGTGCACGATTCTTTACAATACCAGCTCAATTGTACAACAGTCCAAACTATGGTTGGGGCGATATATTTACTCTTACTGGAAGTTATTCAATTATGGGTGGAATGGCTGGCGGGATAATTGCTGCTTACATCAAAATTAGTATCTTAAACAAACAAGACTTTAAACAATATGGGGACTATGCAGCTACAGGCCTTATCTTAGGAACAGTTGTTGGAAGAATCGGTGATTTAGCGATCGTTGAACACCTAGGTCGACAAACAGATTCCTTTTTAGGATATGAAGTCAAACCTGGTTATGATTTAGCCCCACAACATAATTCTTTAGAGTGTGCGGAACCTTTGCTTACCTGTGGTACCTATCACCATGTAGCTATGTATGATTTAGTTCTTGCGCTAGGAGTATTTTTTATTTTTAGATATTTTCAACAAAAATTTACTTTTGGAAAAGGAGCTTGGATCGGTTTGTGGGCTTTTTGGTACGGAACCCAAAGGGCGTTTCTTGATACACTAAGGTTCGGAATGGGGGATGCAACTATCGGAACCCTCACATGGAATCAGGTTGGTGGAACTCTGTTAGCAATATTAGGAATTATTTTTTTCTTTAAAAATAAAAATATTAAAACAAACTAATTAGAAATAATACGTAAAGGCTCATTAGCACATACCCCAAAACCCCATTTCTCTTAAGGGTGTTTCGTGATAGAAAAATTACCAAGAATGATACAAAATACATCAGGAATAATTGATAGTCTACTTGTGCTTCAATCTCTCCAGGGCTTACTAATATTGCAACACCGCCAACTAAGCCAATGTTAAAAAGGTTTGAACCAAATATATTCCCAAAAACAATATCTGGCTTTTTTAACTTTGCTGCCGCTATTGTTCCAGCAACCTCAGGAAGGCTTGTGCCAATAGCAATAATTGTAGAGCCTACGACAAGAGAGGAAACTCCAAATACTTCAGCAAGTTTTACTGCATTATCAACTACAAGCTGACTACCATACAAAGTTGCAGCTAAAGAAAGAAAGCCTCTAAGCCATAAATATTTTTTTTCATCAACAAATAACTCATCGTCCTCAACACCTTCGCTATTAACCATTTTGTATGTTACATAAATTACAAGAACTAAAAGAACAACTCCTAACCCCAAAGGGAAACTTTTAGTAAATATATATGTTGAAACGAAAATAGTTGTTAAGACAGCCATCCACAATGGGCTTGTATGATTGATTTTAATTTTTTTATTGAAATCTTTTGGAATCGTCAAAAACAAGACAGCTACAACTAGTAAAGAATTGGCAATATTCGAACCAATAATATTACCAATTGCTAAATCTAAGTCCCCATTTATGGCTGCACCGGTACTTGCAAATAATTCAGGTGCAGAGGTACCAAACCCAATAAAGGTAGCTCCTATAATTGAGTTAGGAATTTTAAACTTCATTGCAATCTGAACTGCTGAGCTAACCATTTCGTCAGCACCCTTTACAAGAAAAATTAATCCAAGTGAAAAACCAAATAAGAGAATTAATATGTCCATACTTAGTTATCTACTTTTTTGAATCTCTCCAAGAAATCCATTCTTTAACTTTAGTTAAATCATAGCCTGGTCCATTAACTGCTAGAGTAACCTCCGTGGCACCCGCTGCTAAAAGTTCATCTGCTAGGTCAATTCTATTTATGTCTATACCAATTGATCTTTGGATATCATTGGGATTCCTTCCAACTTCATCACACCACTTGTTTAATACAGAGTTTTTATGAGCAACTGTTTCAATCCCACTCCTGTCTTCTGTTTTTGTTGCAAACCCATGCCATATATCAGCGTATTGAGCCACTAGTCTCAAGGTAACTTTCTCACCACCACCACCAATTAATATAGGAATTTTTCTTTTAGGTTGAGGGTCTAATTTTTGCATTCTGCTTACTATTCGTTCGAGTGACTTCTCAAGCTCTTTTAGTCTCCAAATCGCTGTACCAAACTCATATCCGTATTCCTCATAGTCTTGTTCAAACCATCCTGAGCCAATACCTAAAATTAATCTACCATCAGAAATGTGGTCAACAGTTCTCGCCATATCAGCTAATAATTCTGGATTACGATAAGAGTTACAAGTAACAAGTGGCCCTATATCAGCTTTACTGGTAACTTCGGCCCAGCTGGCAAGCATAGTCCAGCATTCAAAATGTTTTCCTTCTCTTTTTTCACCCTCAGACCACTGAGTTCCATCTTCTTTGTAAAGGGGATAGAAATGGTCCCAGTTGTAAATCACATCAGCTCCAATCTGCTCTGCTTCCAAAGCAGCAGATCTAATTTGGTCATACTCTGCATGTTGTGGTTGTAAAAATACGGCTATTCTTGGTTTCATTTTTCTCCTCTATTATTCAAATTTAGTCTTTTTAAGTGAATTAATAATTGAATTTTTAAATTTAATATTTGCATTTAAGCGTTCTATTTTTTGTTTGGTAATTTTTTCAGCTGACGGAAGGGGGTTTGACTTTACAAACTTCTCTATATCGTTTCCAAGCACTTCGTTATATATTGAAGGAAGCCCATCAAGTATCCTTGATGATGTCCATTCAGGCATAACTTTTAATAGTTTGTCCCAGCTATCTTTTACAGCCATCCAAGCAGTTTCACCATTTTCAGTATGAGAAATTAACCCCGAAACAATATATGGTGCATCTGCTCCACGGATAGTACCTTCTAAGATTGCATTTAAAACAATTTCTGGAGTTTTTGGGTCACTTAATCCCCACAACATTGCTCTATATCTTCCTTCAATCTGGGGAGTCTCAGCCTGTATGAACTTATCAAGAAATTTTGTAACAGAAACTGATGGATCCATACCAGCAATTGAAAGGACTAGATTGTAATAATTGCCATCGTTGTATTCTGCATATTTGTTAGTTTCAAATAAATTTACAAAATAGTTGTTAAATTCTTTATCATTTGAATATTTTGCATACAAGCCACATACTATTGATCTGAGTTGAGATTCTTCTTGGCTTGAATTTTCATTGTATTCTTTACCTAAAATTTCTAAGCTTGGTTTACAAAATCGTCCAATGAAGGTCCCCAGGTTTTGATCAGGAAAAATTTTATACATTGTTGAAAATATTCCAGATACAAGGGCCCAAATATTTTTATCTTTTTCATATTTATATAGTTCTAATAAATCCATGAAGTCATCAAGAGATATCTGGCTAATTCTTAATGACATCCAGGAGTCTTCTAAAAGACGATATCTTTCATTTATGTCAAGTTCTTCAAAATGGATAGATATCTCCTGAAGAAGCTCACTACTGTATGCAGTATGGAAAAAGGCCCACCCCCCATTATTAATATAAGGAACACTTCCTTTACTTTCAAAATTTTCGGATACACTTGCAAGTAATAATTTATTTTCACTCTTTGTATCTAAATATTTAATATTTATTGGTATATGCCAGAGTGAGTCATCAGTACTCCCATCAATAAGAAATTTTCTTTGAGATAATTTCAAAGAAGAATCTTGGATTTCTACCGAAACAATTGGATATCCCTCTTGTTTAATCCATGTTGGGAGTATTTTATTTATCTCATACTCTGAAGTCTCAGTTAACTCATTCCAAAGATCTGTTGAGTGAGTGTTTTTATATTGATATTTTTTTAAATATTTTCTGACTCCAGATTTAAAATTGTCCTCTCCAATAAACGTTTCAAACATTCTCAAAACAGTTGAGCCTTTTTGATAGGTTAAGACATCAAACATTTCCTCGGCTTCTTCAGGTGTTGCTACTTCAAACTCGACAGGTCTAGATGATTTCAGAGAGTCTACATTAAAGCCTTGACTTCTCGCCAAATTTAATTCATTCCATAACTTGAATTCTGGATATGTAGCTTCAGATGCTATCACTTCCATTAAACTCGCAAATGCTTCATTAAGCCAAATTCCATCCCACCATTTCATTGTTACTAAATCACCAAACCACATATGTGCTAATTCATGTGCAACCACCTCTACAGATCTCGATAGTTCCGCTCTTGTAGCTTTTTCTACGTCAATTAATAGCAGAGTCTCACGGAATGTAACTGCACCCACATTTTCCATAGCACCCATTGCAAAATCAGGAATTGCTATCAAGTCAAGTTTTGAACCAGGATATTTTATGTCATAATAGTCTTCAAAAAAATCCAAAATTTTCATTGCAGCTTCACCGGCAAATTTGGTTTGGTGACTGAATCCTGGCCTGTGCACAACTCTGACATTAGTTGATTTAGATTTTCCAATTTCCGTAATCTCAAGTGGTCCAACAATAAAAGCTACCAAATAAGTGGACATTCGCATTGAATCAACAAACTTCGTAGTGGTTCTTCCGTCTTTATTTGATTCACTCAATACAGCTTCATTACTAATTCTTATATCGCTTTCACCTGAAGTTAAAGTAATAGAAAATACTGATTTAAATTCAGGTTCATCCCAACAAGGAAATGCCATTCTTGCAGCAGTTGGTTCAAACTGTGTTGTCGCAATCCACTTTTCTTGATCATCTTTATCTATAAATTTACTTCTATAAAAACCTCTTAAGTCATCAACAACATTTCCAGTAAAGTCTATGTACAACTTCCAGTCGCCAGTCTCTATGCTATCTTCAAAGTTAAGAAGAATTTTCTCATCATCTTTGAGATAATTTACTGATCCATCAATATGTGCTCCGTTGTCATTTTCAACAAAACAGCTATTTATCGCTAGCCCAACTGAATGAAGTTGTAATTCTGTTGTGTCTTCAACAACTTCAATAAAGACAGTTTCTGAACCGTTGTAAGTAAAATTTTCAAGGTTAATATCTAAATGAACTTCGTATCTGTTTGGAATTGCTAATTTTGGAAGTAATATATTTTGATTCATTAACAAATATTAGTTAATTTTGAAATCAATCCCAGTTCAAGTGTAAAAATTCATCACTTTCATGAAGCTGAACTGTATGGGCACCAAAGTAATCTCTTTGGGCTTGGATCAAAGATGATGGATTGAACTCTGAAGATGAATTGATATACCAGTTGAGAGATGAGTACATTACAGGTGTGGGTATGTTGTTTTTAATACAATTTGATAACAAAAACTTTGTATTTTCGAGTCTTATATCTAAATTTTTTTGTATTTGTTTTAATTCAACTATAGACCTACCTGGAGGACCATCTTTCAAAATTGATTTGATTTCTTTTAATAGATCTGAACGAATAATGCATCCCTCTAACCAATTTTGCATAACGTCCTCAATTTTAATTTCAAGATTTTCCTGTTTACTAAAGTACTCAATAAATAAAATTCCTTGAGTTAGGGTTGAAAGGCGAGAAAAATAAATAGCTTCTTTCAATTCATTGGGATTAAGTTCTATTTTTATATTTTTGGCAGTGATTGGCCAAATTTTTTGGTAATTGCTTTCAACCCTTGCATTGAATGCTTCAAAAATGCTAGGCAGAGGAAAACCGTAATTTAAACTAGTTTCAACAGTCAGTTTGCCTGTTCCTTTATGATTTGCAATGGGTTTAATTTTATCTATTAAGTACACACCATCTTTTTGAGTATTTAATATGCTAGATGTTATTTCAATCAAGTATGAAGACTGTTGCTCTTTTTTTAAGTTATCAAAAAATTCTGATGCAGCTACATTATTAAAGCCCGCAGCTCTCAATATGTTATACGCTTCAGCAAGTATTTGCATTTCAGCATATTCAATTCCGTTGTGAAGCATTTTAATAAAATGACCAGTACCAAATCCTTCATATAGCCCAACACATTCCAGACCGTCAGCTTTTGCTGCAATTTTCCTCATCATAGATATCAAATCTTCAGGAATTTTTTTTTCATAGCCAAGCATCAATGCAGGACCTGTCCTAGCCCCGGTCTCGCCACCAGAAATACCCATTCCAATAAATTCTATTCCTTGCTTATTACACCTCTTCCCTAAATCGATACTGTCTAGATAATATGCATTACCCCCATCAATTAATGTATCTTTTTCTTCAATAAAATTAAATAAATTTTCTACAACACTATTAGTCGCTTCTCCAGATGGAACAAGCATTAAAATCTTTCTAGGCTTTGGAATGCTTTTAACAAATTCTTCTAAATCTGTAAAACCATAAATATTTTTAGATGAGTCTTCTGAAATGAGTTGATTAATTTTGTTTTGAGATTTGTTATAAACACTCACATTTATGTCATTGTCAGAAAAATTAAGAGCAATATTACTGCCCATTACTCCTATTCCAACAATTCCAATATGGTTGTTCATGATAAGATTTTAACAACTTCTCTTTCAAGTAAATTGTTAAGGTAGTAATTTCTTATTTCAACATCAACTTCAAGCTGATTTTCATTATTAATTACGTTTATAATTTTTGAGTACTTGTGAAGGGAGTCAAGATTTTTTGGAGAGGTTAAAAGTGTAACTGTTCGTAAATCTCCAAGAATTTGAAATATAATTTCTGAAACCAATTTATCTAAATTAGTACCTTCTGTTGATGAAATAAAATGTGCATCTTCATATTTTTCTTTTAAAAAATTTAAAGAAGCTGTATCAATTCTGTCTATTTTATTAAAAACTAGTATTTCCTGAACGCTAGATTCAATCTGATCTAATATTTCATGAACTATATTTATGTGCATTTGTGGGATTGCTGATGCGGCATCGACTACATGAATAAGTAAATTAGCATCTTTAACTACTGTGAGTGTGGACTTAAAAGATTCAATTAATGTAGTAGGTAGGTTTTGAATAAAGCCAACTGTATCTGAGATAATAATAGGCTCGGTGATTTCATCTATCCTTAATTCCCTCTGCAGAGAATCAACAGTAGCAAATAATTCGTTTGCAACGTAGGTTTTCGAGGATGTAATCTTTTCAAGCAAAGTTGATTTTCCTGCATTTGTGTAACCCACAATTGATACAAGCGGTGTATTGTTTTTTCTTCTGAAACTAGATTGAACCTGTCTTTGTTTTGCTACTTTTTTAATTTCCTTTTTAAGTCTGTTAATTCTATTGTCAATTAATCTACTATCAGTTTCAAGCTTTGCTTCCCCAGGACCCCTTGTGCCAATTCCACCACCTTGTTGGTTTAGTGTTTTGCCCAAACCAGCCAAACGTGGTTTTAAATAAGTAGTTAAAGCCAATTCAACTTGCAAGGTTGCTTCTTTCGACTGGGCATGAAGTGCAAATATATCAAGAATTAATCCCGTTCTATCTACAACATCACACTGGAACAAAGTTCGTAATTCTTTTTGCTGATTGGGTGTTAGCTCACAATCAAATAAGACTACATCAATATCATTTGCTTTTGATATATCAACTAATTCAGCAACTGACCCTTTTCCAATAAATGTTTTTGGGTCAACTTTTTCTACTCGTTTCGTTTGTATGATAGTGGGACTAGATCCTGCGGTTTTGACTAAATTTACCAATTCTTTTAAGGACTCTTCTTTATCTGCTCTTGTTTCGTTTTTAAGAATTATGCCAACTAACAAGGCTTTTTGAGTTGTTACAAATATATCTCTATCTGATACCGTAAGTAACTTTTTATCAGATTGATTTGGATTATTTCTTTGATTCAATTATTTCATTATTGGTAGTTGACCATTATCAGATGTATTTGAAATCTCTTCTTCTGCAATAATTTGTGATTCTCTTACAGCTAAAACCACCTTCCCTGTTGGTGGCCAAATAAATTTCCAAGCGCCGCTTGCAACAGCCCAGAATTGCTTTTCAGTATCCACATCAATTAGAGGAAGAGCTTCTGAAGTTTTTTCACTTCCTGCAGGAACTAATAGCCCCGACTTTGTAATTGTTTCTTCTCTTAAGTGTCCAACCCTCCAACCTGGAGAAACTTTAAAACCTGCCGGAGCAAACTTAATGTCTTCTAATAAATCTTTATCTTCTGTCATTTTCTTATAATAAACATGAAAAAACTATAAATTAGCGGAGGTGGACAGGAATCGAACCTGCCAAAGACTATTACACCTTTCAACAGTTTTGAAGACTGTGGAGCCCACCAGGCGCTCATTCACCTCCATTATTAAGAGTAGTTATATAAAAAAATATTAATGGAATAGAATTAAGATTAATGAGTAATTTTCAAAATACATTTAATAGATTAAAGAAGGATAGACAACTTAGTAATAAGCAGGTAGCTTCTTTTACTGGCGTAAAGGTAAAAGATGTAAAGATGTGGGAAACAGGCATGAGTTTTCCTACCGATAGCAAAGTTGTTGATGCCTTAGAGGGCATATTAGGAACCGAGATAATTAAGTCGCTTGAAGGGTTTAAAACTGAAGAAAATAATTTCTCTTCCCTAACTAGTTCAGAAGATGAGATATTTAAAGTTAATAACGAAAAGCTTGAGATTTCCAATACGAGAATCGATCGGCTTAGAAATATTTTCCAACGTGAAACTCAATCTAATAATGAGTTCAATTACGATTCAGATTTTGACACCTCTTTTCTAGATCAAGAAGTACCAAATAAAGTTTTAATTAACGAAGAAGGCGATCTAGAGCAACCTTATTTGTATGATGACAAGCAACTTGGATTTTATTTATCTAGAAATATTAAAACTTTGAGTTTACTTTCTGTTTTAGGTGTTGTTGTTATTAGTTTTTTCCGACTCTTTTGGGAATCGCTCAATCTTTTTATTAACAATATATTGTGAAACTAATATCTTATACAAAGCTTGGAATTGTCCTATCAATATTATCTATTTTGGCGGGAGCATTTGTTAGGGCCACTGGGTCAGGAGATGGCTGTGGATCAACATGGCCTACATGTAAAGGAAAAATTATTCCCCAATTATCAGACACGTCTGAAGTAATAGAGTTTTCCCATAGATCGGTTAGCGGAATCCTACTTATTGTCACGCTCATAATTTTTATTAAGTCAAGAAACATGAGTAAAGGAAGCATCGTCAGGACAACGGTAAATTTTTTAACATTTTTTGTTCTCTTTGAAGCTGCAATTGGAGCGGTAATTGTTTTATATGAATGGGTCGGGTTAAATAGTTCTCTCCCACGCATAATTGCTGTTCCAATACACTTGGTTAACACTTTTGGATTGCTGGCATGTTACGCCATACTTTACAAAGTTTTACTTAATAATTTTAAAAACATTAAACAGCTTTGGGATAGAAGATTTGTTTTCATTGCTTTTTTATTTTTACTCAGTGGCGCTACTGGTTCAATCACAGCTTTAGCAGATGTTTTATTTCCAAGTGCTTCATTCTATGAAGGATTGATGGAAGACTTTGATAGGACCTCCGAGCTGTTAACAAGATTAAGAATTTTACACCCCATGGTGGCAACGGGATTATCAGTAGCATTAATAATTGAATCAAGAAAAGTTCAAAAAGATTACAAAATCGATGTTAAGTTTTTTCAGATTTTAGTATTTATTGCCGTAATTCTTGGAGTATTGAATGTTTTGTCTAATATCTTGCTTTTATTGAGCATTTTGCACCTTGCGATTGCTGATTTATTGTGGATTACATATATATATGTAAGCATGGATAAGATAAAAATAAATCATCAATAAATTAGCTTTAATTTCAACATAGTTATACACTTCATCTTTGTAACTAGATACAACTATGGAAAGTCAAAATACTAATGGTAACTAAAACAATACCCTCAAAGCCAAAGCCTAATACTAAAGAGGCTGATTTTTCTAATGAAGACACAACTTTAACTCCAGAACAGGAGAAAGCAGCAAGGGAAAAAGCTAAATCACTCACAAAGAAACTTGCAGACGATAAAGGAAAGTTAACTACTGACTTAGTAAGCCAATATTTAACTGCAATTGGAAATTTTGATCTTTTGACAGCTGAGCAAGAAGTTGAGTTGGCTCAGAAAATTGAATCTGGAGAAAAAGCATCTATTAAGCTTGGAAAAAAACAATTCAAAGATAAAAAAGGTGAAATAAGATTAAAAAGAGATAGAAAAAAAGGTGCTGAGGCAAAAGATGCATTTCTTACAGCAAACCTAAGGTTAGTTGTTGCAAATGCAAGACGATACGCAAACACCTCTGGTATCGATTTTCTTGACCTAATTCAAGAAGGAAACCTTGGATTAATTAGAGCAGTAGAAAAATTTGACTGGCGTAAAGGATTTAAATTTTCCACTTATGCAACATGGTGGATAAGACAAGCAATTACTAGAGCAATTGCTGACAAGTCTAGAACAGTAAGAATTCCAGTACATCTTCATGACACAATGGCGGCTGTTAGAGCTGCACAAGCTCAACTCAAAGCAGAATTAGGTAGAGATCCGAAGCCACAAGAAATAGCAAAAGAAGCTGGTGTCGGAGTTGATAAGGTTGAACTTGCTTTAAGTGTTGCTGATACAGTTTCATTAGAACAGCCTGTTGGTGAAGATGGAGCACAACTAGGTGATTTCATCCAAGATGAAGACGCTAGTGACCCATCGTTAATTGTTCAAGATTTAGATGTAGCTGAAAGCCTCAGAGATAGTATTAGTAGACTTCCTGAAAGAGAAGGTAGAATACTAGCTTTAAGATATGGTTTTTATGATGGCGTACCTAGGACACTCGAAGAAATAGGTGAAGAGTTTGATCTAACTCGTGAGAGGATTAGACAGCTAGAAAAATTAGCATTATGTAGATTAAGACATCCTTCATTTGGAATTAGAGAACAAGACTTAGTCTAATTTTTAATATTTAATTTCATTACTTTTTATTAAATTGTTAATCTATATTACATGTTCGAATATCTCGAAATCGCAATAGACTCAGCTATCGAAAGTGGTGCAAAATACTCTGATGCACGAGTATTGATTTCAAAATCTAGAAGCATTGCAGCAAAAAATGGAGAAATTGAAAATTTTAATGAAAATGAAAAAATTGGTATTGGAATAAGGGCATTAGTTGGGTCTTCGTGGGGGTTTTATTCAACTTATAACCTATCAAATGAATCATTAAAACTAGCTGGTAAGAAATCATACGAAATTGCTAAAGCATCAGCTATGGTTTCTGGTGACGACATGCCCTTTGCCGATGTACCTGTAGTTCAAGATAGCTACACCACACCTCATGATGAAAATCCTTTTTCTGTATCAAGTTCTGACCAAATTAATTTATTAATCGAATCTACTGAAAAAATGAAAAAGTTAGGTAGTTCGCGCGCGTTTGGAAGACTTGATTTTTGGGATACAGAAAAATGGTTTGCCTCAAGTCAGGGTCATGAAATTTATCAAAATATAATTGAATCAGGTGGTGGCATTTCTTCCCTATCAGTTGGTGATGGTGAAACTCAAATTAGATCTTATCCACAATCTTTTGGTGAATATAGAACTGGGGGCTGGGAGGTAGTAAAAAGTTTTGAATTCGAAAATCATGTAGAAAGATTGGCTGAAGAGTCTCAAAGATTATTGGTTGCTCCGCAGTGCCCAGAAGGATCAATGGATTTAATTTTAGAAGGAAGTCAACTAGCTCTTCAAATACACGAGTCAGTTGGACATGCAATTGAACTCGATAGAATTTTAGGTTGGGAAGCTGCTTATGCTGGCACTTCTCATTTACAGTTAGAAAAATTAAATAAACACAGATATGGTTCTGAGTTAATGAACATTGTTGCAGATGCAACTCTCCCAGGAGCATTAGCAACCTTTAAGTATGACGATGAGGGAACCCCAGCTCAACGAGTAGACATTGTTAAAGAAGGAATATGGACCGGTGTACTTTCAGGACGTGACAGCGCAGCTGTAGCAGGTGTAGATCCCGGAGGTATGGTTCGCGCGGATGGTTTTGGAAGATTACCAATGGTAAGAATGACAAATGTAGGGCTACTTCCAGGAGATTCATCATTAGATGAAATTATACAGGCTACTGATAATGGAATTTACATGGAAACTAACAGATCTTGGTCCATTGATGACATAAGATTAAATTTTCAGTTTGGTTGTGAGGTTGGCTGGTTAGTAAAAAATGGAAAAATTATCGATATGGTCAAAAACCCAACATATACGGGAATTACTCCTGAATTCTGGGGAAATATGGACATGCTATCAGGAGAAGATGAGTGGGTTTTTTGGGGAACTCCAAACTGTGGCAAAGGTCAGCCAAGTCAGATAGGACATACTGGACATCCCGCATCACCCGCTAGATTTAAAAATACACGAATTGGAGTCCGAGGATGAAAATTTGGGAGGACTTGCTGCAAGATATTAAAAAAAACATTCCATCTGGGACAGAATGTGAATTAAAAATGATGCACTCTAAAAGTGCTCTAACTAGGTTTGCTAATTCGCAAATTCATCAAAATGTAGATGAAGAATCTGCTGATGTGTTTTTGACATTACATAACGATTCTAAAACTATAACTATTTCAACAAACTTAACCGCATTAAAAAATCCCAAGGATTTTGTTTCTAGAGCATTAGATTCTCTAAATGATAGCCCATTAGATAAAGGGTGGGCTGGTTTTCCAGATTCTTCGGAATCATTCAACGGTCTTTCCAATATTGATGAATCAACACCTGATGAAAGAGCCAATAAAGTTAATGATTTTGTTTCCCAAGGAAAGAAAATGAATGCAGCAGGATATTGTTCAAGTTATATAAATAATTATTTTGTTTGGAATACAAATGGTCTAAATTCATCTGATTCCTCTAGCAGTGCATTTATTGATGGGATTTTTAGAACTGAATCATCAGCTGGTTCTTCTCATAGGGGAGGAATATTATTATCAGACATTGATGCTCAACAAGCCGGTAGCGAGGCAGCAAAACTAGCTATTGATGGAGAGAATCCGAAAGATATTGAGCCAGGAAATTATGAAGTAATTCTTGGCCATGAAGCAGTGAGTACAATATTAGTTTTTCTTGGCGTTTACGGTTTTAATGCAAAAAGCAAAATTGATGGCATGAGTCCAATAAACATAAACGAAAAGCAGTTTGACGATCAAATAAATTTAGTCGATACACCAGAAGATGATGATTCAATCGGATTTAAAATAGATGCTTCTGGATCAAAGAAAAGAAATTTAGAAATTGTAAAAGATGGAGTTTCAAAAACGTACTTCCATACTCGACGAACCTCAAAAGAATTAAATGCAAAAAATACTTTCCATGAATTATTCGGCTGGGGAGAAAATTTTGGGGGAATTGGTACAAATATAAAACTTTTAGAAGGAAATGTCTCCCAAGAAGAAATGATTAAAAGTGTTAAAAGGGGCATATACATAAATGAGTTTTGGTATTGCAGAGTTTTAGATCCAATTACCCAAGTTGTAACTGGCCTCAATCGAAATGGTTCTTTTTTAATTGAAAATGGAAAAATTATAAAACCAGTTGGTAGATTACGATTTACGCAAAGCTTCATGGCTTCACTTGCTCCGGGAAATATTTTATCTATTGGAAATAAGTCTAGATATGCAGATTCAGAATTTGGAGAAGGAATGTTGAAAGTTCCAGCTTTGCATCTAAAGGAGTTCAATTTTACAGGTGGGGTTTCTGGATAATAAATCATATTTTGATGGTGATAAACCATTAATAATTCCTCACCGGGGAGGCTCAAATCTAGTACCAGAGAACACACTTCATGGTCTAGAACTAGCGATTACAGAAGATTTTTCACACTTTGAAACTGATTTAAGAATGTCTAAAGATGGAGAAATATTTCTTCATCATGATGAAACTTTTGATAGAACGACAAATGTTTCTGGAAAAGTTCAAGATTTCAATTGGAGTGAAATTTCTAAAATTAATGCTGGTTATAAATTTTATGAAAAAACTAATCAAAAAGGTAAAAAAACAACGTTTGTGAGATTAGTCGATGCATTAATGATGAATAATAAGTTGAAATTCAATCTAGATTTAAAGCAAACAGGGATGGCAAAAAAAGTTGTAGAAATTATCAACTCACTTAATGCAAAAGAAAGAGTTTTAGTTTCATCTTTCAGTCCAAGAAGATTAGATGAGTTCTTGAGGGAAAGTAGAGGAGATATATTAACTTCAGGAACTTTTAGAGAGAACGCCATTGCGCGATTTCTTCCTTTGAAAAAAAGAAACTTTAAAGTTCAAGCATTACAGGCACCTTTTAGGTGGAAAGGAATTCAAGTTCATTCCAAAAAGCTTGTTGAATTTTGTAAAATAAATAATCTTCAACTGCATATATGGACAGTAAATTCCATTGAAAACCTTAAAACCTGTTTAGAAATTGGATGTGACGGTGTTATAACTGATGAACCAATTTTGTTTCGTGAATACTTAAAATAATCCAAGTATCGTTAAATGGTATTTTGTTTTATAAAATTTTTAGCTTGTATGAAAATATGTTTTTTTCTTGATGGTTCAAGCCTGTCAAGAGATCTCACTAGCAAAGCTAACCTGGGATTGTTTTCATAAAATTTTCTGTTTTTTTCTGTAAATTTCCAATATAACCCATCGACGGTGTCACACCAGTCTCCTCTTTTATAGTTACTCATTTTTAAAATATAGTTTGAACCACATGTGTAAGGTTTTGTTGACATCATTCCACCGTCAGCATAGGTTGCCATACCAAATACGTTTGGTACCATTACCCAATCTGAAGAGTCTATATACATTTCCATAAACCATTTGTATATTTCTCTTGGATCTATTCCACACAAATTCATAATATTACTAATGACCATAAGACGAGGAATATGATGTATATAACCATCTTTAAGAGTTGTTTTAATACAATCATCAAGTGGGTCAATACCAGTAGTTCCGTCATACCAAGATTGAGTTAATTTCTTTGTATGTTTCCAATAATTACTGTTAATTTGTACCTCGCCTTCTTCATGATATATTCCTCTAATAAATTCTCTCCAGCCAATTATTTGTCTCACAAAACCTTCTACAGAGTTCATGGGAATGCGGTTCTTTTCAGCATATTGTAAAGTTTTACCTATTACCTTATCAGGAGTTAGAAGACCAATATTCAGAAAAGGACTTATACAACTATGAAAAAGAAAATTTTTGTTTTCAAGCATCGCGTCTTCATAAATACCAAAGTTTTCGAAACGAACTTTAAGAAAATTATCAAGTTGTTTTTGCGCCCCTGCTCTGTCAACAGGAAACCATATATCATTTAAATTTCCGGGGTGATCATCAAAGTTACTATTTATTAGATTTTTCACTTCATCACTATATTTTGATTCTTTAAAAGTAGTCATTTCAGGAGGGGTCACATTTTTGGGTATTTTTTTTCTATTCTCTTCATCAAAAGACCACTTTCCACCAATCGGTTTATTATTTTCATCTATTAAAATCTTCATATTTTTTCTAGCTTTTTGATAAAAAGAAGACATTCTGTAAACCTTTTTACCTTTTGCCATAGAAACGAAGTCATTTCTTTCAAACAAAAACATCGGCGACTTAATAATGTTTACTTCTACACCTACTTCAGCTAATGCTTTGAGGAAGTGTTTTTCAAAACTTGTATCTTCAATTTCAAAAATATTGATCTCCAATATTTCCCTATCTTTTAAAAATTTTATGAGGCAGTCAATGTAAGTTTCATTAACTTTTCGATTTGATAATTCAAAATAATTTACAGAAATAGATTTGTTTTTTAATTCGTCTCTATATTCGCGCATGGCTGTGAGAAAGAGGAAAAGTTTTAATTTATGGTGTTTAAAGTATGTGCAAAACTCATAATCTTCAGCCATAAAGACTTCATTACAATTATTTTTTTTTAAAATTTTAGGATCAAATAATTGATTTCCAAGTATTACAAAAAATTTACTTTCCATCTTTATCAAGAATAGTTTACCATTGTAATGTAGAAGCTATAATTCTACTCAGCATAGGGGGGGAATGAATCAAGAAATATTAGATAGCGGCTTTATACCAAATGAAATATGCGAAAAGCTTCCATCAGGTTTTGATGATATAGAAAAATTAGCAAGCGAGCTTCCAAAAGTTCTCGCTAATGAACAAATTGTTCAAAGAGTAAAACAATTGGAATCAAATAAAGATATTAGCCAACTTACTTTAAGCGAGCTTGAAAGGGCAATGCTTTTATACTCTTACATTGCACATGCATATATGTGGGGAAAAAAAGAGGTTGAAAATATAATCCCATCCCAACTTTCTCTAACTTGGTTCGCTATCTCTGAAAAGCTAGATAGACCTCCAATATTGTCCTATGCATCCTACGCTTTAAATAATTGGAAGATGCTTGATGAAACTAAACCTTTTGATTTAGAAAATATTGTGATTATGCAAAATTTTTTAGGAGGGGTTGATGAAGATTGGTTTATTATGATTCATGTAGCAATTGAGTACGAAGCAAAAGAAATACTTTCAAATTTAAAATCCTATTTTTTGGAGGAAAAGTTAGACCAATCTTATTTACTTAACTCATTAGAAAGTATCCAAAAAATTAATTCAATTATGAATAGAATGCCTGAAAAATGTGACCCTTTCATCTATTACAACCGAGTAAGACCCTATATTTTTGGATGGAAGAATAATCCAGCTACTCCTGATGGAGTAATTTATGAAGGTGTAGAACAATTTTCTGGAGAGCCACAACTTTTCCGAGGTGAAACGGGTGCTCAAAGTTCTATCGTTCCTGCATTGGACGCGCTTCTTGGTATTACACACTCAAACGATCCATTAAAAGAGTATCTAGACGAAATGAGACTCTACATGCCTAAAGAGCACAGGGATCTTCTTAACGGACTAGATAAATGGTCAGAAAAGGATAGAAGAAAATTAGACATTGATGAAGAATCAATCAAATCCATAAATGACTTGATAAAGGAAGTACATATCTTCAGAAATAAGCACCTCGAATATGCGAGGGTATATATTTATGAGCAGTCTTTAACAAATAATTCAAACTCAAATATTGTTGGTACAGGAGGAACTCCGTTTATGAAATATTTAGATAAGCATTTACAGGAGACTGTACCAACAAATGATTAAAAAGCTTGGCATTCCAAAAGAAGTAAAAAAAGATGAGGGAAGAATTTCGTTAATCCCTCAACACATAACTCAATTTACTGGTTTAGCTGATATTTTCGTAGAAACTAAAGCTGGGTTGGGTTCTGGTTTCACAGACAAAGATTATGAAGCTGCTGGAGCAAAAATAGTACCTACCGCAAAGGAGCTTTACGAAGTTTCTGAAATTATATGTAAGGTGAAGGAACCTCAACCCGAAGAGCTCGAAATGTTAAATTCCTCACATGTTCTATTTGGATACCTTCATTTAGCCTCAAACTTATCATTGACAAAGACACTCTTAGAAAAAAAGTTAACAGGTATCGCTACTGAAATGATAATGGAAGGTAAAGAGTATCCATTATTGATACCAATGTCAAAGATTGCTGGTAATTTAGCTGTTCAAAAAGGTATGCAATTTTTAGAGTATTCATCTCAAGGAAAAGGCGTTCTTCTGTCTTCAATTTCAGAAGAAAGAAATTCCAAAGTAACAGTGATTGGATGTGGTGAGGTTGGTCAAAGTTCAATACATAAATCTATACAAGTTGGAGCTTCAGTAACTGCAATTGACTTAAATGAAAATATTTTGAAAGATTTAAAAAATAAATATGGGGAAAACATTAGAACACTATTAAGCGGAACAGATGAAGCGGTAAGTGCAATCCGATCAGCTGATTTAGTCATAGGTGCAGTCCTATTACCAGGAAGAAAACCACCAACTGTCATTACTGAAGAAGATATTAAATATATGGAAAAAGGAACAGTGATTATAGATGTTGCAATTGACCAAGGTGGTTGTGTCGAAGGGGTAAGTCCAAACACTCACAGTGATCCTTTTGAAATTCGAAATGGTGTAATAGTATCTGCAATTGCAAACTTGCCTGGTGCGGTACCCAGAACTTCATCTATGGAGCTTTCAACAAATTTACAAAATTATGTTGATAATCTTTTAGTTGAGAACTGGTTTGAAAAATACAAAAATAATGAAAGCTTGATGCCTTCTCTACAGATACACAATGGTCTTTTACTTTCAGAAGAGGTCGCTGATAGCTTAAGTTTAACTCTATCTAAGCTAGTTTAGGCATCCATTTTTTTCTAGATTTACTAAAGCTATCTATTTGATCTGTGTACCCCAATGTTATATCAATTTTGTCTAAACCTTCGAGGATACGTTTTTGAGAAAAATCATCTAAATCGAATGAAAATGCTATTTCCTCACATTGAACTGTTTTGTTTTCTATAGAAATTTTAATGTTAGTCCTTGGATCAGCTTCAATTTTTGTAAAAAGTCCATCTACAATTTCTTTACTTGTTTCTATAGGTACAAGACCGATATTGATTGAATTTAATCTAAAAATATCAGCAAATTTTGTTGAAATTATTGCATCGAATCCCCAATCTTGTAGGCCCCAAGGTGCATGCTCCCTAGAAGAACCAGTTCCAAAATTATCTCCGGCAACTAAAACTTTTGACCCTTGATATGCTTCATTGTTTAAAGGAAATTCAGGTTCTTTCTTCCAATCGTAAAACAGGAACTCACCATAACCTGAGCGTTCAACACGCTTAAGAAATTGTTTTGGCATTATTTGATCAGTGTCAACATTAGACATATTAAGTGGAAGCATTGTTGAATTAATGGTGTTTAATTTCTTCATTTACAGGTTCCTAATATCAACAAATTTTCCGTATAGAGCTGCAGCCGCTGCCATTTTTGGACTCACTAAGTGTGTTCGACCTCCAGCCCCTTGCCTACCTTCATAGTTTCTATTTGATGTGGAGGCACACCTTTCACCGGGACTTAAAATATCCGGATTCATTCCTAAACACATTGAGCAACCTGCTTCTCTCCAGTCAAAACCAGCTTCAATAAAGACTTCATCTAACCCTTCTTCTTCTGCTTGTTTTTTAACAAGTGTTGACCCAGGAACAATCATTGCGCCAATCGTTTCCGAAACCTTTTTCCCCTTCACTACTTCTGCAGCTTCTCTTAAGTCTTCGATTCTCCCATTGGTGCAGCTACCAATAAAAACTCTATCCAATTGGATTTCACTAATTTTGTCCCCAGGCTTCAAATCCATATATTCTAAAGCTCTTGATGCCGCTTCTTTTTCAGATTCTTCATTGAAATCATTTGGATGGGGAATAGTATCATTCACAAAAATTACCTGTGAAGGATTTGTTCCCCATGATATAGATGGTTCAAGTTCATTAGCGTTTATTGTTACAACTCTATCAAACTCAGCATCTTCATCAGAATATAATTTCCCCCATTCTTGAATTGCATCATCCCAGTCAGAACCTTTCGGAGCATAATTTTTTTCTTTTAGATAATTGAACGTTACTTCATCTGGTGCAATCATTCCTGCACGTGCACCACCTTCAATTGACATATTACAGATAGTCATTCTGTTTTCCATGCTCATATTTTGTATAACATCACCTACATATTCGATAACATGGCCAGCGCCTCCACCAGTTCCAATTTTTCTTATTATTCCTAAAATTATATCTTTTGGCCCTACACCCTCGGATACATCACCAATTACTTCAACTTTCATTGTTTTAGGTTTTTCCATTGCCAATGTTTGTGTAGCTAAAACATGTTCTACTTCTGAAGTTCCTATACCAAAAGCCAATGCTCCAAATGCTCCATGAGTTGCTGTATGGCTATCACCACACACAATTGTCATTCCTGGTTGGGTTATTCCTTGTTCTGGTCCTATAACATGTACAATTCCTTGACGTGGATCATTTATACCAAATAATGTAACTCCAAATTCCTCACAATTATTTTCTAAAGCTTCAATCTGGATTTTAGAGAGCGGATCCTTTATTCCCAGTAGTCTATTTGAAGTTGGGACACCATGGTCTACTGTTGCAAGAGTCATTTCTGGATGTTTAACTTCTCTACCAGCTAGTCTCAAGCTATCAAATGCCTGAGGGGATGTTACTTCATGTACAAGATGTAAATCTATAAATACTAAATTTGTACTCTCGTCTATAGACGCAACTAAGTGTCTATCCCAGATTTTTTCAAATAATGTTTTTCCCATTTCAGATATAAATTATATATTTTTTTCTGTATTTAATCCATACTCCATATTTTTAATTTATTATCATTTAATCTGTGCTCATTTAGAATAAAGCATCATGGAAACAATTATTGAAAAGTTCTTAGAAATAGCGATTATATTAGTAGCTGCTAAGTTCGGTGCAGAAGTAATGAGAAGAATTAATCAACCTGCAGTAATAGGAGAGTTAGTCATCGGAATCATTATTGGCTATTACGGACTAGGTCTTCTTCCACATTTTGAATCTGGAGATGTTGTATCTACTTTAGCTGAGATAGGAGTAGTTCTTTTGCTGTTTGAAGTAGGATTAGAAACTAATTTAGACGAATTTATAGAATTAGGCTCAACCTCTCTTCTTGTAGCATTGATAGGTGTTTTAGCACCATTTGCTTTGGGCTTCGGTTCAATTTATGCACTCAATTTAGGAGGAGAAGATCAGTTTGGAATTGCTTTATTCGTAGGTGCAGCAATGACAGCAACCTCAGTAGGTATTACCGCTAGAGTGTTTGGAGACTTAGGTGCTTTAAAATCAAGAGAAGCAAAAACAATCATTGGCGCAGCAGTTGTAGATGATATTTTAGGTTTACTAATTCTTACTGTTGTTGCAGGGGTTTTAGGAAGTTCAGGAGATTTCTCAATTGTTGATCTTGGAGTAATCAGCGCAAAGGCAGTCGGTTTTTTAATTGCAGTAGTAATTGTTGGAAGAAAACTTTCAAAACCAATATTTAACTTCTTTGTAAAAATTCCATCACCAGGAACATTCGTAACAGGAAGCTTTATTTTTGCAATGCTGCTTGGTGCGGCAGCCCACTTTGTAGGACTTCATCCTATTGTAGGAGCTTTTGCAGGAGGTGTAGTTGCTGGTGAATCAGGCATGACTCATAGAATTAGAGACGAGATGAAGCCTCTAAACTTTTTACTTGTTCCAATATTTTTTGTATATATTGGTTCGGAAGTAAACATTCAAACTTTAGCTTCACTTGATGTATTTTTATATGGAATGTTGGTCAGTCTTTTAGCGTTTGTTGGTAAATATGTATCAGCTTTAGGAGCTATGGGCAAAGGATTAAATACTTCTTTAATTGGAATTGGAATGTCTCCAAGAGGAGAGGTTGGGCTGATATTTGTTGCTGTTGCTACAACCACATTATCAGACATAATTACAGGTGATATTATCTCAATAATTATCTGGATGGTAATAGTTACAACAGTAATAGCTCCTATATTGTTAAATAGAATCTTACAAAAAGTACCTTTATCAGAAAGAGATGATGATGAAAGGTTTGAAACACCTGTCGTTGAGTAGTAAAAACACTCCAATAAATTAGATTTTTAGTATCATATTATGAGTCACAATAAGGGGAAAAATAAATGCTAATTAATTCTATGATTGCTGCCGCCGCCGGGCTTATACTTGCAGCTTTTTACGCAAATAAAGTTTTATCAATAAAAGTAACCGACTTAAGAGTAGAAGAGCTTTCTACAGCCATCAGACAGGGTTCAATGGCTTTTTTAAAAAGAATGTACTCATGGATTAGTGTCTTTGTCGTAATTTTGGCTATCTTGATTTCCACACTTACTGAGTGGGGCTATCCGTGGGGTTCTGTAGCATTCGTTGCGGGTGCATTACTTTCTTCACTGGCAGGATTTGTTGGTATGAGAATTGCAACTGCTGCAAACGGTAGAACTACAGAAGCTGCCAGGGATGGGGGAACTCTTAAGGCATTACCTGTAGCATTTAGAGGTGGAGCAGTTATGGGTTTCACAGTTGCAGGCTTGGGTTTATTGGGAGTAGCTCTAGGATATTTTTTATTTATTGAAGTACTAGATCTTCCTAATGGATATGACGTACTAGCAGCAATAGGTCTCGGAGGTTCATCAATAGCTCTTTTTGCCAGAGTTGGTGGTGGAATTTATACAAAAGCGGCAGATGTTGGGGCAGACTTGGTAGGTAAGGTGGAAGCAGGAATTCCTGAGGACGATCCAAGAAACCCTGCAACTATAGCTGACAATGTTGGAGACAATGTAGGTGACGTTGCAGGAATGGGTGCAGATCTATTTGAAAGCTATGTCGGCTCACTTGTTGCTCCGCTTGCCTACGCTGCAATTGTTTTTGCTGGGCAAAGCGTACTTCCCTCTTTACTACTTTTCCCACTAGCTGTAGGCACAATAGGGATGGGGGCATCAATTCTCTCCTCATTTTTAGTTGTTCCTAAAGAAGGAAAGCTTGCACAAGCGCTTCATAGAGGTACATACAGTGCTGCACTTTTAACTGTTATTGGTGTTTATTTTCTTAGTGACTTCATGTTTGCTGATTATGCAGAAAATCCTCTAGGATTATTTTTCTCAGTAATTATCGGACTTGGTGTTGGACTATTAGTAGGTCAAATTTCAGAATGGTTTACATCTGATCATTATTCAATTGTTAAAAATATTGCAGATCAAGCAAAGACTGGTCCAGCAACTCTTGTGTTATCAGGCATATCTGAAGGCATGAGATCAGCAGCTTTTTCAGTGGTTGTAGTTGTTTTTGGAATTTACGGCGCTTATACAGCAGGAGACTGGGCATTAGGTGCTGATGGTGGAATCTATGGTATTGCTATTGCAGCAATTGGAGTTTTGTCTACATTAGGCATAACAGTAGCAGTAGATGCTTATGGTCCAATCGCTGACAATGCTGGTGGAATTGCTGAAATGGCACACCTACCTCCTGAAGTAAGAGAAGCTACTGATGAATTAGACTCTCTAGGAAATACAACAGCAGCAATTGCAAAAGGGTTTGCAATTGGCTCCGCAGCAGTTACGGCATTAGCTTTATTCTCAGCTTTTGTACAAAGTGCGGGGATTGAAAAATTAGATATTACAGAGGTGGAAGTAACTTTAGGTTTATTTTTGGGAGGTATGTTCCCATTTTTGTTTGCTGCTATGACCATTAACGCAGTGGGAAGGGCAGCATTTAAAATGATCGAAGAAGTTAGACGACAGTTTAATGAAATTCCTGGCTTGAGAGAAGGAAAAGAAGGAGTTGTTCCTGACTATACGAAATGTGTAGATATAGCCACAACGGCGGCATTAAAGGAAATGTTATTACCAGGTGGCTTAGCTATTGCACTTCCATTAATAATTGGTTTTTGGGATAAGGAAGCACTTGGAGGTTTCTTAGCTGGATCATTGGTTACTGGATTTCTCTTAGCAATATTTATGGCAAACTCTGGTGGGGCTTGGGATAATGCTAAAAAATATATTGAAGCTGGAGGTGGAGCAGGTAAAGGTTCTGACGAACATAAAGCTGCTGTGATTGGCGATACTATTGGTGATCCATTTAAAGACACTTCTGGTCCCGCAATGAATATTGTTATAAAAGTTATGACTATTGTAAGTCTTATATTTGCATCTGCTTTTTAAATTAATTGAAAACAGTTCATTTAATAAGACACGGTGAAACTGAACAGAATGTTTTAAGAGTTTGGCAAGGTCATACAGATACCCCATTAAATAAAACTGGGTTGAGACAGGCAAAGCTATTAGCTTCAAGATTGAGGGATTCAAACGCAACTATTTATTCATCTGATTTAAAAAGAGCTTCAGAAACAGCTTCATTTCTCTCAGAAAAAATTGAACTTAGGACAACACTAAGGGAGATTAATGTTGGTGATTTTACAGGAATGCCTGTGGGTCAAACATATTCATCAAATAATGAAATTTTTCAGTCTCTTCAAGATGATTCTTATCAGTTTCCTAATGGAGAAACGGTAAAAGAGTTTAAACAAAGAGTAAATAATGAACTTGAGTACATTTTTAGAAATATAGAAAATGGCTCAGAGGCCTTAGTTATTACCCATGGTTTTTTTATTGGAACTGCAATAGGGCTTTCGATTGGTTTTAACCATTACCCTTTTCCTATTGGGAATATAGAAAATACTTCTATTTCAACACTTATTAAAAGGGATTCAATTACTCAAGTAAATAAATTTAATGATTCACTTCACCTTTCTGAATTAAATATTGATTTTCCCAGAGAAACAACAGAAAACAAGATTACATTCATAAGACACGGCCAAACAGATTCTAATACAAGTGGGATATGGCAGGGGCATGTTGACAATCCATTAAATGAAACAGGAAAAAATACCGCTCATAAACTTAGAAATACATTTGATGAGTATGATGTGTATCTCTCATCAACATATCAGAGAGCACTGGAAACCTTATCTATAGTGATAGAAGACAAGGATATATTAACTTCAAAAAATTTAATTGAAATGAATTTAGGAAAATGGGAAGGGTTGACAACTTCAGAAATCCTAGAACAATATCGTGATAATTTTATCAAGTCACTTTTTTTAGATTATAAATGTAAATATGGGATTAATGGTGAATCTACGTATGAAGCTGGTATCCGAGTAGAAGATCTTTTAAAAGAATATCCTAAAAAAAATCTTTTAATGGCTAGCCATGGCGGAACAATTAAAGCTGCAGTTACAAACTTACTTAAAGCCCCAGAGAAAAAAGCAGCTTCTTCATTTACTATTCCTAATAATTTGGGTGTTAGTTGCTTAGTTATGAAAGAAAACAAATATTTTCTTTGGTCATATAATGTAGGAAAAATAGGATATGAAAACATTAGTTATAACGAATGATTACCCACCTAAAAAAGGTGGAATATCAACGTACATTAAATCTTTTGAAGACAACTTAGAATTCGAAACAATCATTTATGCTCCTAATTGGGCTGAGGGTGAAAATGTAATTAGATCAAAGTCCAAATTTATTTTTTCTACAAAAAAATTTATTAGAGAAATAAATGAAATTGTCATTCAGAATAATATTGAGATTATTCTCCATGCTTCTAGTAATCCACAATTTCTGCTCGTAAGTAAATTAAATTATTTAGGAATTAAACAGTTTATGTTAATACATGGGGCTGAATTTAATATTATCAACTCAATTCCAATATTTAAAAAAATCATGCAAAAAAGCTTCAATTCTCTTGAAAAAATATTCACAGTTAGCTTTTTTACTTCAAGAAAATTAGAGGAGATTACAGAAACAGATATTGTTTTGATAGGAGCAGGTGTTGAAAAAAATGAATTTAAAAAAGAGTACAAAGCAAATGAAAAAATATCTGTAGGTGTTAGTAGTAGGTTCGTTTCTAGAAAAAAAATTGATTGGGTTATAGATGCCCTCCATGAGTTACAACAGGATGGAATAAATGTAGAGTTAAAAATATTTGGTTTTGGCAAATTAGAAAAATATTTAAAAAAATTAGGTGAAGTGTCTTCACAAGACGTCAGTTTTTATGATGATGAAAATGAAGACTCTCTTGTAGAATTTTACAAAAATTTAGATGTATTTGTTATGCCGGCAAAATCTAGATTTTTTGGTAAAGAGTATGAAGGACTAGGGTTAGTTTATTTAGAGGCAGCAAGTTTTGGACTGCCACTACTTGTAGGAACTTCTGGTGGAGCATTTGAAACTATCATTCCTGGTAAAACCGGGTTTATTGTTGATTCAAGAAAAGAAATCTATGATGGAGTGAAATTTTTTGCAGAAAATAATGAACAAATAGAAAAATTTGGTACTAGTTCAAAAAAATTTGTTGAAGAAAAATTTTCCTGGGAAAGCACAATAGAGAAGTTTATAACTGAAGTTAATTAGAGACAGCATCTCCAAACAATAACATTATCTCTGTAGACTCGACAGTTAAGGCATCTCTTGGATTCTCTAGCGGCTTATTCTTTTTTTCTACCAGAATTTTATTTATAAGATTATCTTTTGTAGCATCCTCTGGTTTCATACGAAATCTTCCTCTATAGAAAATGATTTCAAGTGACTTTGCAAGTCCAACTAGGTGTTCTTTTGAAAGTTTTTTTATAAATTTTTCATCTAATTTATAGTGGTCAAAAATTAAATCAATCATTTTTTGTTTTGTAAAGCTTTTAGGGATTTTAAGAATTTCTCCACCAAGATAATTCGATATTTTTTTATATTTTTCATTTTCAAGAAGTTCTCTAATTTCCTCTTTTGAAAGCTCAGCAAGTTCTTCTTTGTTAAAAACTGTTCTGTCTCTTTGCTTCATAGCATACCCTCCGTATGGGCCAACAGCAGATGAGTATGTCCATTCTTCATTTTCAGTTACTTTTCTTGGGTTTTTAGCTGATAGCGAAAACCTACTTTTACATTCCTCAGGGGACAGTGTGTCAGGATCTTCATCTTCAAAAATTGGGCCAATGAGATTTTTATACTCACATCTTTCTTGTCTGACACCTTTTTGCTTAATACCGTGTTGGATATAAAAACTTCCATTTGGACCAAGTTTTATATATATTGATGATGAGCAGTCACCACATGCAGACACAGTTCTTTCTTTTTTTAAACTCTCTTCCTGATTTTGTTCAAGTTCCTTAATATAATCTTTTTCAATTTCTTCAAGAGTAATCTCAGGTGGAAGACCTACTTTAAACTCATCATCTCTTAATAAATAAGGATAAGGAACCTTTCCCTGAATTCTTCCAGTTTTAACTACGTATCTAGATTGAAATGGAAGATTAACAGTTGTCAAAGCTAAAGGATCTTGAATTCCATAACTATTTATATGATTTTTAATACTGTTGTGAGAGCTTTCTAGAAAGTCTATTTTGGATTTTTCAGGACTATTGCTTTCAAGAATTTTATCGAGCTCATCTTCCATAGATTTTGAAAATTCATAATCTATATAATTATTAAAGTAAGGCTTCATAAAATTATTAATTAAAGCAATAGCTAGAATTCTTGGTTTTAGACTCGAGTCGGAATTAATAAATACTGAAGTTATACTTTCAATTATAGAAACATACGTTGAAGGCCTTCCAATTCCCAGTTCTTCAAGTTTATTAATTAAAGAAGTAGACGAGTATCTGTTTGGTGGGTTGGTATATTTTTCTTCACTGCTTGCATGTATTATTTTAATTTCATCATTCTCTTTAAGTTCTGGAAGCTCTTGAGATTTTTCAGTTGCATCTTTGATTAGGTCTCTGTATCCACCAAAAGTCCATGTTGTACCAGAGATACTTAGTATTAATGGTGAAAAATCAGTGTCAGAAACTTCGATTTCTATTGTTTTTGTAATCCCTTTCGCATCTGTCATTTGTGAAGCAACTGTAGTATTGAATATTAATTTATATAATTTGTATTCATCACTTTCTTCTTTGTGCCTAGAAAGAAGTTCCTCTGGAGTAATAAATTTATCACCTGATGGTCTAATAGCTTCATGTGCTGCCTGAGCATTTTTACTATCACCGTATAAATTAGGCTCATTTGGTAGGTGAGCTTTTGAAAAGTTTCCTGAAATATATTCCCTAGCTGCTTTGATTGCTACATCAGATAAGCGAATTGAATCTGTTCTCATGTAAGTAATTAAACCTTCTTGATAAAGCCTCTGTGCGATACCCATAGTTTTACGAGGTTGAAAACCTAAGTTACTTCTTGCTGATGTCTGAAGACTAGTTGTTTTAAATGGCTTAGGAGGCTTTCCGCTTCTTGATGATTCTTTAATTTTTGATATTTTGGCTACGGAACTCGAAAGAATTTTTACAACTTCGTTAACCTCTACTTCATCTAAGTAACGTTTTTCTTTACTAGTTTTATTACCTCTGTCGTCAAAGTCTGATGATGTTGCTATTCTCAAATCTTGAACTTTTTTTAAGGATGCATTAAATTCAGAATTGTTGCTGGCGCACTTTGCGTGAATTTCAAAATATTTTGCCTTAACAAATTTAATTCTTTCTTCCTCTCGCTCTACAATCAGTCTTATTGCAGGACCCTGCACTCGCCCTGTTGATATAAAAGCACCACCAAGATCTCTTACTTTAGGAGAAATTTCGTATCCAATCATTCTGTCTAATGTTCTTCTTGCCTCATAAGATTTAAATTTTCCTATATCTAATTTTTCAGGATTATTAATAGCATTTGTAACTGCTGCTTTTGTTATTTCATTAAACTTTATCCGCTTTGGTTCCCCCTTAAGCTCCAAAGCTTCTTTAAGGTGATAAGCGATAGCTTCTCCCTCTCTATCATCATCAGTTGCTAGATAAACTTCTGGTGCTATATCCGCTAACTCTTTTAATTCATTTACAATCTTTTTTCTATCTTCTGGAATTACATATATATTTTCAAAATCTTTTGGTTTTACAGCACCCCATAGAATTTCTTTACTGTCAAATTGAGGTGGAATAGCTTTTGAGTTTCTAGGAAGGTCTCTGATGTGTCCAACACTTGATTTTACGATATATTCAGAACCAAGAATTTTGGATATAGTCTTAACTTTTGTTGGAGACTCGACAATTACTAAAGGTTTTGTCATGCCCTTATTGATAACACCATTTTTGTGAAATGTACAGGATTTAAGAAAAAAAGTATTCCAAACCTTTACTAGGATGATGTAAAGACAATGAATTCAGTAAAAATATTTTCTAGATCACAGTTTTCCATACTTTGGTGGTCAGGTACCCTTTCGAGTTTTGGGGATTGGGCTACATTATTTGCTTCAGTTGCTTTGGCAAGTTATTTAGGGGCTGAAGGAGGCAATTCCGAATTAACCTCTGTTGTACCAGTAATTGCACGTATTATTCCAGCTTTTATGTCTTCATTTGCTGGAATATTGGCTGACAGATTCAATAAAAGAAATGTAATGATTATATGTGATATCTCAAGAATGTTAATTGTCCTTGGATTGTTTTTTACTACCACTCTTATTCAACTATTCATAATTAATTTCATTTCAGAGATATTTTCTTTAACAAGACAACCATCAAGAGAATCAATAGTTCCTGACATAGTAAGTGATGAATATTTAGTCAAAGCCAATTCATTATTTACTGTTGGTACCTATGCGATGTTACCTACCGCATCTTTATTCTTTGGGTTTATATCTGACAATAGAGTTATAGAAAATATTGTTTCTTATGGGAATAGCTGGAATGGCTCAATAGTGTTTCTTATTGATGCTTTCACTTTTCTTATCTCCTCTTACTTACTCCTGTTTCTCAAAGCAGATAATTCATACCAAAAAGTTAAAAAGAAAAACAACGTAATAGGGGATCTTAAAGAGGGAATAAAATACTTTTATAGTGTTTATGAATTAAGATCTGTAACAACTTCTATATCACTTAGTTTAATCGGAGCCGGTGCATTATTTGTTCTTGGCAATACCTACTTGACACAGTCATTGAACTTTTCTCAAAGTTCATTTGGCTTTATGATTGCTTCCTTTGGATTTGGAATTATTTTTACAATGGTTATTTTGAGTTATTTTGTTACAACATTCAGTAGAATCCCTTTCTTTATTGGACTAAGTATGATAATTACAGGAGTTTCCCTATTGTTTGCTTTTAACTCTTCAGAGTTTCCTACAATAATTTTTTCAATATTTATTTCAGGAATTGGTTCCGGATCTGTTTACTTACTAACAATAAGTTATTTACAGAGCACAACTGAAAAAAAGTTAAGAGGTAGGGTTTTTGGAAATTTTTATACGATAGGCAGACTTTCTATATTGATTTCTTTGTTAATTTCTGGTTTTGTTGCAAATTTTGCAAATCAGTACCTTGAAGTTGATGGCGTTCTTTTGGTTCTTAGAATAAGTGCTTGTTTTATTCTCCTTTCGGGATTAATTACTTTTCTAAGGGGATACAAACAAATATTTCAAGATTTTGGATTTGAAAATTCCAATTTCAACAAGTTAACATTAAACCTTAATAGGGAAGAGGACGAACCTTTATGATTTGTAATTATTTAGCTTTCGAGGGAATTGATGGATCAGGAAAATCAAGTCTTATTAAAGGCTTATCCGAAGTGCTGAGTAATCAACAGGTTGAGAACAAAATAGTTCGTGAACCTGGAGGAACAAAAGTTGGTGAAGGTGTAAGAGAATTACTCTTAAGTCATGATTATGAAGTCGACGCACTTACTGAAGCTTTACTTTTTTGCTCCCAGAGATCACAACTCGTTTCTGAAGTAATAAAGCCAGAAATTAATAAAGGTACCAAAATTCTTTCAGACAGAAGTGCATATTCATCAGTTGCCTATCAAGGAGTTGGAAGGGGGCTAGGTTATGAAACTATTTATCAGTTAAATGATATTGCAGTAAATTCATTTTGGCCTGAAAAGGTTGTTTTACTTGATATTGATCCTAAAATTTCTCTCTCAAGACAAAAGATAGCAGATCGCATCGGTAGTGATAAAGTTGATTTTTTTAATAAAGTAAGAGAAGGATATTTAAGATTAGCTGAACAATTTGATAATAATTTTCTAATTATCAATGCTGAAGAAGATTTAAAGCAAAACCTACAAAGAATTTGCACATGGTTAAAAGTTGACAACTCTAAATAATTCCCTCCTTAAAGAATTAGACAATCCGTTCCATGCGTATCTAATTTTCTCAAATTCATCAACCGAATTATTTAGTCAAGCAAAAAAATTTGCTAGCTTACTTACTTTTGATGAAGAAAACATTGAAGATCATCCAGATATTAAAGTAGTTGAATCAGAAAATTTATACACCTTAGGCGTTGATGACATTAGGGATATTATTAGTAAAGATAATCTTTCTCCGCTTGAAGGAAGGTATAAAGTAGTTATCTTTCCACCTCTCAAATCTTTAACCGAAGAAGCATCGAATGCATTATTAAAAACCATAGAAGAACCATCTCAATCAAGTATTTTTCTTATTCTATCTGCTGGAGTATTTTGGTCTCACGCACGTGACGATTCTAACAATCAAATACTTTCAACTATTAAAAGTCGATGCAGGCCTATTTATCTAGATACTGAAAGAGATTTAAAATTTGATTATTCTTCAGACGATTTTATAAAATTTGTAGATAATCAGCATATTGATTCAAACTTAAGCTTTAAAAAATTGTTAACTCTGCTTTCAGAGTGGAAAAATGACATTAAAAATTTATCAAAAGCATTCCAAATTATTAATGCGTGTAAAGACATTATTGATGAAATCAATGAAAATTCTAGTATGACTACAAATTTTTTAATAGTTAAGAGTATTTCATACCTGACAAATTCTTTAATTTATAATTCTGAAATAACAAAACAATCATTCAGAGATGCAGAAGCAATTGAAAAAGCCATGCTCGATATAAATTTGGGAATGAGACCCCAGACAGTATTTGCAAAGCTCTCAGTGGAAATGTAATTCGTTGAATAAAATTATTTTACTTGGAACTGGTTGCCCGAGCCCAAGTCATATTAGGTATGGGCCGAGCACATTAGTTTCATATCAAGGAACGAATTTACTAATCGATGCTGGTTCTGGAGTAACACAAAGACTAAGTGAGATTGGAATAAAACCGTCTGAAATTAATCATATACTCATTACACATATGCACTCAGATCATGTAGTTGATTTATATCAGTTGTATATTTCTGGATGGCATACAGGTCGAACCGAACCATTTACAGTACACGGACCAAAGGGTCTCAAAGCTTTTTTTGAGAAAACACTGGAGGCGTATAATCCTGAATTATCTTTAAGAAAAGATTGGGAGATCAGACCAAATGAATCAGGATTAAATTATCTAGTAAACGAAATTGACTCTACTTCAGTTTTGACACTAGATAATATTTCTGTCAACAAGATTGATGTAGATCACTACCCAGTTGAGCCAGCATTTGGTTATGAAATTAAACTAGATTCCTCCAAAGTAATCTACTCAGGAGATACAAGATATTGTAAAAATCTTGAACAAGCAGCACTTAATGCTGACTTTCTTATTCACGAGGTATTAGTTGATCTGACTTTAAATGAAACAAGAATGACAGAAGAGACTGTTACAAACATAACTGATTATCATACAAGTCCAAAAGAAGTTGGAATTTTGGCTGAAAATGCAAAAGTTAAGAAACTAATTTTGAACCATTTTGTACCCCCAGTCTTTAATGAAGAGGAACTATATAGGGAAGTAAAAGAATACTATTCAGGGGAAGTTGTAGTTGGAAAAGATCTTTTAGAAATCAATCTTTAAAACACAAATATTCTATTTTGAACTCAGAATTGTCTATGTAAAATATGAATATGTTAATGCCTAAAGTACCTGGACTACCTATTATTGGTCATTCAATTCCTTTTCAGAGAAATGCTTTACAATTTACATCAGCAAAACAAAAAAAGTATGGAGATGTTTTTGAAATATCCCTACTAAATGAAAAATTTATAGTCATGCTCACACCAGAGTCAACAAAAGAAATTTTTCTAGATAAAGATGATAATTTTTCATCAAAAGAGGGTTGGGCTGTAGTTTTAGGAAAACCTTTTGAGAATGGTCTTATGCTAAGAGACTTTGAAGATCATAAATACCATAGATCTCTACTCCAAGATTCTTTTAGGCATGAAGCTATTCATGGCTATTTAGAAATTATCCAACCAATAATTGATAATTGGGTACAAAATTTAAATGCTAATAAATCATTTGATTTATATAAATCTGTTAAACAGTTAATGTTCGATATTTCATTAAGCTTATTTTTTCTAGATGTGCAAAAAGATGAATCCGAAAGGTTGAATAATCTATTTATGGATTCAATTGCTTCTGCGACATCAGCTATAAGGTGGCCTTTACCTTTTACAAAAATGAAGAAAGGCCTACAAGCAAGAGAGTATCTACTTCAATACTTTCAGGAAAAGTCAGGTTTGGTATCTCAAGATAGTAAAAAAACATTATTTGCAGAACTCGTAAATACTAATAAGGGTGAAGTAAAATTAAACAACTTAGAGATCGCAGAACACATGATCTTTCTACTATTAGCAGCTCATGACACAACGACCATAACTCTTACTAATTCGATATATAATCTTTCTAAAAACAAAGATTACGCCTCTGATCTTTTTAATGAGGCCAGTGAGGTTGACCACCTAGATGTATCATCTCTAAAAAATGGTATAGTTGCAGAATCTATTTTCAAAGAAGCAATAAGGTATTACCCCCCGGTTCCATTTTCCGTCAGACAAGTCGTGAGAGATACAAAAATTGAAAACTATAACTTAACAAAAGGTTCATACTTAACAATTAGTCCGTTATTGCTTCACCATGATGATAGATACTGGGATGACCCACAAAAGTTCGATCCATATAGGTTTATTGATCCAGCCTATATAAACCAAGCGTATTTCCCTTTTGCTGGTGGAGCACATACTTGCATAGGAAAATTTTTCGCAAGTTATCTATTTAAAAATGTAATTTATAAATACATACAAAGTATTCAAAACCCACAAATTGACCATTTGTTGGATATCAGGCCAACACCGATTCCACACCCCGTTAAAGACGTCAAAGTTTTAATTTAAGATTCAATCATATGCCATAAGTGCAAACAGGCGACTGTTTTATATGGACTCCATTTTTCAGAGTACTGATCGTAGCTATCTAAATTTGATTCGTAATTTACCATTCCTAGTTGAACCATAGATTCTCTCAAAGCTGCATCACCAGATGAAAAAATATTTAGGTTTCGCATACAAAACATTTCAAACATATCTACGCTCCACTGCCCAATTCCAAAAATACTCTTTAATTCTTTCTCTCGATCAGCCTTAGGTATTTCAAAAATATACTTGCTGGAAGGTTTTGTATTGCTCCAAGCAATAATATCTTTTATTGACTTTGCTTTATTGTTACTTAACCCTAGATTTTTAATTTCCAATGTACTAAGATTTTTGAAATTCTCTATTTTAAAAACTTCTACCTTAAACTTAGACAACATATTATTTTTAATTGCTTTAGCAGCTTTTGTTGAAATAAACTGTGAGATAACAATACTCACTAGTTCATTGAAGACATCAGTTTTCTTATTTGAAAATGTTATATGGCCATTAAGTTTTATAACTGGTGCTAATAATTTATCATTTTCAATTAAAAAAAGCTCCGATTTACCAAATGGTTTACTCATTTATTCAATATCAAGCTTCTTTAAATTCTTTAAATTCAAAAATAAATACACACTAACTAACATTCCAACTATAACAAGACCTTTATATCCAATAAGCATATAACTTAAACCTAGGGTTGTGTGTGCAGTAAAACTACCTAAAAATACAAAAGAGTCACTCCTTATATTTAATGGTGACTTGTACTTTATCGAAAATTTAGAAATTGCTGCACTGATAGCAACATAATTAAAATTCCAACCAAGGCCAAGAAGATATAATCCAATTTTTAAAGCAGTGGGTCCAGAGTTAATAAATGTTATAAGGCAGCTTATGAATAATATTCCTGTTCCAATGTAAGTAAATCTTCGGTAACCATACCTATCAACATAATTCCCTAATATAGGTGATAGCAAAAACATTCCTAATGTGTGATAGCTAATAATAACTCCGACAAGCTGAACAGTCTCACCTATATCTTGAACATGTAATGGTGTTGCAGACATTATGACAACCATGGTGAAGTGATTTAGTACCAATAATAAAGTTAGGGTTCTTCCACCTACTTTTGAATTAGAAAATTTTTGGGTATCATTTACTTCTATTTCTGCTGGATTTCTCAACGAACTCTTTGAAGAGGTAAATATTATTACAGATGCAGATGCAAAAAGCATACCAACCATTGCAACAATGTAGCCTACAATGAGCTCTGATTCAAAAAGTTTATTAAAGTACTCAGAGTATAAACTCACAAGCCTTGGTCCAAAAACTGATCCAAAAACAGAACACCAAACTGCGAGGGAAAGAGCAGTAGCTTTGAAATTTTCATTTGCCACAAAGGATGCCGCATATCTTGATTGAAGTGTTGCAGATTGACCAAAGCCTAAAATCAGTGCACCCATCATTAATAATATAAAGGAGTCAATTATTAAGCTATAAAAAAGAACGATGCTACCTATTGCACCAATTAAAAAAGTTATTGATAATGCTGCAAGTCTCGAATATTTTTTAGAAATCTTATAAAACATTTGTGTACCAATAAATGCACCACCAACACCTACAGCATTTGGAAAACCTAAAAATAGTGGATTATTTGATACTTCTCTAGCTGCTAAAACAGTCACAGTTATAGCAGCAATAAAACCAATTGAAGAAAAAGCAACTGAAAAAAGTAATCCAAAAATTTTACGTGATTCAGAAATCATACAAAAAGATTAGCTATCGAATAGATTAAAGTTTTCTTTATCTATTAATTGAAAAAGAAAATAATCTTATTACCATATTATTTGCATAAAGAGAGGGAAACCTCAGCAACCTAGAATGCCAACTAAGGTGCTTTTTGATGTGGTTTTACAACAAAAAATGGTAGTTCCGAATCTTTAGCAAAAAATTTAATTGGAGGAAAAATTGACTAAATTTGTAACAGCTGAAACAGTTTCACCTGGCCATCCAGATAAAATTGCAGATTTAATCTCAGATTATGTCTTGACAAAGGCATTAGAAAATAATAATTCATCGAGAGTTGCAGTAGAGACTTTTCTTACTGGTACAAAAAAAGGCGGTTTAGTTCTTGTTGGAGGGGAAATAAGTGAAATTGCTAATATCACAACAGAAGATGTAATCAACATTGTTACAGAAGCTTTAAATAAAACAATAAAAACGAGTTTTGAAGATTTTGATTTACAAAATTTATCTATTTTCAACGAGCTAACACCACAGTCTGAAGAAATCCGTGCAGCAGTTGAAGATGATGAAGACCAAGGTGCTGGAGATCAGGGAATCATGGTAGGATTTGCTACAAATAAGACAGAATCATTTATGCCACCAACATTTGATAAATCAAGAAATATACAAAAAGACTTATGGGACCTTCAAAACTCAAATGAATTGCTAGACCTTGATTCAAAAGTACAAGTTACAAGTGGAGGAGAGAAAACAAAAGTAGTTGTCTCAACTCAGCACCACAAAGATATTGACATGGAAGCTCTTCAAAATGAAGTTTCTGAAATTGTTTCTAAACATGTTTCAGGAGAGTATGAATTAGATTTAAATCCGTCTGGCTCATTTGTCAAAGGAGGACCAGCTGGAGATACAGGTTTAACAGGAAGAAAAATAGTTGTTGACGCATACGGTCCTTCAGTACCAGTTGGTGGGGGAGCATTTTCAGGCAAAGATCCTAGCAAAGTAGACAGATCTGCTGCTTATGCAGCTAGGCATTTAGCTAAAAATATTGTAGCCCATGAACTTGCAGAGGAATGCCTTGTGAGAGTTTCTTATGCAATTGGAAAAGCTGAACCTTACGAATTGACTATCGAAACTTTCGATACTCTTAAAGTTGATGAAAAGAAACTTAATGATTTTGTAAAAGCTTTTGATATGAAACCCGGTGCAATTATTGAAAGACTAAATTTAACAAGCGTTAATTATAGAACTGATACACTTTTTTCTCATTTTGGACATTCAAATAGAAACTGGGAAAAAATAGAAAATATTTAGTTAAATCAAAATATTTTGATATAATTTTTGTAAGCATAAAGAGAAGGTTAAGACCTCGGCAACCTGGAAGACTATCCAAGGTGCCTGAAGATGTGGCAGAAATGCAACTAAATAGTCAAAGTCCTTCTCCAAATTAAAGGAGAAATTTATGAAGTTTAATTCAAAACTAATACATGCAGGTTGGGATTCTGATGAGAATTCTGAAGGATCAATAACAGTTCCTATCTACAGAACAACGGCTTATCAATTTAACAATACCGAACACGCTGCAAACCTATTTGGCTTAAAAGAGTTTGGAAATATTTATTCTAGATTAGGCAACCCAACAGTTGGAGCATTGGAAGCCAGGTTAACAGCCCTTGAAGAAGGTGCTATGTGTGTAGCATTAGCTTCAGGAACCTCTGCTGTGATGTACTCACTAATCAACATCATGAGTCAGGGGGACAATTTTGTTACTGCAAATCAACTTTACGGTGGAACCTATACAATGTTTGATAATATCTTGCCAGAATATGGTATCAATTCTAAAAAAGTCGACATTACTGATTTAGAAGCTGTTGAAGCAGCAATTGATGAAAAGACTCGAGCAATTTATTGTGAAACAATAACCAACCCAGGATTAGTTGTTGCTGACATATCTGCTTTAGCAGATATCGCACATTCAAAGGGAATTCCTTTAATTGTTGACGCTACTTTCACAACATCAGCCATACTAAAACCTTTTGAATATGGTGCGGACATCGTCGTCTACTCATTAACTAAATGGATGTCTGGTCATGGAAGAGTTATTGCCGGTGCAGTGATTGAAAAAGGTGGTTTTGATTGGGGTAATGGTAATTTCCCACTTTATGATAAACCCGATACCAGCTATGGAGGTATGAGATGGGGTCATGACCTTGGTGATCTAGGAAATGTTGCATACTCACTCAGATTGAGAACAGTTCCTTTGAGAAATCTTGGTGCAAACATGTCTCCAGATACTGCTTTTGAAGTTATGAGTGGCCTTGAAACACTAGCTCTAAGAATGGAGCGTCATTGTGAGAATGCAATTAAAGCTGCGGAATATTTGACTGAACACGAGCTTGTAGAGTGGGTTAGGTTTCCTGGACTCAAAGATGATCCAGCATATGATCTGTCAGAAAAGTATTTAAAAGGTACTGGTGGAACAATGGTGGTCTTTGGGATTAAAGGCGGAAAAGATGGTGGACAAAAATTTATAGACAATTTAAAAATGTTCAGACATGTTGCTAATGTTGGAGACACTAGATCTTTGGCTATTCATCCAGCAACAACTACACATTCCCAATTAAATGATGACCAACTTATTGAAGCAGGCTCACCACCTGAACTAATAAGACTTTCAATAGGTATTGAAGATATTGATGATATTATTGAGGATCTTTCACAAGCACTTGAAAGTACAAAATAGCTCTAATAAGTTTTTCATTCCACAATTTACACTTGAAACGGGTGAGATACTTAAAGAGGTTGAAATTGCCTACTCAACATATGGAGAATTATCAAAAGATGGAAAAAATGGTGTCTTAATCTTCCATGCTTTAACTGGAAGCCAATTGTTGTCGGGCAACTTTTCTAGTGAAGATTTTCCAAAAATTCCCTGGAATGAAGAACTAGAGACGGGTTGGTGGGATGAATTCGTTGGACCAAATAAAATAATTGATACCAACAAATACTTTGTTGTTTGTGCCAATTACTTGGGTGGGTGTTACGGCTCTACTGGTCCCAACTCTAAAAATTCAACTACAGGAGATATTTATGGATATGATTTTCCACATATTTCATTTAAAGATATTGAAGAATCGCAAAAATTACTCCTAGACGATATTGGAGTCACTCATTTAGAGGCTGTAATTGGCCCTTCTATTGGAGGGTTAATGGCTCTTGAGTTTTGTACTTTATATCCTGACTTTGTAAACAAGCTTATATCTATATCAAGTGGATATAAGCTATCTACTTTACAGCTTTTACATAATCTTGAGCAAGGATATATATTAGATCTAAGCAGGGATTCAAGAAATCGTCAGGATGAATATCTGTCTCTTGCGAGAATGATCGCTCATAAAACATATATTTCCTTGGAGTTGCTTTCTACAAGAGCTAAAAATAAAAGCTTATATAGTGAAGATACAGTTGAGGGGTTTTTAGCTACTTCACAGGAATCTTATATGATGCATCAAGGCGAAAAATTCATTGAGAGGTTTACTGCAGAATCATATAATTCAATAATTAAAGGCTGGCAAAATTTTAATTTAGAAATAGAAAGCATATACAACCTAAGAGATATTAAAACTTTAGTAATTTCTGTTGATTCAGATGTCTGTTTTTATCCTGAAGAGCAAAAAGAGTTTGTTGAAATTTTAAGAGAATATGATGTAAAAACTGAATATAAAACTATTGAGTCTACAAAAGGTCATGATTGTTTTCTTCTAGAACCAGAATTATTCAAAAAAATAATTAAAAACTTCTTATAAACTTCGCGAAAAATACATTAGTAAATGTCTTGCATAAGAACAAAAACTAACGTATATTTATAGAACACTATCGGAAAAGAAATCGAAAGATGGAAAAGAAGATAGAATAAAAAATCCCGGAGGGTCGCAAGATCAACTGGGATTTTTGCTTTCTATGATTAGTTGTAATTTTTAAATTAACATTTAATCATGGATCTTTATATTGTTGATGGAACTTATGAATTATTTAGGGCCCACTTTGGATACCCAAGTAGAAAAAGTAATGAAGGGAAAGAAGTAGGTGCACTAAAAGGGTATATCAATCACCTACAGTCTCTTAGAAAAAACAATAATTATCTTTGCGTTTCATTCGATTCGACAGTTGAGTCTTTCAGAAACCAACTGTTTACTGAATACAAATCAAGTAATCATATTGATCCTGAAATTCTTCAACAGTTTCCATTAGCTGAAGAGGTTACGGAATTACTTGGTATTACTCTCTTGTCGATGAAGGAGTATGAAGCTGATGATGGAATAGCATCGGTCTGTTCGTTACTTGAAAGTGAGTTCAATAAAATAATTATTGGATCACTAGACAAAGATTTGATGCAGTGTGTAAAAAAAGACAAAATCATAATGTACTCAACGAGGTATAAAAATTTTACAAATGAAAATGGAGTATTTGAAAAGTTTGGTGTAAGCCCAGAACAAATACCGGATTTCCTTGCTTTAATTGGGGATTCATCAGATGGCATACCTGGCATGAAAGGAATAGGACAGAAAACTGCAGCGGAGCTTTTACAGAAATATAAAAACATAGAGGCAATTTATGAAAACATCGAAATCTGGAAATCAAATATAAGAAGTGGAGTACGACATTCAGAAACTATTAGTGAAAATTATAAACTATTACAGCTATTTAAAGACTTGACCACATTAAGAACAGATGTAGAAGTTCCAAAGAAGACCGGAGATTATCAAACCAAAGACATAAACATCAAAGGCTTAGAAAAGTTTTCAAATAATTTTCAACTAAATATAAATCTTTAATTTTAAATTCTAAAAATTTATGAAAAAGAAATTATTTAAAATCTTTATATTTTATGAAACTTTCACTACTCTCATGTTGTGAAAAAGTTTGCATTTTTATTGGGTGTATTTTTATTAATGTCACCTGCCGTGCCCCTTTTAGCAGATGATCATAATGGAGAAGATAACTCTATCCCTGAAAATTTACCAGTGCCAGCAATTATTATTGAAGAGCCGCCTGAACAAATCGAAGATGTTGCATGGACATACAAATTTTTAATTCCAACAACTGTTGCAATTGCTACTTTAGTGATATTGGGTAATGTTATTCAATACTTTCGCCAAGTGACCCGAAAAAGATATAAGGTTATAGAAAAATAATTTACTTCCCACCCAATGGTTGATATTCAAAGTAGTGTATCTGATGTTACCAGCACAAGTGATCGGTACGTTATTGCTATTAGCGGAGGAGTTGATAGTGCTGTTCTTACGCATATATTCTATGAATTAAAACTCAACTTTAGAACGGTATTCATAAATCATAATCAAAAAGGATCTGAAGAACTTAGACAATCAGCTCAGGCTTTATCCGATATTTTAAAATTAAATCATAAATGTATAGAAACAGACATAGAAATAGACTCTTCAGAAACATTAATGAGAGAGGCTAGGTATGAAGCTTTAAATAATGATATTAATGAAAAAGAAATCCTCGTTACAGCACATCATAGAGATGACAAAATTGAAACATTTTTTATAAATTTATTACGAGGGACTAGATTAAAAGGATTAACTTCAATAGCATTGAAAAGTAACAACATTATTAGGCCCATGATTAATATTTCGAAATCACAAATAATGAAATATGCGAAAGAAAATGATATATATTTTCGAAATGATGTTTCAAATTTTGACAATAGTATTTTAAGAAATTGGATAAGAAATGAACTAATTCCTGAAGTTGAAAATAGATTTCCAGGAAATTTAAACAACAAAATAACAGACCTAATTTTAGAAATAGAAGAAAAAACTAAGGAAGATACGGAGATAAAAAAATATATAAAGTATGCCCCAGGGTATTTTGAGATACCTTCCTGTTTGCTAAAGCACAAAAGTTCTAAAACTAATTATTTACTATCGATTATTTCTCAACTTGTTGGACAATCTGGACTTCAAACATCTGATATTAAAAATATGTTCAAAGCCCTATCCTCTGGTAAGCAAGTCAGCTATTTTGAAAACTGGATTGTTAGTCAACAGTTGGGTCTTTTAATTTTTGTAAATAAAGAAGAGTGGAAATTTAAACAGAATACAAATTCATTTGGATATTTCAAATTCGTGACTACCGAGTATAGTGAGAGACGTAATAACTGGTCACTTGCTTTACAAAATATTTCTAATGATCAAATAAGTTTTGAGTCAGTCTCACCTGGAGATTTCATAATTTTAGATAATAAAAAACAAAAAGTTTCAGAAGTGTTGAGGTCTTCTGGCATTCAAGATGCTCTAAGAGAGGTTTGGCCATTAGTAAAGAAAGATGATGAAGTCATTTGGATTCCAGGGTTAAGAAAGAGTGACAATGTAAAAGTAAAAGAGTTTGAATCTACTAAAAATATAAATATAATTACAGCTTCAATAGAAAAGAGTACAGTTGGAAATTTCTAAAGTTTTAATTTCTCAAGAGGAGATAGAAAATAAAGTATCTGAATTAGCAAATGAAATTAACTCTAAATATAAAGGAGAAGAGCTTGTTGTAATTGGCATATTGAAAGGTGCTTTTATTGTCGTAAGTGACCTAGCAAAGCAACTTGATCTTGACGTAACTTTTGATTTTATGAGTATCAAATCTTATTATGGCTCAGAGTCAACGGGACAAGTCAAAATTGTAAAAGACTTAGAGTATGACATTACAGACAAGAATGTACTGATTGTTGAAGATATCTACGACACCGGTCTTACTCTTTCAAATTTAAAAAAACTACTCGAATCAAGAAACCCAAAAAGTATTGAAGTTTTTTCCATGTTCGTAAAAAAAGAAGTTGCACAAGATCCAATTGAAATTAATTACAGCGGATTCGAAATTGGACCTGAGTTTGTTGTGGGGTATGGACTTGATTACAACGGCAAATACAGAGAGCTCCCTTATTTAGCAGTTTTGGCATAAATCTCTATATTGCTTTTAAACCCAACAGTATTAAATTAAGAAGATGGAAAAGAAACAAGAAAATAAAAAAAGTAACAATAAGTCTATCTTCCTCTATGTTGGCTTAGGCCTATTAATATTTTTTGGCGTTCAGCAATATAACGCATCTGTAAATGCACCTGAAAGTAAATCATTTACAGTTTTTAAAAATGATATACAGTCAGGCTCCGTTGCAGAAGCAACAATAAAAGAACAATCTAATCTCGTTGAATTTAAATTGTTTAACGATGATAAGGTTTACCAAACTGAATATCCAGAAGGTTTTGAGGGAGAGGTATTTCAAATTCTTGTAGATCAAGATATAGTTCTTAATACAGATACTGAACCAGCAGGATTTCAAGATTATTTGTTTGCTTTTCTTCCTTGGTTGTTTCTTGCAGCGTTTATGTTTTATATGTTTTCTCAAGTAAGGTCAAATGGAAATCAAATTATGCAGTTTGGTAAATCAAAAGCCAAAGAGCTAGATGAAGAATCTCCAAAGGTAACATTTACTGACGTCGCAGGTGTTGAAGAAGCAAAAGAGGAACTTGAGGAAATTAAAGAGTTTTTAAAATCACCTGAAAAATTTAATAAACTTGGAGCAAAAATACCAAAGGGAGTACTTTTAGTTGGTCCACCCGGAACTGGCAAAACACTTCTTGCAAAAGCAGTAGCAGGAGAAGCAGAGGTACCTTTTTATAGTATTTCTGGTTCTGACTTCGTTGAAATGTTTGTTGGAGTAGGAGCCAGTAGGGTTCGTGATTTATTTAAAAAAGCTAAAGAGAATTCCCCTGCAATAATTTTTATTGACGAGATCGATGCAGTTGGAAGAATGAGAGGAGCTGGGCTGGGTGGTGGACATGATGAAAGAGAACAAACTTTAAATCAACTGCTTGTAGAAATGGATGGTTTTGAAGCAAACCAAGGTGTTATATTAATGGCTGCAACAAATAGACCAGACGTACTAGATCCTGCATTATTACGACCAGGACGATTTGATAGACAAGTAATTGTTGGTAGACCTGATTTATCTGGAAGAACTCAAATTTTAAAAGTTCATGCAAAGGATAAACCCTTAGCTAAGAATGTAAGTTTTGAAACTTTAGCTAAGCAGACACCTGGGTTTACAGGTGCAGATTTAGCTAACCTGTTAAACGAAGCTGCACTTTTGGCAGCTAGAAAAGATAAAAAAACTATTGGAAATGTCGATATTGAAAACTCTATTGACAGAGTTATGGCAGGTCCAGAAAAGAAGAGTCAAGTTATGACTGAAGAAGAAAAGAAGATAATTGCTTATCATGAAACTGGACACGCTCTTGTTGGCTGGGCACTTCCTAATGCAGATCCTATTCATAAAGTTACCATAATTCCTAGAGGTAGAGCCTTGGGTTATACTCAAGCACTGCCGGATAGAGAAAAATACCTATCCTCAAAAGCAGAATTAAAAGACAGATTAGCAATGTTAATGGGAGGGAGGGTTGCAGAAGAGTTAATATTTGCAGATCCTACAACTGGTGCATCAAATGATATTGAAAAAGCAACTGATATTGCTAGAAGAATGGTAATGGAGTTTGGTATGAGTGATAAATTAGGTCCAATGTTGTATGGTAAAGGCTCAAATGAAGTTTTTCTAGGTAGAGACTACGGAAGACAGCAAGATTATTCTGATGAAGTCGCTTCTTCAATAGATGAAGAAGTACGTAATCTTTTAAATGATGCTCATGTTATTGCAGGTAAAATATTAAAAAAATTTAAAAAACAAATGGACGCAATGGTAAAACAGCTCATGGAAAAAGAAACACTGAATAAGGACGAGGTCGCAGATGTTTTCAAAAGCATTAAAAAAGTAAAAATTTCAGGAACAGGTAAAAGCTTAAAATTAGCCTAATGGATTATAGTAATCAAATTAAAGTTGACATTGAGAATGCGCTTGCAGAGTTTATTAAACATAAAACTAATAAGAGTGAAGACGAAGTTGTAAATTTATCTAAAAAATTTCTAAGTCAACTCGATGAAAAACTATCTAACAAAACATCTACTAAAGAAATATTTAAACATTTACAAGAAGTAGAACATGATCAACCTATTTATTTAAATGGAATTAATTTTGTCAGCTTATGTGAACACCATTTACTTCCTTTTTTTGGCACTGTAGACATAGCTCTGTATCCTCAGAAAAAAATTGCTGGGATATCTCGATTTGATGATTTAGTTCGTTATCTTTCTGACAACTTAACACTTCAGGAAACGCTAACTAAAAACATCGCAACCGAAATAGATGAGATTCTGAATCCTAGAGGAGTGTTCGTAAGAACTAATGCTAACCATTCGTGCTCTGGTTTATTAAATATCGGAGATTCATTTACGGATGTGGTTACTACATTTGCAACGGGTATTTACGAAATAGACCATACCTTGAGAAATGAAGCTCTCTTAAACTTTAAATAGATAATTAATTTTGGAATTAGATAAAACTTTTCTTCATAATTCCAAAAATATTTTAGGAATTGTAAATATTACTCCAGATTCATTTTCAGGAGATGGCCTCTTTAAAAAAGAAAATAACTTAAGTAAATTATTAGATTTTGCTGAAAGAAATAATATTAACAATTTAGATATTGGCTGTGCCTCTTCAAAGCCAGGATATGAAAATATTTCTACACAAGAAGAATTAAAAAGGCTTAATTATTTTTTAAGTAATGTGAATGGCAACTTTTCATTATCAATTGATACATCTAATCCTATCGTTGCTGAACTAGCACTCAAAAATAATTTTAAAATTTTAAATGATATCAACGGATTCCACGACGAAGAGTTAATTACAAAAGCAATTGAATATCAATGTAATGTAATAATTGTACATAGACATCCTGAGTCAAAACACCTGCATGAGAAGATGAATTTTAGAAACAATGTTAAAGAAGTCTTAGAACATTTAGAACAAAAGGTAACCCAATTAATCGATAAGGGTATTAATAAACAAAGTATTTTTATTGATCCAGGATTGGGTTTTGGAAAATTCGAACAAGATTCAGTTGATTTATTAATGAATATTGAGGATTTAGTTGATGAGATACCTGTAGTTGTTGGATATTCAAGAAAAAAATTTATTCAAAAAACAGAAATGAATAATAAAGAAATATTTGAACACTGTATTAATTCAGGTGTTGCGTTCGTAAGATTGCATCTTACAAATTAGTAATTAGTGTAAGATACTAATAGCTTATGGAAAGGAACTATGGCAGGTTTAAAACCAAATGACTTTCATTGGATTATAGAGGGAAAACTAGCTGTTTCTGAATGTATAGGTGGTGGTGGCCTAACTCCTCGTAAAATTAGACGAGAAGAAGAAATTCAGTGGATTAAAAGTCAAGGAATCAATGCTATATTTTCACTTCTAGATACTGACTTTAATTTAAAAAACTATCAAGAAGTTGGGTTTAGAACATACCACTATCCCTTAAGTGAAGATGTACCTACAGAATCTCTGAATATAATTTTTGAAGCTATTAAAGAAGCTCTTTCAGACAAAGAAAGAAAACTACTAATACATAGAGAGTATTTAGATGAAGAAGTACCTGGAATTCTTGCAGGATATTTAATATATTCAAAACTTTTAGATGATCCAATACTTTCTAGAACTATTCTAGAAAAAATACTAGAGAAACCTTTATCACCAAAAGCAATAGCATTAATTCCAGCTGTTTAACTTATGTCTTTTGACATAAATATCACCGGTATTGAAGCATTTGGCAAACACGGTATCTATCAAAGTGAAAAAAATAATGAACAAAAATTTTTAATAGACATTTTTATTACACTTGAAAAACTCAGTGATGACAATATTGACAATACCATTAATTATGAGAATCTAGTCGATGATTCAATTGCATTAGTTCAAAATGAATCTTTTGATTTAATAGAAACTTTATCTCAGAAAATTGGACAATATATTATTGAAAAATATTCAAATTTAGAATCTTTCAGTTTGAAATATGTAGAAATTACTATTCATAAACCTGAAACCCCTCTAAGTAATAGAACAGAAAATATTTCTGTAACTTATCATGAACAACTTAAGTAGTATCTATCTTTCTCTTGGCTCCAACATAGGAAATAGAGAAAATAATTTGAAATTAGCCTTAAAAGAATTATCAGAAATTTTAAGAATTAAAAAAATATCTTCAATTTATGAAACCGAACCTCTTTTATATCAAAAGCAAGATAATTTTCTTAATATAGTCGTTGAGGTTTCTTATTTCGACGAGGCTGAAAGCCTTCTGAAAAATATAAAAGCTATAGAGAAAAAAATGGGAAGGGAAGCAACCCTTAGATTTGGTCCAAGAATTATAGATATTGATATTATATTTTTTAATGAACAAGAAATAAATGACGAAAGCCTTACTATTCCTCATAAAGAATGGAAAAACAGACTGTTTGTTATTGCTCCGCTTTACGAAGTTTTAGATAGGAAAATTGAGGAAAGTAAATTTAATATTTCTAATCAAAAAGTTATCAGGATAGGTAGTATAAAAATATAATTACGGGCACCAAAACTAGGGCACGATATGACAAAAATTATTCATGAAATAAATAAAGATATATATTCAGAAGATACATGTTTCATCCCCACAATGGGTTCTTTGCACAATGGACACATTTCTCTAATTGAGCATGCAAAATATACTTCTCACTCAAAAACTATTGTTTCAATATTTGTCAACAGAAAGCAATTTAACGACAGTCAAGATTTTCACAACTATCCAATTGACATTGAAAAAGATATAAAATTACTTGAAAAGTCTGATGTTGATTATGTATTTATACCAGACGAAAGTTATATATACCCCAATACGAGCATCAGAGAAATAAATGCTGGCCCGATTGGAATTCAATATGAAGGAAAATTTAGAGAAGGACATTTTGATGGTGTTCTTACAGTTGTAAATAGATTATTTGAATTGGTTAACCCCTCAGCAGCAGTATTTGGAAAGAAAGATGCTCAACAACTTTTTTTAATCAAAGAAATGATTAAAAAATTTAAAATGAATATACAAATATATGAAGGAAAGTTAATACGAGAGAAAAGCGGACTAGCCATGAGTAGTCGAAATTTACTTTTAACTGACGAAGCAAAAGAGAATGCCTCAAATATATATAAAGTACTTTTAAACACAAAAAACTTTTATCAGGACTGTAATTCAATTTCACAATCCATTAGCTATGGAAAATCTTTATTTGGAAAGTTAGGGATTAAATTTGATTATTTGGATGCTGTAGATGTTAATTCATTTATAGCTCCAGATAAAAATTCAGAGAAATTATTGTTAATTACTGCAGGTTATATTGAAAATATAAGATTAATTGATAATTTAGAAATTTTAAAATGAGTAACATAATTGCGATTGACATAGGCAATACAGAAACAACTGTAGGTATAGGTGCTAATGGGGCTTGGGACTCTTATAGGTTTACAACAAGAGATACAAATACTTCAGATGAGCTTCTTTCTCTATTTAATTCAACTTTTCAGATGACTGAAGAGATGAAAAAAAATTTAAGAGGATCAATTATTTGTTCTGTTGTTCCTCAAATTACAACAAATGTAAGTCAAGCAATTAAAAAATACGCAAATGTTGACTCGTTAATTGTTGGCCCGGGGGTAAAAACAGGACTCAAAGTCAATATTGATAATCCAAAAGAACTAGGACCAGACAGAATTGCTAATTCTGTTGCGGGTTTTATAAAAACTTCTGATAACGTTATTGTTATTGATCTTGGGACTGCAACAACATTTGACATAGTAAATAAAAATAAAGAATATCTTGGTGGCTCTATTGCTCCTGGAATTAAAATTAGTTTAGAAGCACTAACTTCCAAAACCGCTTCTTTAAAGTCAGTAGAACTTGACCTTCCAAAAAATGTAATTGGTAAGAATACATATGAAGCTATACAAAGTGGATTAATACTGGGCCATGCTTCAATGATTGATTCAATGATTGAAAAGATTCTCTTAGAAATTGGTGTAAATCCAAAAATTATAATAACAGGTGGCTTAAGCAGTATTGTCCATCCAGCTTTAAATATTAATTGTGAATTTATTGAAAATTTAACATTAATTGGTCTTGAAGAAATATTTAATTTAAATAATTAGGCTGTTAGTGTGAGTGAATTATCAAAATCTGAAAATGAAATCTACTCTCTAAGAAAAGAGAAAGAAGAGAATATTAAATCTAGTAATCTCGAATCATTTACAACTAGTTTTAAAAATTCGACCAACATAAATTTGCTTCATCAAAATCACAGCAATATTGAGGATGGTGCTAAAACGGATATAAGCGTATCTGTTAGAGGCAGAATATTAGGTATTAGATCTTTTGGTAAATTAACTTTTCTTGACCTATCTGATGAAACTGGAAAAATTCAACTCGTATCTACTAAAGGACTATTGAGTGAGGAGCTACAAGAATATTTATCAAATATTGATGTTGGAGATATTGCTGGTGCATCAGGAAATGTTATGAAAACTAAAAAGGGAGAACTCTCAATTGAATTAAAAAATTTTGTTCTTTTGACAAAATCCTTTAGAAACTTTCCAGAGAAATGGCATGGATTAAAAGATAAAGAAACTAGATTCAGACAAAGATATTTAGATTTTGTAGTTAATGATAGTGCTAGAAATTCTATTAAAACTAGGTTTAAAGTTTTACAATTAATTAGAATTTTTATGACATCTGAAAACTTTTTAGAGGTTGAGACTCCCACATTACAACCTAAGGCAGGAGGTGCAATTGCACGACCTTTCTTGACCCACCACAATGCTATGGGTATTGATATGTATTTAAGAATTGCTCCAGAGTTATATTTAAAACGACTCGTTATTGGAGGTTTTGAAAAAGTATTTGAATTAGGAAAAGTATTTAGAAATGAGGGTATTGATCTAACACATTCTCCAGAATTTACGATGATGGAGAGTTACGAAGCTTACACAGATGTCAATGGGGTAATGAATATGGTTGAAAATATGTGTAAGTATATAATTGAAAATTTAGATAGTGGATACGAAGTAAAATATGCTGGGAAAACAGCTGATTTTAATTTTCCTTGGGAAAGAAAAAGCATGTTTGAGCTAGTCAGTAAAAAGTTTAGTGTTGAAATATCTCATGATTCTAATCTCGATGATATAAAGACAAAATTTGAAGAGACACACAACATAACTACTGAATCTAAAACTATTGGTGAGTTTGTATTTGAATTATTTGAAAATCATATCGAACATGAAATACTAAACCCTCTTTTTGTTACAGACTATCCTAAAGAGGTTTCTCCTTTTGCTAGGGAAAATAAAGAAAAGCAAGGTATAACTGAGAGGTTTGAGTTATTTGCTTTTGGAAGTGAGTTAGCTAATGGGTTCTCTGAACTTATTGACCCAAGGGACCAAGAAGAGAGGCTAAAAACCCAAGCTCTTAAAAAGGCAGAAGGGGATGAAGAAGCTCATGTGCAAGATGAAGACTATATAGAAGCTCTAGAATACGGACTTCCACCAACTGGAGGATTGGGATTTGGTGTTGACCGTTTTGTTATGATGCTTACTAATAATGAATCAATTAGGGAAGTTATAGCTTTTCCACACATTAAACCTGAGAATTAAGAAGTTCTGTTAATTAGGTAATTGTTTATATTTTCTAAAGTAGGAAACAGGTCATGATTTTTAAGATTGTAAATCGATTCAACACTTTTATTGTGGTAACTATAAATTAAATCTTTTGATTTTTCAATAATGTTATCATTTAAAAATTCATTTAATAAAGATTCAATGTTGCTTTTACTTTCGTGAACAGAATTAATTATTTCTTGATATTTACCCTTATCTGATTCTAGGGCAATAAGAACTGGCAAAGTATACGTTCCTTCGATGATGTCATTACCAGTAGGCTTTCCAAGGGTTTCTGAGTCAGAAACGAGGTCTAATATGTCATCGGAGATTTGAAATATAATTCCGCAGCTCCATCCCCAATTACTTATCGCATCTACAATTTCATGATCAGCATTACTAGCAAGTGCTCCAAGTCTTGCACTTGTTCTGATGAGACTAGCAGTTTTCCCCTCAATTACTTTTAGGTAATCTTCTATTGAGTGGTCCATATCAAAAGCTAAATTTAATTCTTTAGTTTGACCTTCGACAAGTTCAGCATAAGTTGACGCAAGTAGTTTTACCGACTCTAAACCTAATTCCTCAGCAGCGAGTTCAGAAGATCTTGCTAAAAGATAGTCTCCAGCAAGTATTGATAGAGTTGAATTCCATTTTGAATTAGTGCTTTCAACACCCCTTCTAGTAGTAGCATTATCCATTACATCATCGTGATACAAGCTTCCAATATGAATAAGTTCCACAGCTACTCCAGCATCAATTATTTTCTTTATATTTTTTTTCTCATCGCCAAATTTTCCAGAAAGAAGTGAAATAATTGGCCTAAATCTTTTTCCTCCAGCTGTAATTAAATATTGGGAAATAGAAGATAAATATTCATTTTCTGAACTTGAAACTTGTAAAAGCCTACTTTCTAGGCTATTTAAGTTATCCCACAGATCATCATATGGGATAATTTTTTTAATTTCATTACTTTCCATATATAAAGAATACGGTAAATGTATAAATACTTGTAATTTTCATTTAAGTGTATAAACGGATAGTTATTAATATGAAAACATGTTTGAAAGATTTACAGATAGAGCTAGAAGAGTTGTTGTCTTAGCTCAAGAAGAAGCCAGAAGGTTAAACCATAATTACATTGGTACAGAGCACATTTTACTTGGTTTAATCCAAGAAGGTGAAGGACATGCTGCAAAAGCCTTAGAAGAATTAAATATCAATATCGAAAGTGTAAGATCTGAAGTAGTGGAAATAATTGGAGAAGGTCAACAGTCTCCTAGTGGTCATATTCCATTCACCCCAAGAGCAAAAAAAGTTTTAGAGCTTTCCCTAAGAGAAGCATTACAACTTGGTCATAACTACATTGGAACGGAACATATTTTACTTGGTCTTATTAGAGAAGGTGAAGGAGTAGCTGCACAAGTACTCAAAAAATTAGGTGCAGAACTTTCTCAAGTAAGGCAGACAGTTATTAAATTAATTTCTTCATCCGGAGAAAGTAAAAAACAGCAATCTGCCTCCACTGGAGGTAGAGAAAGACCTGGATCTGGAACTGGCTCAGCTATTTTAGATCAATTCGGAAGAAATTTAACAAGGATGGCTAAAGAAGGGAAGCTAGACCCAGTTATTGGAAGAACTACAGAGATAGAAAGAGTAATGCAGATACTATCTAGAAGAACAAAAAACAACCCAGTGTTAATTGGTGAGCCAGGAGTAGGAAAAACAGCAATAGTTGAAGGCCTAGCTCAAAAAGTTATTTCGGGAGATGTGCCAGTTACACTTGAAGGGAAACAGATTTATACCCTAGATCTCTCAGCTCTAGTTGCAGGATCAAGATATCGTGGAGACTTTGAAGAAAGATTAAAGAAGGTACTAAAAGAAATTAAAACTAGGGGAGATATCGTATTATTTATTGATGAGATACACACCTTAGTTGGTGCAGGTGCTGCTGAGGGAGCAATTGATGCAGCATCAATATTAAAACCTATGTTAGCCAGAGGTGAATTGCAGACTATTGGTGCTACAACTCTTGAAGAATTTAGAAAACATTTTGAAAAAGATGCAGCTTTAGAAAGAAGATTTCAATCCGTACAGGTTGACGAACCTAACCTTTCAGATGCAATAGAAATTTTGGATGGACTTAAAGACAGGTACGAAGTTCATCATGGTGTTAGATTTACAGATCAAGCCATAGCTTCAGCTGTAAATATGGCAGATAGATATATATCAGATCGTTTTTTACCAGATAAAGCAATAGACCTTATTGATGAAGCTGGAAGCAGGATGAGAGTATATAAAAAACCTCTTGAACCTGAAAAACAAGAAGTTGCAGACAAGCTAAAAAACCTTAGGGAGCAAAAAATAGATGCTGTACAATCTCAACTTTATGAAAAAGCTGCACAGATTCGAGATCAAGAAAAGTTATTACTTGATGAAGTGTCTATGGTTTCTTCAAGTGAAGTGTCAGATATAGAAATGGTAATTGACGAGGAAGAAATTGCAGAAGTTTTAGCTCAATGGACTGGTATACCTGTTCATCGACTCACACAAGAAGAAACTGCAAGACTGCTTGAAATGGAAAAGGAACTCCACAAAAGAATCATTGGACAAGAAGAAGCAATTACTGCTGTCTCTAAAGCTATAAGAAGAACAAGATCTGGTCTAAAAGATCCAAAAAGGCCTTCGGGTTCTTTTATTTTCCTAGGCCCCTCAGGTGTCGGAAAAACTGAAACAGCCAAAGCTCTTGCAGAGTTCTTATTTGGCGATGAGGATTCTTTAATCCAAATTGATATGTCTGAATATATGGAGAAGCATACAGTAAGTAGACTTATTGGCTCTCCTCCTGGATATGTAGGATATGATGAAGGAGGACAACTTACTGAAGCAGTAAGAAGAAAACCATTTAGTATTGTTCTACTAGATGAAGTTGAAAAAGCGCATCCAGATGTTTTCAATACATTATTGCAAATTCTTGAAGATGGAAGACTTACAGATGCTCAAGGTAGAACAGTAGATTTCAAAAATACAATAATCATTATGACTTCTAACCTTGGAACTAAAGACTTAGCAAAGAATATTGGATTTAGTAATTTATCTGATACAGACAATTATGAAAAAATGAAATCAAAAGTTGGAGAAGAGCTTAAAAGATATTTCAAACCAGAGTTTTTGAACAGAATTGATGAAACAATCGTATTTCACGAGCTTACACTTGATGAGGTTAAAGAAATTGTTGATCTCATGCTTGATAGAGTTCATGAGCAACTTAAGAATTCAGATCTTGAAATTGTACTTTCTGATGAAGCAAAAGAGTATCTTGCTACTGAGGGTTATGATAAAGAATTTGGAGCAAGACCATTAAGAAGATCAATTCAACGACTTTTAGAAGACCCACTTTCTGAAGAATTGTTAATGGGTAAATATAAAGCTGGTTCTACAATTGTTGTATCTTTAAACAGTGAAGACAAATCACTTATGTTTGAACCTGTTGAAGCTCCAGAAGAACCTCCTGTTGATTTTGCAGATTCAGAATCTTAATTATTTGTCAAATTCAACTCAAAAACTTGCCTAACAATCAAGCCTATTAATAAATATCTGTCTAGTATATATTTCGTATAGGTATTTTTTAAAGTACCTTCAACTAGTTGGACAAGGAGTAAAAAGTGACTCGAATGAAGTCAAAATGGCTAATACTTTTCATGGTATTTAGCTTATTTTTAGTTGCTTGTGGAGGCGGATCTGATGAAGCGGTTGAAGAAGTTGAGGCAGTAGAGGAACCAGCAGAAACGCTGGACTCACCTGCAACAACAGCTGCAGCAGCTGAACCAGAAGCTGACCCTATGGGCATTTGCTTAGTGTTAGATATTGGTGGCCTCGGCGACCTATCATTTAACGATCTAGCTTACGCTGGATATGAGAAAGCTGTCGCTGATTTTGGTATGAATGGAACATTCTTAGAACCAGATGGCGGTGGAGAAAATAGGGGAGAACTTCTAGAACTTTGTGCAGAAGCAGGAAACGATTTGATTATTGGAAACGGTTTCTTATTTGATGCATCAATGAATGAAGTTGCACCTAAATTTCCAGACACTAATTTTGCAATTACTGATGGTGTTGCAGAACCAGGAAATGTAAGAGGCATGTTATTTAATCATGCTGAAGGTTCATTTCTAGCAGGTGTAGCAGCTGCATTAAAAACACAGACAAACAATGTCGGATTTTTAGGCGGAGTTGATTTTCCATTAATTCATGAATTTGAACAGGGATTTATTGCTGGAGTACAAGCAGTTAATCCAGATATTGTAATTCAAATTGGTTACGCAACAGTCGCACCTGATTTCGGTGGTTTTAATGATCAAGTTAAAGGTAAAGAAATAGCACTTGCACAATATGAAGCAGGAGCAGATATTATTTATCATGCTGCCGGTGGTACAGGAACAGGAATGTTCGAAGCCGCTAAGGAAGTATCAGAAAGTACTGGCTCAAAAGTTTGGGGTATTGGTGTAGACTTTGACCAATATTACCAAGTTGGTAATGCACTTCCTGAACTTCAGGAATATATACTTTCTTCTATGGTGAAAGCAGTTGATGTTTCAATTTACAATGCTGCAAAAGCCACAATGGAAGGAACATTTACAGGTGGAGCATCTGTTGATAATTTAGCAACAGGTGGAATCTATCTATCTTATTCTGGAGGCTACATAGACGATATTAAAGATACTATTGAAAGCTATAAAGAAAAAATTATGAGTGGGGAAATTGTTCCTCCATCAGCTAGACCTTAATAAAGGCTAGATATTTTATATTCGTTCCAGGGGAAACCCTGGAGCGGATATTTTTTATAACAAAATGAATTTAGCAATAGAAATAGAAAATATAACAAAAACCTATCCGGGGGTTTTAGCTAATTCTGATGTCTCGATTAGTGTAAATTCTGGAAGTATACATGCAATTGTCGGCGAAAATGGTGCTGGTAAATCTACTTTGATGAAAATATTGTATGGAATGATTAAGCCAGATTCAGGGAGCATTCAAATTTTTGAATCTAATGCAAACATGAGTTCACCTAAAGATGCTATAAATTTAGGAATTGGAATGGTGCATCAACACTTTATGCTTGCAAAGAATTTAACAGTTTTAGAGAATATTATTTTAGGTATAGACAAGCCTCTATTAAAAAATATTAAATTATCAAAATATAAGTCTGAGATAAAAAAAGTAATGGACTTGTACTCTTTAAATATAAATCTAAATCAGTATATTGACGAACTAAGTGTGGGAGAAAAACAACGAGTAGAAATAATAAAAGTTTTATATAGAGGTGCAAAAATACTCATCTTAGATGAACCAACCGCAGTTTTAGTTCCACAAGAGGTAAAAGAATTATTTAAAAATTTAAAAGAACTAAAGGACAAAGGCGTAACAATTCTATTTATATCCCACAAGTTAGACGAAGTTCTCGAAATTGCTGATGAGATATCCGTTATGAGATCTGGACAAATGATTGATACTGTAATGAATAATAATGTCAGTAAAATACAGCTAGCAGAAATGATGATTGGAAAAAGCCTTCCAACACCTCCACCAAGAATCACTTCCTCAGAGGATGAAGAAGTACTTAGCATTAATAACTTATCTTCAATTGATGAGGATGGTAGAACCGTTTTCAAAAATATAACTTTTAAAGTTCATAAATCTGAAATTTTAGGTATAGCTGGAGTTGAAGGCAATGGGCAAAAAGAAGTTGTTGAGTCAATAATAGGAATCCATCCTCTTGATACAGGTGAAGTAGTTTTTAGAGGCGAGGATATAAAAAAACAATCTACGAGAGAGCGATTAGAATCTGGAATTAGTTTTATACCTGAAGATAGGCAACTACAAGCAATGATAATGGATATGAATTTAACTAATAATGTAATTATTGGCAGACAAAATATTGAGAAATATAAAAGTAGCTTAGGAACAGTCAAAACGAGAAATGCTGCCAAAGAATCAGAAAAAATAATATCATCTTTTGAGGTTAAAACACCAAGTACAAATACTCTTGCTACAGCTCTTTCTGGTGGTAATCAGCAAAAATTTGTTGTCGGTAGAGAACTTGAAGACAACCCTAGTCTCTTGATTGCATCTCAGCCTACTAGGGGTATTGATATAGGCGCTCAATCTTTAATTTGGGAGAAGTTAAGAAATAGTCGAGACGAAGGCCTTTCCGTATTGTTAATATCTGCAGATTTAGAAGAATTAATTGGTTTATCAGATAGGATAATTGTTTTTTATCAAGGAAAGTTAGTTAAAGAGTTAGATGCTGACAAGGTTTCACCTGAAGACTTGGGCGGGTATATGACAGGTTTAAAAAAATGAAAATGCGATTTAGGGTTATTAGCCTATCTGCTCCAATTATTGCTTTAACCATTTCCTTTGGCCTCAGTTCTTTGATTTTACTTGTTATTGGTAAAGACCCATATGAAACTTTTAGGATAATGTTTGAATATGGAAGTACTGGTAAATCAATTGTTTCTATTATCAATAGATCTATTCCACTATACATTTCCGCAATCGCTGTTGCAGTTGGTTTTAAAATGGGACTATTTAATATTGGAGTAGAGGGTCAGTATTTAATGGGTACTTTAGTTGCAGCATATATTGGTGCTCAATTTTCAATAGTTACTCCAATACATATACTATTTATAATCATTGTTGCAGTTGTTGTATCTTCCATGTGGGCAGCTATTGCAGGATATCTTAAAGTTGAAAAAGGAATTCATGAAGTAATATCCACAATAATGTTGAATTATATTGGCACAGGATTGATAGCCTACTCACTCACAACACTCTTTGATGAACCTAATTCGAATTATGATCTACCCAGGACAGCAGAACTGCCTGAAACTGGAAAAATGCCATCATTAAATAAATTTTTTAATATTGAAGACTTACAAGACTTACATGGTTTTTTAGCTGTCGCCATATTAGTTGGCATTCTTTATTATTGGTTAGTCTGGAAAACAACTCTAGGATTTGATTTAAGAATTACAGGCTCAAACCCGATTGCTGCGAAATTTAGTGGCATAAATCCAAAAAGACTTGTTGTAATTGCAATGATAGTATCTGGTGCGTTCGCAGGACTTGTAGGCCTTGCGCCCCTATTGGGCTATTTTCACAGGTATACTATTGATTTTCCGACTGGATTAGGATTTGCTGGAATCGGAGTAGCACTACTAGGAAGAAATCATCCATTTGGAATGGCCGTAGGGGCATTATTGTTTGCATTTTTACAACGATCGGCACAAATATTAGATTTGAATGATGTTCCAAAAGAAATTGAAAAAATGATGCAAGCTTTTATTTTATTAATTGTGGTTGTTTTTTATGAAGTTATTAGACGCTTTATAGTCAAGCAGCAGATTAAAGATGCTTCAAAAAGGACCGATGAGTAATGAAAAAGATTTTTAAAACACTATCAAATAGATACATAGTTTTTATGCCAGTTCTATTAGTTCTTGTAGTTGCTCAAGTAGAAACTTACTCCCAACTTACCACAAGTGGCACATTTGGAGCGGCTGTTCGTTTAGCTATTCCTATTTTATTAGCTGGATTAGGTGGTCTGTATTCCGAAAAGACAGGTGTAGTCAATATTGGCCTTGAAGGAATGATGATAATGGGTACCTGGTTTGGTGCGTGGGGAGGTTATACATTTGGTGCTTGGCAGGGTGTATTTATTGGTATGTTGGGTGGCGCACTTTTTGGTCTAATACATGCAATTGCAACGGTATCTTTTCAAGTAGACCACATAGTTTCCGGTGTAGCAATCAACATTCTTGCTGCTGGTGTTGCACGATTTTTAAATGTAATAGCATTTAAAGATGTACAGTATGCTTCTTCTACAGCTTCTCCAAGGATTCAAGGAGATATTGAAATATTTACTATGCCTTTTCTAGCGGGGGGAAAGATTGGTGAAAGCGAAACCTTTAATTTACTTGGAACTATTGAAAATCTTGATATCTTTTTATTATCAGATATTTCCGCATTCTTTTTAGGATTTTTATCCAATATATCTTATCTGACACTTTTTGCACTAGCCCTCGTACCAGTATCTGTTCTAGTTTTATGGTTTACACCTTTAGGATTGCAAATGAGAAGTGTCGGTGAGTATCCTGCTGGTAGTGAGTCCTTAGGTGTCAATGTCTATTTGATGAAATATATTGGAGTTACTATATCTGGTGCTCTTGCCGGTTTGGCAGGATCTTATTTAGTAGTCGCGGGAACGGGTACTTATTTAGAAGGACAAACTGGTGGAAGAGGCTTTATCGGACTGGCATCTATGTTATTTGGCAATTACAAACCTTTTGGTGTATTGATGGGTTCAGGTTTATTTGGTTTTGCAGACGCTCTTCAGCTTAGGTCCCCTCAAGCTGTCCATGGTTTGTTAATAGTCATTTCAATCTTCTTATTAATTCTTACTTTTAAAACATTTTTTGAAAAAAAATATAAAGTAAGCATATTATCATTTTTATTTAGTGCTGCATTTCTGCTGTGGTTTATGAATTCTACAAGTATCCCAAATCAGTTTGTTTATTTTACACCTCACATAACTACTTTGATTGTTTTATCTTTTGCAAATCAAAGAATTAAATTGCCAGAAAAAATAGGTGTACCTTATAAAAAAGGTGAAATTAACTAGCCTCTTCCGTAAAAGGTTATTTCTTGAATCGCACATTCATCAAATGGCTGGCTTCCAGAAACTTCTTCGCCAGGATAGGCACTCAAAACATCAATTTTTAAGTAAGATGTTGTCGCATTAATATCTATCCATTGCGAAGTATTATCATTTTCTATTTCTTTATCTAAACTAAATTGACTATCACTAGTTGTAATTAAAATATCTCTGACTTTATGATTTCTTGTAAACGATTTTGAATCTTCTACATTTTGAAAAACTAAAAATTCAATATACAATTCTTTTGCAAAATTAAATTCAATCCATCCATCTTCACAAGCTAAACTATTATCTTGCCATGTAGACTTATCACCATCATATAGATTTTCGCACGACCATCCATCACCACTGTTATAAGAACTTGAGGCGGAGCAACTTATCGGATATTGTTTTTGTAATACACTTACAACAGTTGTTGAAGTTGTTGATGTAGTAGATTGTTGAATTATTTGTGTTTCCTCAACCACTTCTTCAGCAATAGTTGAATTATAAAAATAGCTAGCTAAAGCAATTGCTGGGATTAATACAGTAAGGAAGACTACCGCTCTCATTCCAGGGACTTCTTTTCTTGAAGGCATTGGCGTTGCACCATAAGTAGACAAAGGTTTATTTAATAGTTGTTCCGGGGCTCTTTTAGTTCTTTCAATTTTCTCAGTTTGACTAGAATCTTTGCCCTCCATATCTTTCAGACTTAATCCAAGCCAATCTCCACAGCTTGAGCAAAACTCTAATTCTTTATCAACAACTGCTGAACAACTTTTACACTCTATTTTTTCCATAAATTACAAATTAATATCTAATAAACAAATAATACAGTAACATTCAAATAAAAAAATCACTCATATATAAAAGAGATAATATGCAAAACAACAATAGTGAATTAACCCAATTATTACCAGGAGAACCTTTAAGAATTGGTGTTGATTTAATTGCAGATAAAAAGAGTGGAGCTTTGATCGTTATAGGGTCATCAGCTAAGTTAGAAAAAATTTCTTCCGGTGGAGTTGATTTAATTAATTGTGAATATTCCCCAGAAATGCTTAGTGAATTAGCAAAGATGGACGGAGCAATAATTGTTGATGAATTTGTAACAAAAATTTTAAAGGCCAATGTTCATTTAAATCCCTCAGACACATTGAATACTTCACAAACAGGTACAAGGCACAGGACTGCGGAAAGAACCGCCGAAGAGACGAGCTTAACAGTAATCACAGTTTCTGAAGAATCTTCACTAGTTAAAGTTTTTACTAATTCAGATACTACTGAGCTTGAAGAGCCTTCGGTTATTTTAGGTCGAGTCAATGAGTCATTACAGTCAGTAGATAGAATGAGACGAAGATTTGATGATGCTGTTACTGAACTTGGTGAGCTTGAAATTGAAAACTCATTAAGTAATCAACAAGTACTAGAAGTAATTCAAAGGGGGGAGCTCCTGACTCGATTAGCAAAACAAGTAAGATCTGAAGCTTTACGTTTAGGTGGCGAGTCAGGTCTTGTTTTAATTCAGATTGATTCTTTAGAGTCTGGAGTGACAAATACTTTAAATCTTGTATTAAAAGATCATTTACCAGCAAAAAAATATAGGAACATTGCAAAAGCAATTGATGAGATTTCACGTCAATCTTATGAAGAGTTAAATGATATTAATTATTTAGGTTCAGTTTTAGGCAAATTACCTCTTGATGATTTGTCTACATCCAAAGGCTATAGAGTTCTAGCAAGACTACCCAATCTACCAGAGAATCTCCATGATTCTATAATTCAAAAATTTAAAACATTGCCTAAGCTTTTGTCAGCCTCTCCCGAAAAGCTTTATGAAATTGAAGGCATTGGACAAGGTAGGGCACAACAACTTCGAAATTATTTTGACACTTTGCTTAAAAACATTGGCTTTTCCTATTTAAATGGGCATTAAGTATTTTTATATCTGTATTAATGTTGTAATTTATGGCAACTAAAACAAAGAAACTTCCAAAAGACAAATATAAACCTAATCAATTTGTAGTTCATCCACATCATGGAGCAGCAAAAGTGATAAGAAAAGTAAATAAAAATGTGGAGATTTTTGTTGACGGAGAACCTAAATCAAAAAGAATCCAATATTTTGAAATAGAAGTCTTAACGGATGGATTATTAGTAATGGTTCCTGTTGAAAGTGTTGATGAAGTAATAAGACCAGTTATTTCAAAAAATGCAGTTTCAAAAAAAGTGTATCCAATATTTAAAGAAAAACCCGAAGAAGCTGGGACTAATTGGAGTAGATGGTACAAAGTACTTACAGAAAAAATGACATCTGGAGATGTAATTCAAGTTGCTGAAGTAGTTCGTGATCTTACTCATGCTCAAATTAACAAAGGCATATCACCAGCATTAAAGCGAATGCTTGCAAAAGCACGAACAACCTTAGCAAGTGAAATTGCTTGTGCTCTTAATGTAGATGAAGAAACTGCGATTGAAAAAATTAATCAACATCTACCAGAAGAAGACCCAGAAGACGGTTTATAATCAAAATTAAACATCTTAAATAAGGTAAATATGTTAGTCGGCATAGGTTTTGATATACATGAGCATTCTGAAAATTCAGAACTATATCTTGCAGGACTTAAACTTGAAGGAGTAGGTTTTAAAGCTCATTCCGATGGGGATATTATACTTCATGCTCTTTGTGATGCTCTCCTAGGCTCAGTTGGAAAAAAAGATATAGGGTACTACTTTCCTTCAAATTTAAAAACACCAGAAAACATAAGCAGTTTAAAAATACTTGAAAAAGTCTTATCAGTAATTGAATACCCATCTTTAAAAATTAATAATATAGATATAATTTTTATATCTCAGGTTATAAATGTATCTAAAAGTAGAGATAAAATTATTGAAAATCTTGCAAACTTATTAGATATAAATTCATCAAAAATAAATATAAAAGGAAAAACTACTGACAATTTAGGAATTATAGGAAATCAATCAGCTTCTTCTTGCCAAGTTATAATCTCACTTACAAATGCTTAAACTATACAATACTCTCACAAAATCTGAAGAGTTAGCCAATTTTCCTTCTAAAGAAGTTAAGGTTTATCTCTGTGGCCCAACTGTACAATCATCACCACATATTGGCCATGGTCGTTCAGCAGTTGTGTTTGATTTTTTAGTTAGGTATTTAAACTACATAGGAAAAGAAGTTGTTTTTGCAAGAAATATTACTGATATTGATGACAAGATTATAGAAAAATCACTAGAACAAGGCATTACTTACAATGAACTCACATCAAAAGTTTCACAAGAGTTTAATGAAGCATACTTAGCATTAAATTGTAAAATACCCAATCATGAACCAAAAGCAACAGAGTCTATTGAGGAGATTATAGATCTAATTAAATTACTTGAAAATAAAGAAATTGCTTATCAAACAAGTTCAGGAGTTTATTTTGATATTAGTAAGTATGATAACTACTTAGAGCTATCAGGAAGATCACTCGAAGATTTAATAAGTGGAACAAGAGTAGATTTAGTTGAAGATAAAAAAAATAATGAGGATTTTGCATTATGGAAATTTGCAAAAGAAAATGAACCGAGTTGGAAATCTCCTTGGGGATTAGGACGACCAGGCTGGCACATAGAGTGTTCTGCTATGATTCATGGTTTGTTTGGAAATCAGGGAATTGACATTCATTGTGGTGGAAATGATTTAATTTTTCCACATCATGAAAACGAGCGAGCACAATCAGAAGCTGCATTTAATAAAAAATTTGTAAATTTTTGGCTTCATAATGGAATGGTAAATCTTTCAGGAAAGAAAATGTCAAAATCTGAAGGGAATATCAAATTACTAAGTGATTACATCAATATGTTTGATGGTAATACTATTAGGTATTTTTTCTTGAGAGCAAATTATAGAAAACCACAAGAGTTTTCAGAGAATCTTTTGCAGGAGTCCGACAAAACGTTTAAAAATATTATCAATTTTATAGGAGATGCTAATTCAGATCCAGTAGATGAACATTTAATCCAACTCTTTGAAGAGTCTATGAATGATGATTTAAATACACCAAAATTTGTTGGAGAAATGTTTAACTACATGAAGTTAAGTGAAAATCAAAACGAAGAAAAAAAATTAAAAATTAAATCAACCATTAGATATATATTTGAAACTTTAGGATTTATTTTTATAACTAATGATAAAAGTCAAAATGAAGAAATATTTAAAGAATTTTTCATTAAATACAATATTAAATTCAGCAATGTAGATTCAGCAATGTCAAGCTACATAGAGTTAAGGCAAGAGTTAAGAGATAAAAAAGAATACGAATCAGCAGATAACATGAGAAAAGATATAGAAAGCATTGGAATAATTATTGAAGATGGGATTGAAAGTGGATGGCGTTGGTCAACTAGTTGAAGGTGTAAATGCTCTTGAAGCTGCTTTAAGCACTAATAGGGTTAAAAAAGTTTATCTTTTAGAATCGCCTAAAAATACCTCAAGTAAATATAAAAATTTATTGGAAACAATTAGAAAAAAAAATCTTGAAATCGAAGTAGTAAAAGATCAAAGTAGATGGAATTTCCACAGTAGACACAACATAGTTGGAATCTGTAATGAAAAAAAAATTTATAATGAAACAAATTTTGAGCAGATATTAAAAAATAAGGTACTAATTCTTGATCACATTCAAGACACGAACAACTTTGGAGCAATAGTTAGAAGTGCAGCAGCATTTGGATTTGAAACCGTTTTTATACCAAAAAAAAGATCAGTAAAAATTACTGAAAGGACTTTTACAATAGCTTCTGGAGGAATGGAGTATATAGATATTGTTTTATATAATTCTATTTTTTCTCTTTTAAAAAAAATTAAATCAAATAATTATTGGACTATTGGTTTGGACATGAGTTCTAAAAATAAAATTAAAGAAATTAATTTAGTTGATCAAAAAATAGCTCTTGTTTTAGGATCAGAGCAAAATGGGATTAGTTCAGAAATTCAAAAAAAACTTGATCTTGTTGCACAAATAGATATGTCAGAGAGTATTGAATCTTTGAATGCTTCAGTAGCTGCTGCAATTGCTATGCATCAAATATTTATAAAAAAATAGATTTATTCATTTTTCTCTTTGCTATTATTTTAATGTTCGCCGGAGTAGCTCAGTGGCAGAGCAGCCGCCTTGTAAGCGGCAGGTCAGGGGTTCAAATCCCCTCTCCGGCTCCAATTGAATAATTATCAAAACACATTTAGAAATATTTTTTATTTCATAATTGCATCACAAGTATCTCTATTTCTCTTTGGATACTTAAGGCCATCAATAATTTATGATTATTTAGATAATTGGCCAATATCAATATTTCCATTAATCATCGTATTTATTAATAGGAAGTACTACAAAAATGAATTACTAAACAACTATTTGTTTGGATTTTTAATTATTATTTTTTCTACTTTTCCTATTGTTGTTATGTCAGGAATTAATATTTTAACAACTAACTCATTTGATGCTGAGTTCGAAAATATTGAACTAAGTGAAGATATTGATTATTTAATGAATATTGATATGGAAGGTTCTGTAAATTTAGGTTTCTTTGAAGGCAGTGGCTACAAAGTTGATATTTTAAACCAACCAGGAAAAACTGGCTTCCCAGAAGCATTACAAGCAAACCTTGGAAATCCTCAACCGATTAGATTAAGAGAGGTATTAACTGATAGATTGTTACAAGTTAGTGGATGGAAATTAGATTTAGGAAATAAAACAAATTGGGCACTTGATATTCTTTCATTTGACTCTAATTATTATTTAGATAGTCCTAATTTAAGTAAAGCAAGATTGATAGGTACTGGGGAAATTTTTCTTGGTCCTAGTTTGAGCTCAGGAGATATCGTCATAAATGGTATATTCAATGTAACTGTAGATAGAAAACTGCCAATCGTTGTTATAGGCAACGCAGATGTACCAGCAAACTGGATTAATGCTACAATAGGATATTTAAATCAAACCAATGGAAGTTATAATTTAAAAGTAATTGTTGAAGACGGTTCAACAGTTATATTTGAAGAAGGAGAGTAACTAGGTGTTAGATCAACTAGGTAATGGACTTTTACTTGGAATAATTATTTCAGTGGCATCTGTTGCGCTTTCATTATTGTACGGTGTCACAAGAATAGTCAATTTTGCACATGGAGAAATCATTGCTTTGGGTGCAATTGCTACATTATTTCTTTCAAGCCCGATAGATTATCGAGTACTGTTCCTAGACAAATTTTCGCCATTAGGGTTAGATTTTTTCCTTTCGTGCATATTAGCTGTTATTATTTGTGGTTTATTTGGTGGGTTGCTGGAGTTAATTTTATTTAGACCTTTAAGAAAAGGTAATGTTGGCAATATAGCTGTTTTAGTTGTTACAATAGGCCTTTCAATTTTTATAAGACACTTGTATTTGCTATTTGCTACAGGAAAAGTTCAAAACTTCCCTTTAGAGCTTCAAAGAAGGCAAACCTACCTCTTTTTTGACATGACTCCAAGAAACTTAAAAGTACTAATAATAGGAATACTTGTAATGATTTTAATTGGTCTTTTGTTGACATATACAAAACTTGGTAAGGCGATGAGGGCAGTTCGAGACTCTGAGGAGTTGTCTAGTGTATCTGGAATTAATTCTGACAATATAATTTTAATTACCTGGATTTCATCAAGTATGCTCGCTGGCCTAGCGGGAGTTTTTCAAGCAACAATAAATGATGTTAGGTGGAACATGGGCTTTTTAATACTTCTCTTGATCTTTGCTGGAACTGTTTTAGGTGGAATTGGTACATCTTTTGGGGCTATGGTGGGTGGTTTAATTATTGGCATTTTAGTACAGGTATCTGTTGGGCTTCCATTTATGGAAGGGCATACAGAGGCAAAAAATGCAGTAGCCCTTGGAATAATGATTGTAATTTTATTATTTAGGCCGCAAGGAATATTTGGACAGAAAGAACGAATATCATGAATTCGCTACTAGTTTCTAGAAGGGTTATTTTTACTATTGCTATTACCTCATTTTCAATTTACTTAGTTTTCATTCTCAACCCTGAGGGTGCTTTAAGAATATTAATAAATCTACTAACTTTTGCTGGAATATATGGATTAAGCGCAATTGGTTTAAACGTTCATTTTGGATGGACAGGTCTTTTGAACTTTGGTCATGCCTCATTTATGGGTATGGGTGCATATGTGACATTACTTTTGATGCCACATGCAGCAGGGCGAGAAGGAGAGGTAACCACTTCAGGTTTACCAATAATTATTGCTGTTTTTTTTGGCATTGCAGCCGCTGCTCTATTCGGATTACTCTTGGGATTACCAGCTATAAGGCTTAGAGGAGATTATCTAGCTATTGTAACTATTGCTGCTGCAGAAATTTTTAGATTACTAGTCAGAGATTTAGAGTCCATTACAGGTGGGGTATATGGAATAATTTCTTACACAGAAAATCTTCAAAAATTTAGGCCAGAATTCATAAATAGTTTATCTTTAAACTACGAGTTTGCACCATCTCAGGCTTGGGTAGGAATAATTGCTTGGGTTTCAATTATTTTAACTTTATTTTTACTAAAGAGACTAAATAGCTCACCATGGGGTAGGGCATTGAGGGCTGTAAGAGAGGATGAAGATGCAGTCAGGGCAATGGGAAAAAATGCAGTCTGGTTAAAGCTTCAAAGTTTTATGTTAGGTGCTGGAATTGCTGGTTTGTCGGGGGTTCTTCTTGCATTTAACTATGGATCGCTAGAAACGACTGTCTTTGTACCATTACTTACTTTTTATGTATGGGCAATCATGATTCTTGGAGGAGTGGGAAGTCTCACTGGGCCAATTTATGGATCTATTATCTTTTGGGTTATTATCTCAGAAACTGACAGGCTAGCCTATATTTTCTTTGAAAATGCAAATGGACAACAACTTGCAGGATTTAGATTTTTACTTGTAGGTTTGTTAATAATGTTATTAATGATTTTTAGGCCTAGTGGACTTCTTGGTAAGAAAGAGGAGCTATTACTCGATGTCAAATAATCTTTTAGAAGTAAAAAATTTAAAAAAATCTTTTGGAGGCCTTCAAGCTGTCAATATTAAAGAACTTATATTTAAAAAAAATCAACTAACTTCAATTATTGGACCTAATGGTGCAGGAAAAACTACTTTTTTTGACTTAATCTCAGGTTTTCAGACAGCAGATAGTGGAGACATATTTTTAAAGGGTGATGATATTACAAATTCACAACCTTATAAGATAGCAAGAATGGGAATGATAAGAACATTCCAACTAACTAAGGTCTTTGACAGAATGACTGTTCTAGAAAACTTAATGTTCTCTGGATCATCAGTTACTAATGATTCATTTACGAAATCAATTATTAAATCTAAAAAACAAAGAAATTATGAAATTGAACTAAAAGATAAATCTTATGAGATTATGGAAGATCTTAATATTTCCCACATGGCAGATTCATATGCTCGAGAACTTTCTGGAGGACAAAAAAAGTTACTAGAGTTAGCAAGATCAATTATCAATAATCCAGACACCCTTCTTTTAGATGAGCCTTTAGCTGGAGTTAATCCGAAATTAGCTGAAGACTTATTAGGTTTAATCCAAAAGCTTTCATCTAGGGGTATTTCAATTTTGATGGTTGAGCATAACATTGAAGCAGTTATGAAAATATCAGAGAGAATTGTTGTTCTTTCTGAAGGAGCTCTGATAGCTGATGGAAGTCCGAGTGAAATCAGAAATGACAAAAATGTTATTGAAGCTTATTTAGGAAAAGATGATGAATAAAACCGTACTCGAATGTAATGGAATTGCTGCTGGATATGTAAAGGATTTAAATATTCTTCAAGGAGTTGATTTAGTCGTTAAAGAAAAAGAAATTGTATCAATTATTGGTCCCAACGGAGCAGGAAAATCTACTTTACTTAAAGCAATAATGGGTCTGATAAATGTATCAGGTGGCAGGTTCTACATCAATGGTATTGAGAAAACTAATCTTGCAACTCATAAAATTGTAAATGAAGGTATTGGTTACGTTCCTCAGGTTGCAAATGTATTCCCGTCTTTAACAATTGAAGAAAATCTAGAAATTGGTTCTTGGAGTTTAAATAAACAGCAGAAAGAAAGTTTAAAACAAATCTATGATCAATTTTCATTACTTAAAGATAGAAAAAAAGATAAAGCTGGAAATCTTTCAGGAGGACAAAGACAAATTTTAGCTTTAGCAAGAGCGTTAATTACAAAACCTACTCTATTGTTACTAGATGAGCCATCAGCTGGTCTTTCACCTGTAGCTATCAATGAAGTTTTTTCAATTATAAATGATATTAATGAATCCGGTGTTTCAATATTACTTGTTGAGCAGAACGCAAAAAGAGCTCTTAGCTTTAGTGACAGAGGGTATGTTCTTGATCAAGGCAGAAATGCATATCAAGGAAAAGGTGAAGATTTATTAAATGACCCAAGAGTTATTGACTTGTATCTTGGTAAGTTATAAAAAAAAGGCCTGAATTAACAGGCCTTTTTTTAAATCTAATTAAAGATTATGAACCGAAGTCCACTGATTTAAGGACAGGGTTAGTATCACCCTCAGTTGTCCAAATATCGTATGTAGCAGCAGTTGGGTCACCAGCTTGGTCTAATTCGACCTCACCAGAAGCACCAACATAGTCTACATCTACTCCGTCAGCTGCAAGTGCAATACAAGCAACTCCTATACATTTTTCACCACCAGATGATGCAGCAACTAAGCCAGAAGCAATTTCTGGACCAGTTACACCATTAGCAGCTGCTGATATTGCCATTAACATGACAGCATCATAAGCTTGTGGAGCGAAAATGAATGTTGGAGAACCATCAGCTGATACTCCAGCATAGGCTGCTTCAAATGCATCTTTAGCTTCACCTGCTGCAGAACCAGGAGCTGTACCCTTGAATCCATCAAGAGCAGTACCTAGTCCACATAATGAAGCAAGACCGGCATCTTTAACACCATCAGTCATATACCAAGGAGTGTCAAGAAGGCCTTGTTCGAATGCAGGTTGAAGAACTCCACAACCAGTTTCTGGAAATAAAATTCCAACTATAGCTTCAGCGCCACCCTTACCAACAGCAGTTACTTCAGATGTAAATTCTGTAGCATCAGTTGCATGGTAAACGATAGTCTTTACTGTTCCACCAGCTGCTTCAAATGCAGCAGCAGTAGCTTCAGCAAGACCCCTACCATAAGAGTCAGCTCTTGAAATTATAGAAACTGTTTGTACACCGTCTTCAACTAATAATGATGCTAAAACATCACCTTGGAGAAGATCTGATGGAGCAGTTCTTGCATAAAATCCTTTTTTATCAATTTTTGTAAATTGAGGACTTGTATTTGATGGAGATACCATTACAACTTCTGCAGCAATTGCAGTGTCAAGTATTGCTAATGAGGTACCGCTACAAGCAGCTCCCATAACACCTTGTGCACCTTGTGCAATCACATCATTCAGACTTGTAAGAGCAACAGCTCCATCACAACCACTATCACCCTCAATGAGGACTACAGGTTGTCCGTTTATACCGCCAGCGGCATTGATTTGCTCAACAGCAAGAGCTGCACCTAGTGCAATACCAGGTCCCAGAGATGCTAAATCACCAGATAATGGCATCAAAGATGCCAAGACTAATGGATCAGCAGCAGGGGCAGCTGTAGTAGCAGGAGCTTCTGTAGTAGCAGGAGCTTCGGTTGTTTCAACCTCTACTTCTTCAACTACTTCGTCCGAACCACCACATGCCACAGCAACAAGTGCTAAAATCGCAATCAAAGCCAAAGCTTTGCGATTCTTCATATATAATTTCCTTTCAGTCACTGAAATTAAAAAAACCTACTAATTTGTAGGAATTATCAAACAATAGCGGATTTTTAGTACTATTCAATAGCAGAGTTAAATAATTTAAACAAATAATGAATAATTTAATAACCAATTTACTTATTGAGCTAAGAAGTATTGAATATATAGAACTATTTATTTACCTTTTTACAATATTTTTTCTTATTTATGGATGGAGAAAAGGCTTTTTATTACAGCTCTTTTATTTGGTTACCCTTTTATTAGCAATTTCCTTGAGTTTTAGATACTCATATCAACTTGGTTCTTATATAAGCAGTTGGTTTAATTCAAATATTCAACTTTCTGAAATTTTTGGCGGTGTTTTGATATTCATTTCAATTTTGACAATTGCTTCTTTTTTTCAAAATTTTATTGTTAACAACCAAAAACAGAGAGATATAGGTAATAAGCTACTCGGGTCCTTAGTGTCAATTTTAGTTAGTAACTTAATACTTACATTAATTTTTACAACAACATCTCTTATGACTCTCCCTAAGTTTTTAGAAACAACTTTAGAGGAATCAAGTTTGATTTCACTTTACACAAACACAGAAGGAACACCTCAACAAGCTCTAGAGCTTGTAACTGGAACAGATCTAATCAAAGTTGTAAGTCGTATAAAAGACCTTACCGGTAAGCCATCTGTAGTTGTTAGTGAACAAGGATGTATTGAAATTCCATCTTATGCATTATCTAATTTGTCCAACAAAGAAGAATTTAGTCAGGAATTGTACAACTTAATTTTAGTTGAAAGAAATAATGAAAATCTTATATCTTTAGAGTTAAGTAATACTTTATCAGAAGTAGCTCAAGACTATGCTTATGAAATGTACACAGAGGGATTTTGGTGTCATAAAAATCCAAATAATGGTGACTTAGTAGGCGACAGATTGTCAAAAAAGGGTTTCCCGTATATTAATATTGGTGAAAACTTAGCACTTTCATCCTCTGTGCGTTCAGGACACAATAGTCTAATGAATTCTGAGTCACATAGAAATACAATTTTAGATAATGAATTCAAGAGAATGGGCATCGGTGTTGTTTCAGGACCTCTAGGTTTAATCATTGTTCAGATATTTTCCTCATGAATATAGAAATAGAGGATTTCATTGAAGTTTTAAATGAAGGTTTAAAAAAATATTTAAAACTAACTAATTATTCAGTAGATAAAAGTTTTTACGAACAATTAGAAAAAAAATTACACAATGAGCTGTCTCGTCCATTTAACGAACAATTATTTACTCCTACACAGCTTTTAAATGATTATGTTCAGAAAAACTTAGATTCAACATTAAGATTAACCCCTTTTGATTTAGGCGAAGAATTCAGAACTGCTCTATTGAGATGGGGAGTTTCAAAAGCTAAGTTTCTTGATGGGTGAAAATAATATAAAAAAAGAAGTATGGCTTAATAGTTACCCTATTCTTCTGTGGTTAATTTCTGAACCTTTAGTTGGGTTAATTGACTCAAAAATTGCTAGCTATTTAAATATTGAGGTTTTGTCAGCTGTAGGAATAGGAGAAACAGTTTATTTTGTATTTATTTGGATATTTGTATTTCTTGCTTACGGAACAACACCATATGTTTCAGAACTACAAGCATCAAATCAAATATCAAAATTAAATTACTTCATTATGTTTGGAAGAAGAGCTTCAATTTTTATCGGCTTTATATCTTGTTTGTTACTCGTACTTTTTTCAGATTTATTGATAAGTTTATTTGAACCAACGACCGTAGTAACCCAAAAGGCAAACTCCTATTTAATTCTAAGAAGTATCGGGTTACCTTTTTATCTGCTAAATATGCATTCAACAGCTGTATTGAGAGGTATGAAGCATCCAAAAATAACTTTATATTCTTCAATTATTGTTGGAGTTTCTAATGTTATTTTAAGTTTTTTACTAGCAGTTATTTTTGACTTTGGAATACAAGGTATAGCTGTTGCAAGTTCTATTTCCTTTTTAATAAGTGCATTATATTCAACTAAAGTTTTACTAAATAAAAAACAACAGGATGACTCTCTTGATGTTCTATTCAACAAAAACGAAGTAAGTAATAAATTTTTCTATGTTGGTTTTTATATTTTTATTCGATCTATGTTCCTTACTATCTTTATGGCATATTTAAGAAACAGGGCTTCTCTTATGTCTATGGAAGAAATTGCTCTACAGCATGTATTACTCCAACTATGGTCCTTTGGATATGTTTTTGTTGACGCACTAGCTATTGCAGCACAAACATTGGTTTCAGAATATAAAACAAAGTTTCATGATTATAGAAATTCAGATTTAAAAATTTATCTAAATAAGTTAACACTCCGAATATCTGCATCTCTTTTTGTTTTTTCTAGTATTTTTTTAGATACGTTAATAACTTTAATTACAGACAAATCCTTGGGTCAACTTATAGATTTTGAATTAAGAATATTATTTGGATTAAGTTTATTGATTGGAAGCTTTGCTTTTTTATGGGATGGTGTACTACTTGGACTAGACAAATCGAGAGAGTTTTCATCCCTAACTGTGGTTTCTTCTATTGTTGGATTTGTATCTTGTAGTTATTTACTCAACTTTGAAAATTCATTATCAAGTTTATGGATAGGTTTAAATCTCAGTTTAGTTTATAGAGGTATCGTAGGCTTTCTTTATCAGATACGTGACTAGTCTACTGCTTTTAGTATTGGCCTATCTAAGTAATAGCTCAGAATTTGAAGTTCTTGAGATAAGTCAACGGATCTAATCTGTACATCTTTTACATTTTTCAAAAGAACAGGTGCAAAGTTTAAAATAGATCTAACACCACAATCAATAAGTTGATCAGCAACACCTTGTGCATACTCACCTGGAGTCGCAATTATTCCAATAGCCACATTGTATTTTTTACAGTACTCCTCCATTTTACTCAGGGGAGTTACGACTAACCCAGCTACTTGACTATTGATTTTTTTTGGATCATCATCGAAAAGACCAACAACACCAAAACCTTTATCTTTAAATCCACCATAATGTGCCAAAGCTGATCCTAGGTTTCCAACACCTACAATTACAGCACTCCATCCTTCAACCAATCCAAGCTCTAATTGAAGTTGGTTTCTTAGTGTTTTGATATCATATCCGACACCACGCGTACCTAAAGTACCCAGATATGAAAGATCACGCCTTACTTGAGCATCGTTTACTTTAGCTAAATCTGCAAGATTTTTAGAAGAAATACCAATTGAGTCGCTGTCAATCTGATCAAGACACTGTAAATACAGGGGCAATCTCTTTACTGTTGCTGGAGGTATTTTTCTATTTTCTTTCACTAATGCACAATCTAATGGCAAATTGAAATTATAAGTAATTTTATAGAAGATTTATTACAGATTTGCAGTTTCATATTACTAATTAATCAATGTATGTTGGTAATTAATGCAAGATATAAGTAAAGAATACGACGTTTTAATTGTTGGGGCTGGTCCAGCAGGATCAAATGCTGCTATTTCGTATAAAAAACTGAACCCCGGTTTACGTGTCGGATTAATTGATAAGGCAATATTTCCGAGAGACAAGTCTTGCGGAGATGCTATTGGCCCTGGAGTAATTAGCGCATTAAAAAGGTTTAATAATGAACATATTTTAGATGATGAACCCCAAGTTGTTTCTACAACTTTATACGGACCAGATAATATTGGAATTCAAAATTATATTCCCGAAGTTAAAAATAAAGAAGATTCTATAGTCTATGTAATTCCACGAATAGATTTAGACAATCGTATTTTAAACTTAGCAAAAAATTCTGACGTAGATGTGATTGAAGGGTTAAACTTTGTAAGTTTTGAAGAAGATGTAAATAAAAACATAGTCGTAAAATTTAAAAATCAGGATGAAGAATTTTTATTTTCAACACGATTGCTCATTGGTGCTGATGGTGCAAATTCCAGAGTTAGAAAACAATTAAATTTAAAACCTAATTCCGATTGGCATAAAGCTATTGCAATTAGAGCTTATGTAGATAGCCCAAACTACATTGAAATTTTTAAGGAAAGAACCCTTATGTTTGAGATTAATGTATCGGCTGAAAAAGGTTATGCATGGGCTTTTCCAAGTAAAGGGAGTTTGTTAAATATTGGAATTGGTGTACCCGTCAGTATTTTTAAAAAAGATAAACTAAATATCAATAAACTCTTAGAGGATTTCATAAATCAGTTAGAGAGCAGGGGCGTAATTGTTGAAAATATAAGAAAACAGAAATCATATATGTTGCCTTTCGCATCATCTAGGCCAAAATTAAATAAGGATATGAACGTCGCTTTAATTGGCGATGCTAGCTCAATGATAAACCCAATGAGTGGAGAGGGGATATTCTATGGGATGGAAGCCGGCTATCTTCTTGCAAAAAATACGAATGAATTAATTGGGTCAGAGAAGTTGTCTTCCGGTATTTCAAAGTATGAAAAAGAATTTTCAAAGAGATTTAGGAAGCACTATTTAAGTTGTGCATTAGCTAGGTTAATTTTACAAAGTCCCTTTATGACAAAGAGATTATTGAAAGTTGCATCAAATGATCAAGATACAATAGATTTTGTAGTTGAGTTATTATTTGATGAAGCTTACTTAACTCTTACTGAAGTATTTAAAATTACGTATAAATTCCTTATTCCTACAAGGTTATTAGCTTTTATTTCAAAAAATTAAAAGTCAAAAGAATTTAGCACAACTTTAATAGTAGAATAAGGGTACAGTTTGTGAAAAATTTCACAAGTATGGAGGGAACATGAATAGCTGGTTACCTATTTTGGTGATGCTTGTTGTAGCTATTGGTTTTGCGTTTGTATCTCTTGGTGTTACATATTTAATATCTCCCAAAAGAGCTACCCCTGAAAAACTAGCGCCATACGAATGTGGAATATTTCCTGAAGTAGAACCATCTCAGCGATTTCCTGTGAAATTTTATATGGTTGCAATGCTCTATATAGTGTTTGATATTGAAATTATTTTCCTTTTTGCATGGGCAACAAGGTTTAATGACCTCGGTTGGTATGGAATAGCTGCAATTTCAATATTTACATTTTTTGTACTAGAAACTTTATATTATGTTTGGAAAAAAGGCGTCCTTGATTGGAATATTCCCAGACGTGAGCGTTATTTTAAGCAAGATCTTCAACAAGAGGTGTCATAATGTACACTCCAGATAATATTTTTACAACCACTATTGATAAAGCTGTAAGGTGGTCAAGAACACAATCAATGTGGCCTGTAACATTTGGATTAGCCTGCTGTGCTATTGAGATGATGGCAGCTGGTAGTGCTAAATATGATTTAGCTCGATATGGTATGGAAGTATTTAGAGCATCACCGAGACAAGCAGATTTAATGATTGTTGCCGGTAGGGTATCTCAAAAGATGGCTCCAGTATTAAGACAAGTTTATGACCAAATGGCTGATCCAAAATGGGTTATAGCAATGGGGGCTTGTTCTTCTACAGGAGGAATGTTTAATAACTATGCTTTAGTCCAAGGTGTTGATCATATAGTACCTGTTGATATTTATGTTCCAGGATGTCCGCCAGGACCCCAATCGTTAATGCATGGAATATTAACACTTCATGACAAGATAATGGACGGTGAAATAAATAGATGAATCCTGAGGTAATTGAAACAAATTTAGATGATTACAAAAAATTAGTCGAGTCATCAAAGTCTGATGGCTTTGAAATGATGGTAGATCTTACTGCAGTTGATTGGTTTAGAAAAAAAGAACCAAGATTTGAAATTATAGTTCAGCTTTTATCAACAATTCATAATGTGAGAAAAACTATTAAAGTTTTTGTAAATGATGAAGATTTAACAATCCCATCTATTACAGATGTTTATCCGAGTGCAAACTTCTACGAAAGAGAAGTATATGATATGTTTGGTATTATTTTTTCAGACCATCCCGACTTAACAAGAATTTTAATGCCTGACGATTGGCAAGGATACCCTTTAAGAAAAAATTATGGATCAGGAAGAATTCCTGTTCAGTTCAAGAACGCACCTAAGGTTGATTAATTGAAGAGCAAAGATACTAGAAAAACTGGATTTGATAAATTTAAAAATATTTTAGATTTTTGGGCTACTAACTCTGAAGAAGGTGGCTGGAACATTTCCTCAACAGACGAAGGTTCTCAAAAAATGCTTGAGGACGAGAGTGAGAAGCAAGTTAAAATTCAAATGGGGTCTGACGTAGTTGACGATTTTGTTATTGATGAAGATACCTCTGATGATGAGAGAATGATTGTGAATATGGGCCCTCAACATCCTTCAACTCACGGTGTTCTTAGACTTCAAGCAGAGCTTGAGGGGGAGGTGGTAAGGCGAGTAAAGCCTATAATTGGATATCTTCACACTGGAATGGAGAAAACGGGTGAAGAGTTAAATTATTTTCAGGGACCTACAAACACAACAAGAATGGACTATTTATCTCCTCTTTTTAATGAGCTAGTTTTTTCACTTACTACTGAAAAATTAATTGGGATAGAAGTTCCTGAAAGAGCAAAAACCATAAGAATTTTAATGACCGAGTTAAATCGAATTTCTTCACACTTGGTCGCTTTAGCAACTGGTGGTATGGATATTGGTGCGCTATCAATGATGATATTTGGCTTTCGGGAAAGAGAACTAATTTTAAACTTTTTTGAAAAAACAACTGGCTTAAGAATGAACCACAATTACATAAGACCCGGAGGTGTGGCAGCAGATTTACCAGATGGATGGCAAAAAGACGTAAAAGAAATATTAAAAGTTATACCAGAAAAGCTTCAAGATTATGATGACATGTTATTGGATAACCCAATATGGAAAGGTAGATTACAAAATGTAGGAATATTAACTACGGAAGAGTGTTTCGCTTATGGCATTACAGGGCCAAGTTTAAGAGCTTCTGGTTATGAATGGGATTTAAGGAAATCTCAACCATACTCTGGTATCGAAAATTATGATTTTGAAATTCCAGTTTTAAAAGAAGGAGACGTTTTTGCAAGGTGGAGAGTAAAAGTTTTAGAAATTTTTGAGAGTTTAAAAATTGTTGAACAAGCAATGGAAAAAATGCCAAAAGGACCATATAAGGTTCAAGACAAAAAAATTACACCGCCTCCAAGAAAAAGATTAGATGAATCTATGGAGGCACTAATTCATCATTTTAAAATTTACACAGAAGGTTTCAAAGTACCTGAGGGGGATGCTTATGTAGCTATAGAGTCTCCAAGGGGAGAGTTAGGCTGTTATATTGTATCAGATGGTTCTTCCAAGCCATATAGAATGCACGTAAGAGGACCATCTTTTTGCAACTTACAGGCCTTACCTGTAATTATGACAGACAGCCCTATAGCAGATGCGGTTGCTGCAATTGCGTCTCTAGACCCAGTTATTGGAGATGTTGATAGATGAGTTGGGATGACAAGCTAATCAAGCAGGCTAAAAAAATAGTTAAAATATATCCACAAAAGAGATCAGCTTTAGGCCCACTGTTGCATTTAGCACAGAGTAAAGATGGATACATTTCTGATGATTCAGTATCTGTAATAAGTGAATTAGTTGGCATTACTGAAGTACAAGTCAAGTCAGTCTCAACTTTCTACTCAATGTATAAACAAGAGCCAACAGGAAAATATTTATTGAGTGTTTGTAAATCTATCTCATGTGAAATTAATAACTCAAATTCAATTATTGATGTTGTTAAAGACTTTACTGGTCTTAGTAATAATGAAACAGATGAAGAAGGTTTATTTACTTTCGAAGCAGTTGAGTGTATTGGAGCTTGCGGCGGAGCCCCAGCAATACAAGTAAATTATGAGACAGTAGAAGGATTATCTACAGAAAATACTTTAAATTTGTGCGAGTGGTTAAAAAATGAAACACCAGATTTAGTTGTAGCAGATGAATTACAAAATAAATTTGGTGGTACAAAATCATTTGATTGGGCAATATCGGACAATTCAGGAACAACAGGGTCAGTTCCGGGTTTTCAAACTTTAAATACTACAAAGGATAAAAAGTGAAAGAAACAATTCTTCTGACAAAACATATGAGAGAAAATCCAGAGGACAGTCACTTGATCGAATCCTATGAAAAGAGTAATGGCTACACTACCGCTAAAAAAACTTTATTAGGAAGCTCTCCAGAGAAGGTCTTAGAAGAAATTAAAGCCTCAAATATTAGAGGAAGAGGTGGTGCAGGATTTCCTACTGGAGTTAAATGGGGATTTTTAGCAGAAAACGAAGAACGGTACCTAGTAATTAATGCAGATGAATCTGAACCAGGAACATTTAAAGATAGAATCTTATTAGAAAGAGATCCTCATCAGTTAATTGAAGGAATTATCATCACGTGTTTTGCAGCAAATATCAAAAATGCTTTTATATACATAAGGGGAGAGTACGCTAAGCCAGCGAGAAGAGTTCAAAGTGCTGTTGAGCAGGCTTACCAGAATGGCTATTTGGGAAAAAATATATTTGGTTCTGAGATGGATTTAGATTTAGTTGTCCACTTAGGTGCTGGTGCTTATATATGTGGAGAGGAAACTGCTTTATTAAATTCCCTTGAAGGAAGAAGGGGCGAGCCAAGATTAAAACCTCCCTACTTTCCAGCAGTTAAAGGTTTATATATGAAACCAACATTGGTAAATAATGTTGAAACAATTTCTTCTGTTCCTTGGATCATTGAAAATACTGGTGAGGAATACAACAAATTAGGAGTAGAAGGCTCAACTGGTACAAGAATTTTTAGTTTATCCGGACATGTTAACGTACCAGGAAATTATGAAATTGAAATGGGAAGCACATTTGGGGATTTTGTTGAGACTTTAGGTGGAGGTATTCGAAATAATAAAAAGGTAAAAGCATACATACCAGGTGGTGCTTCAGCACCATGGTTTAGGGGAGATCAGCTTAATATAAAAATGACTATTGATGATGTAGCGAATAACAACTCAATGCTTGGTTCTGGTGCTGTTGTCATGATGGATCAAGATACAAATTTAGTAAATGCAGCAAAAAGTATTGTTAGTTTCTTTGCTCATGAATCTTGTGGACAGTGTACTCCTTGTAGAGAAGGAACTACCTGGTTAGAAATGATTTTAGACAGAGTTGCTTCTGGTCGAGGGCGAACTTCCGATCTTGAGTTATTGCTTGATATCTGTGACAATATTTCTCCAGGACTATCATGGCCTCCAAAAATGACAACTATTTGTCCCCTTGGCCCCTCTGCAGTTTCACCTATAACATCTTTGATGAAAGATTTCAGAGAAGAAGTTGAATCTATGATTCCAACGAAAGTTCTCTTATGAGTGATAATGTAAAAATAAATGTAAATGGTTTACAAATTGAATCTGAGCCAAACAAGCTTTTGATTGAAGCTTGTGAAGATTCTGGAATTCACATACCAAGGTTTTGTTGGCACAAAAGACTCGATCCAGTAGGAATGTGTAGGATGTGTCTTGTTGAAGTAGAAACCCCTAGAGGAAAGATGCTTGTTCCCTCTTGCACTACAGAAGTTTCTGATGAAATGGTAGTTGATACAGAATCTGAAATAGTTAAAAAGGCACAAGAAGGTGTTTTAGAATTTTTACTAATAAACCACCCTTTAGATTGTCCTATTTGTGATAAAGCTGGAGAATGCCCACTTCAAGATCAGACTATGGCATATGGCCCTGGTGAGAGTAGATTTGTTGAGGAAAAACGACATTTTGAAAAACCAATACCTATTTCAGAAATAATCCTTTTAGATCGAGAAAGGTGTATCTTATGTGCACGCTGTACCCGGTTTTCTGATGAAATCTCAGGTGATCCATTAATTGAGTTCATTCAAAGAGGCAACAAAACGGAAGTAAACACATTTCCCAATGAACCATTTAAATCTTATTTTTCTGGTAATACAGTCCAAATTTGTCCAGTAGGAGCTTTAACTTCTACTTCATATAGATTCAAAGCTAGACCTTGGGATTTAAAATCAACCAGATCAACTTGTAATGGATGTTCAATGGGTTGTTCAATTGAATTAAACTCTTCGCAAAATAAAATGTTAAGAATCTTAGGTGTAGATAATGAGCATACAAACCAGGGGTGGTTATGTGATAGAGGTAGATATAATTTTGAATATTTGAATTCTGATCAAAGAATTAAGGCACCTCTCAAAAAAACAGAGGGTAATCGTGAAGAGACTACCTTACAAGATGTATATAGTGACTTAAGCAAAATAATTGAAGATAGGAGTAATAAGATTACTTTTCTTCTTGGTAGTAATTTAACTAATGAAGAATTTACTTCCTTTAATGAGTTTTCTAATAAGTTAGGTAATAATGACAATTCAATATATCTAAATGAAGATATCTTATTTAAAGGATTTTTTGATGAAAATATTGAAAATGCAAAAATTGAAGATCTTAATAAGTCTGATGCGATAATAATTTGGGCTGAAGACTTGAAGGAAACTCTTCCAGTTTTATATCTAAGAGTAAGACAAGCAGTAAAAAATGGAGTTAAGTTAGTTGTTTTTGGACATACTAATTCAACACTTGCTGATATTTCAGATGTTTACTTCGGCGGTGAAACCGTATCAAATAATTTTGAGATAGTAAAAGATATATCAAAGCTTAAAGAGATTAAGGAACACATCAAAGACAAAAATGTAACAGCAATATTAGGAAAAGCCAGTCCTAACCAGTCTGATCAAAGCTTAGAAAAATTATTCTCTTACCTAAAAGACAATAGCAATTTAAAATTGCTGAATGCATTTAATGGGGGCAATAGTTTTGGGGCCTTTCAGACACTGGGGAGTGTAAAAGGAAATAGAGAATTTTCTTCTGAAATTTCAAAAGAAACCACAGACTTACTTTTTGTTGTTGGTGCTGATCCAGTAGGAAAATCAATATTTTCATCAAATATCAAAAATATTATTGATGAAATACCTACGGTTGTAGCCCTTGATTTGTTTATACATGAAACTTCTGAGCTTGCAGATTATATTGTTCCAACAAGTTCAACTCTTGGCGAAAAAGAAGGAACTTTTACAAATATAGAATTCAGAACTTCAAGAATTGATAAATTAATTCCTTCTCCAGGGCAGGCATTAAGCGATTGGGAATTTATTTCGGGTTTGTCTAACTTTTGTAAATTTGAAGGAATGTCTGAAAGCTTGAAAGACCTAAATAATAAATCTTTTGATAGCTTTGCTTTAGATACTAAGCCAACGTTTGATAACTTAGATAAACCAAGGAATCTAGATGGAATAATTAATACCTCAGTACCAAATATCAATACAACTGATGAAAGTATTGAGTTTTCAGATTCTTTTTATGTTGGTAAAAAGCTTTATGGAGATAAGGTAACCGAAAGACACTCAAAAAGTATTTCTTTACTTGGCTCCTCACAATTTATTGAAGGAAGCGAATCAACTTTTGAAAAGTATAAGTTAAATTCAGGAAAGTGTATTTTGGTTCAAGAAAATATAGAAATTACTGTCAGCTACAAAATTAATCCAAGTTTGCCTGATAGCCTAATATTTTTTCCTAAGAATAGAAGAAATATGAACAAATTAGATTTTTCAAAAAATATTCAAATATTGCCTAGTCACTCTATGGAAGTACTAAATGTCAACTGAATTTATTATTGCATTGATAAAAGCAAATATAGTTCTTGGAGTGCTTTTAACAAATACAATACTCTTGATATGGTTTGAAAGAAAACTAGTAGCAGGGATGCAATCTCGTGTAGGACCAGATAGAGCTGGACCTTTTGGAATATTGCAAACTGTAGCGGATGCTATCAAACTTATGCTTAAAGAACAGATATTACCGCTTAAAGCTGATAGGGCTATGTATCTTCTTGCACCAATTGTCGCTTTAGTACCATCCTTCTTAATTTTTATGATTATTCCACTTGGCCCAAATTTAAATATTGAGTTTGGTGGAGAAAATTACATAGTGGAATTTGTAGGAGCAGATCTAAATGTTGGTGTTTTATATTTCCTAGCTCTATCTTCAATCGCAGTTTATAGTGTTGTGCTAGCGGGTTGGTCCTCAGGTTCAAAATATCCTTTATTAGGAGGTGTAAGAGCTTCTGCGCAAATGATTTCTTATGAAGCAGCTATGGGTTTAGCCCTAGTTCCAGTTATTTTATATTCAGGATCACTGTCCTTAGTTGATATTGTTGATAGTCAGTCAGGGAATTTATCTAGTTCTATACCAATATTAAATTCAATTGTTTCCTTCATTCCAAAGTGGAATGTATTTCCACAGTTTGTAGCTTTCGGAATATTTTTTATTGCTGCTGTAGCAGAAGTAAATAGAGCACCATTCGATTTAGTTGAAGCTGAACAAGAGCTAGTTGGAGGCTTTCACACTGAATATTCTGGATTTAGATTTGCGATGTTTTTTTTAGCTGAATATATAAATATGTTTAACATGTGTGCAATAACAGCAACATTTTTTTTAGGTGGATGGCTAGGACCTACATTTGAAAATTTCTTACCTCCATTTTTGTCTTCTATAATGCCAATAATTTGGCTAGGGGTAAAAACTTTCAGCCTCCTTTTTATTTTTGTATGGATAAGAGCCACACTTCCAAGGCTTAGATATGATCAGCTAATGGAACTAGGGTGGAAAAGATTAATTCCCGCGTCTTTAGTTTGGTTAATCTTATCTGCAGTTGTTCTTGGCTTGAGAGAATTTGGACTACCTTGGAGTTAAATTATGAGTGAAAGTTTTGGTTTATTTAAAGGTTTAAAAGTTACTTTTAAAGAACTTTTTAGAAAATCTGTAACAGATAAGTACCCAAAAGAATTTAGAGAAAAGCCACAACGATTTCATGGTCGACATGTTTTAAATAAGTATGAAGATGGTATGGAGAAGTGTATTGGTTGCGAACTTTGTGCTGGTGTTTGTCCTGCTCAATGTATTTACGTTAGAGGTGAAGACAACCCAGAGGACAACCCAGTAAGTCCTGGAGAAAGATACGGTTTTATATATGAAATCAATATGCTTAGATGTATTTATTGTGCACTTTGTGTAGAAGCATGTCCAACAGAAGCAATAACAATGACATCATTATTTGAAATGAGTGTAGCTAATAGGTCTGAAGCAATTTTTGATAAGTCTGTTTTAGTTGTAAACGATGATGGTACACCGAACACACATGAGGAGCAGACAAAACTTACAAATATTAAAGATTTACAGACATCTGATGGCTGGATGAGAGCAACTTCTCCAAATGGAAATCCAAATTTCGAAAATATTGTGAATTGGTCTGGGTCCCTAGGTGTTGGAAAAAAAGATCCAGAAAAAGGTCAAACTCTGGAGGAAGAGTAAATTGTTTGAACTCTTAATTTTTTTCCTTCCTGCATCTATCTTGATTATCGGAGCCCTCATAGTAGTCTTTGCAAAAAACCCTGTTCATAATGCCATGGGCTTAGTTATGACATTAGTTTCACTTGCAATAATTTATATAACTTTAAATGCAACTTTTGTAGCAATGGTGCAGATGCTAGTTTACGCAGGCGCAGTTATGACATTATTTCTTTTTGTGATAATGATGATCGGTGTGGACAAAAAAGAACAAACTTCAGATTCAATTAAAGGTCAAACTTTTTTAGTAAGTGGAGTTTTCTTAATTCTGATATCCCTGTTGGGTTACGTAGCTGTAAATTCAGAATTTAGTTGGAACCTGTGGTTTCCAGCGGTTGAATATGTTGTTGAGGGAACACCTCAGTTAATTGCAGGAACACTCTTTACTACTTGGATATTCCCCTTTGAGATCATATCTATCTTGCTGATTGTAGCTACTGCTGCAGCAATAGCTTTAGCTTATGATTTAAAAATAAGGAATAAAGATGCTTGAAGTTACTACAGATTGGTACTTAACACTAGCTGCAATTCTTTTCTCTATTGGATTTTTTGGTATGATGATTCGAAAAAATGCATTAATAATGTTTATGTGCATTGAATTAATGTTAAATGCTGTAAATCTAACTTTTATTGCTGCATCAAAACACTTTGGTCAGATAGATGGACAAATTGCAGTATTTTTTGTTTTAGTTGTAGCTGCTGCTGAAGTTGTGGTCGGCCTAGCAATAATTGTTTCAATATTTAGAAAACAATCCTCAGCTTCCGTTGATGTACTAAATGTCTCAAGAGGATAGTTTTGGATTTCTTATTTGTGCTTCCAATATTTCTTCCACTTCTAACCGCTATTTTTTTATTTTTAAATAAAAAAATATTTAATGAGTTAGTTACTAACTTTTTCACATTAAATAGTGCGCTTTTATCATTTGCAATTTCGTTTTTTGCTTTTGTTACTTTTGCCCTTGATAAATTTAAACCTATAAGCATAACTCTTTATCAATGGACTAGAACACCAGATATTACAATAGGTTTTACTCTTGATGGCCTATCAGGTGTTATGTTGCTTTTGGTAACCGGTCTTTCATTTGTAATACAACTTTTTTCAACTTCATATATGGAAAAAGATGAAAAACATAGCAATTATTTTGTGTATTTTAACTTCTTTGTATTTTCCATGTTGCTTTTAGTTATGTCATCAAACTTCTTAGTTATGTTTTTTGGGTGGGAATTAGTTGGGTTAAGTTCTTACTTATTAATTTCATTTTGGTCTCAAAAACCAGCTGCTGCTAAAGCTGGGAATAAAGCATTTGTTATTAATAGAATTGGAGACTTTGGATTTCTGATTGGATTAATGATTGTTTTAAATACATTCAATACTTTTGATTTCTACACAGTCATGCAGAACTCAACCAATGTAAGTGAGAATACTATTACAACTATTTCATTATTTTTACTATTAGGAGCTTTTGGAAAGTCTGCTCAATTTCCTTTATTTAGCTGGTTACCTGATGCTATGGAAGGACCTACCCCAGCTAGTGCTTTAATTCATGCAGCGACGATGGTCACAGCTGGAGTTTTTATGCTTGTACGAATCTCTCCTATGCTCCAACATTCTGTAACTGCGAGCATTGTAATTATATCTTTCGGCTTACTCACTGCACTAATAGCAGCATTTTCAGCAATGAATCAATATGATATCAAGAAAGTATTAGCTTACTCAACCATCTCACAACTTGGCTTTATGTTTATCGCAATAGGAGCAGGTGCATATGTTGCAGCAATTTTTCACCTAGTTACACATGCCTTTTTTAAAGCACTCTTATTCCTAGGGGCTGGTGCGGTAATTCATTCTATGCATCATGAACAAGATATGAGAAAAATGGGTGGATTAAGAAAAAGAATGCCTATTACTGCTGGAATGATGGGCATTGGTACTTTAGCTATTTCAGGAATCCCTCCCTTGGCAGGTTTTTGGTCAAAAGACGAAATACTTGCATCAGTATTTGCTAAGGCAGGTATGGCAAACGAATTGGTATTTTCTATAATGTATTATCTATTTTGGTCATTAACACTTGGCGCAGCTTTACTTACAGCTTTTTATATGGGTAGGCACTGGTTATTAATTTTTGAGAAGGATAATGGAATAGATCATTCAGAAGTTCAAGAGGCACCAAAAGCTATGACAAGACCATTAATCCTTTTAGGAATATTCTCAATTTTTATTGGCTTTATTAACACACCTTTTTTTCATGGTTTAGAAAAAGTTCTTCATGAAACGCTTGAAAATGTTGAAGTAACTCATCTTCCTGAGGGCATAGCACTAGTTGTATTAGCTGTTCTCTCTATAGGAGCAGGATTTACAGGACTAATTATTGCTTTTCTTATATTTGGATTTGAATTACATAAAAGAATTAATTTAGAAAAATTTAAACTAGAGTCTCCAATAAATCTTGTAAAAGATCTTTCAAGCAATGTCCTGTATTTAAATAAATTTGGAAATGTATTTTTTGTTTCAGGGATGAAAAACTTTTCAAGAAAAGTAGCTGTCATTGTTGATGGGTTGGTAATAGATGGATCTGTTAATTTTATTTCTAGTGCATTTGGAAAAACTTCAAGAGTTACCTCAGCAACACAAACAGGATTAGTTAGAAATTATGTTGTATATTTCGGCTTATTTTTAATATTGTTAATATCACTTTTTATTTTTACTCCCTTGGTGGCACAATGACTGGAATTATTCTTGCTCTCTTATTGGTACCACTTTTTAGTGCTCTTCTAGTATTTTCCATTCCAAATACTCGAAAAGAGCTTTTTAGACCTATTGGAATTGTGTTCTCTCTAATTACGTTTACACAATCTATGTACATCCTGTTTAGTGATTATTCAAAATCAGATTTCCAAATTTTATTTAGGTTTGAGTGGATTCAGGTTTATGGTTTAGAAATAAACCTTGGCATATCTGGAATGTCAACTTTACTTTTACTATTGAGCTCTTTACTTGTATTACTTTCTTTACTCTCTATTGGTAAGGACCATAGTGAGAGCAAAGGGTTCATTGGATCTATTTTAACTTTACATTTTGCAATTAATGGAGTTTTTATTAGTGGAGATTTAATTTCATTATTTATTTTCTTTGAAGCACTTTTGATACCTATGTATTTCCTAATGGGGATTTGGGGTGGTGATAATAGAAGATATGCAACTATTAAATTTATTTTATATACAGTCTTTGGTTCAATATTTATCTTTATAGGTACTGTTTACACAGCTGTCATAAGCTATGGAGTTAATGCAAGATTAGCAGTTGATTTTGAGACACTTTCTACTCTTCAAATAAGCGCTTCGCAATCTAAGACTTTATTTCTATTATTTACTTTTGGCTTTCTCATTAAAGTTCCTATTTTTCCTCTACATACATGGCTACCGGATGCACACGTTGAAGCTCCAACTGCAGGAAGTATTTTATTAGCAGGTATTTTATTAAAAGTTGGGGCCTATGGAATTCTTAGAGTTTCAATACCTTTCTTTACTGAAGGTTTCCTTGAGTATAAAAATTTAGTCGCAGTGTTGTCTGTAATTGGCATTATATATGGTGCTATAGTTGCTATAGCTCAAATAGATATCAAAAAACTTATTGCATATTCCTCAATTAGTCATATGGGATATGTAATGCTTGGTATATCAGCTGGAGAATTTTTAAGTATAGAGGGAGCAATTATTCAGATGATAAATCATGGAATAACCGCTGGTGCTTTATTTATGTTGGTTGGCTTTATATACGAAAGAAGACATACAAGAAATATAAGCTCTTTTGGAGGAGTTAAGATATCAATGCCTAGATATGCTGCAATCTTTCTCTTCACATCTTTTGCATCGATAGGTTTACCAGGATTGAATGGTTTCGTAGGAGAGTTTATGATTTTGATGGGAAGCTATAATTCCTATAAAGTTTTAACTTCGATAGCTGCTTTCGGCGTTGTCCTAGCTGCAATTTATATGCTGTGGACATATCAAAGAGTATTTACAGGACCTCTATCAAATGAAGAGAATAAAAATTTACAAGACTTGAATTTAAGAGAAACGGTATCTATTTTCCCTTTGGTTTTACTAATGTTGTTTATAGGGATTTATCCAAGTTATATTGAGAGCTTTGTTATTCAAGAAGCAGGAAATTTAAGTGAAACAATATCATTATTCAGGAGTACAAAATGACCGTAATTTCTGATATCTTAGGCTTTAACTTTGTTGTTATTGGTCCAACCTTAACTCTTCTTGCAACAGCTTTGATACTCCTTTTTGTAACAATTACTATTTCAACACCCACATTTGTAAAAAAATATGTTACTTTATTTGGTATTTTGTCTACTGTCTTTGCTGTATTTCTAAAATTTGGCTTATTTCTCTCAGATGGCGTCTCTTCTTATTTTTCTGAAAAAATTCTCTTAGATGAATTTGCTCTTGTAGGTAATGTATTAGTGGTTTTAGTTTTGCTGTTTACTTTTAATTCTTTTTGGAACACATCTTCTCAAATAGATAACAAAACAACAGAAGCGTTAATTCTAATTTTAATGTCCGCCTCAGGATTTTTACTGATGGTGGATTCTGAAAATTTTATTATGTTATTTATAGGTCTAGAGATTGGCTCCATAAGCCTCTATGCTCTTGCTGGTTTAAATAGAGGAGATCAGCTTAGTAACGAGGCATCGTTGAAATATTTTCTTTTGGGGTCACTAGCATCCTGTATATTAATTTATGGTATCGCATTGGTTTATGTCTCCTTATCTATAAGTGGTGTTTATGAAACTAGCATAGCAATAAGCTTTATTGGCCCTGAAAATGTTCCACTAACAAGTCTTATTGGGCTGATATTCATAATTGTTGGATTGTTGTTCAAGGTTGCAGCAGCTCCATTTCAAGCATGGGCTCCTGATGTTTACCAAGGTTCTCCAACTGGTTATGTGGGGTACATGGCCTCAGTAGCAAAAGTTTCATCATTTATTGTTTTAGCTAGACTTTCAGCGGTGTCGTTAACTTTTATAATTGATAAATTCAATTTATTTTTTACTGCTGTCATAATACTTTCCGTATTATTAGGTGCATTATTTGCAACTAATCAATCTGATCTCAAGAGATTGATAGCTTACAGTGGAGTTATACAATCTGGATTTATTCTTTCTGGTATATCGTTTGGAGTATATGGAATAAGTGCATCCATTTTCTATCTCACAACATACATCATTCAGCTTATTGGCATTTTCACAATTTTCTCAATAATTAGTGGTCAACTTAGTTCAAATTTTGCAATAAGTAATTTATCAGGACTATTCAAGGAAAATAAGTTTTTAACTATTACTTTTTCTATATTTATGCTTGGGATTGCAGGGCTACCATTGACGAGTGGTTTTGTATCGAAGTTTATTCTAATTACAAACTTGTGGTCCTATGAAAAATATCTATTAGTTACAGTATTGATGCTTTCTACTGTTGCTGGATTTTATTTTTACTTAAAACCTATTTGGGTTGCTGCAGTGGAAAAAACAGATAATACTATTGAGAAAATTAAAATACAAAATTCTGATAAATTGTTAATTTCCACACTTGCCTTTCTAACTATTTATTTAGGACTATTACCTAACACACTTGTAAATATTTCTCGTTGGATGGTAGAAAACTACCTTTAATGTTAATTAAATTTATTCCCCCACCAGTAATGCATCATCAAGGCGGCTGGGATGAAATGTTAATGTTTTTAATACCTGCTTTGCTTTTAACTTGGTTAAGAAATAAGCAGAAAAATGAAAATTCTGAAGATTAATTTAATCAATAATTTTCTAAATACAAAGTTAGGTCATGTATAAGTAAATTTATATTTGTTCTATTTTTATTTGCCATATCAATTCTAAAATCATCAATACTAAAATTAAACTTTTTAAGAAATACATTTTTTTCGTTATTATTTAATCCAAGCTTATTTAATTCCTCTACTAAGTCTTCATACATATCGATCTCCGGAAAGTCATCGGTGTCAGAAAGAAGAACAAATGCAGCATAAATATTTTTTCCAAGTATAAAATTTTTATAAAGAAATTCTCTGTAATCAATAAACATAGTTTTTATATTTTCTTTTGGATCATCCTGTAATTTTTCACGATATTGAGTTGTCATTTTTTTATAAACATGATTAATTACACCTGCTAAAAACATGTTAAATGAATCAAAGTGTTCATAAATTGTTGTTTTTGAAATTTTCGTAAGATTGGTAATAGAGTTGAGTGACAATTCAGTCAAAAGTTCGTTGCTTAAAAGGTTTTCACCAGCTTCAAGTAATTCATCATGGGCAGATTCATAACGTTTTTTAGCAGCAACTTTACGCTTATCCATAGGCAATTATAAAGATTTAGTGTTTTTTCCCCTATTGTTAATTGTTAAATTTCTGTAAACAAGCGGAAAAGTTTCCGAGAGATTTTATAAATTTATGCGAATGTTTTTAGGGTTATATTTTTTAACTTCTAAAATCGAATTATGATAGAAATAAAAAACCTCACAATGAAATACAAAAATGGAAAAGGTGTAGAAGACATCAATATAACTGTTGACAATGGTGAGGTTAAGGGTCTTTTGGGCCCTAATGGTGCGGGGAAATCAACAACCATGAGAAGTCTTATGGGTTTTTTAAATTCTTCAGAAGGCTCTTTGTTTGTCGAAGGCATAGATACAATTGAAAATCCAGTTGAAGCAAAAGAAATCATTGGTTACCTTCCTGGAGACCCACAGCTTCCACAAAATCTAAATGCTAAATCACTCTTTAAACTTGGTGCTGATATGAGAGGTCAGTCAACTGATTACGCAATGGAACTGGCAGAAAAGTTTGAGTTAGAAGTAGGTCAATCCATTAAAGAGCTTTCTAAAGGTAATAGGCAAAAAGTAGCCATAATTCTTTCAGTGTTACATAAGCCAAAAGCTTTAATTCTAGATGAACCAACTTCTGGCTTAGATCCATTTCACCAGAGATCATTTTTTGAAATAGTGAAAGAATTTTCAAATAATGGAGCATCTATACTTTTGTCATCCCATATTATTTCAGAGGTTGAAAAAGTTGCTGACTCTATGGCTGTCTTAAGAAATGGTGTAAAAGTTTATGATGAAACCTATGAAACATTTTTAAAAAAGGCAAAAGATGATGATGAAGATTTAGAAGATGCTTTTTTTAAATTTTATGATCGAGAAGAGGAGTAATGTTTAATTATATTAAATACATGATTACGGTACCTAGAAAATTTATTTTAAATTGGTCAATAGCTGGAGGAGCTTATTTATTAATACTTCCTTTAGCTTTTGCAAATTCAAGTGTAGAAAGTCTACTTATTGATACTCAAAGAGAAGCTTTTAGGGGAATGTCTGAAAACGACACAGCTATGAGCTTATTAGGAATATCAGACTGGGATAACGTTTTTACACTTGAAGGTATGGTCACTACTTATTTCTTAGTACCATTTGTACCACTTTTGATAGGTACAGCCACAATTATTCTTTTAAATAAGTTGGGATCAAAAGCTGAGGAAGACGGAACTTTTGAATTTGTTGCTGCACTGCCAATGACAAGATTGACTGTATATATCTCACAGGCATTAGTTACAGTTCTCTTTGGTTTATTTGTAACCTTTGCATGGACTAATATCATGTTTATTCCTATAGCAACTATGGAACTAAGTCAGACGCTTGATTATGGACCTCTAATGAAAGCAACATTACAAGCAGGATTAGCTGGTGTGAGTTTTGGTGCACTCGGCTTTGCACTCGGTGCTTTTACTGGAAAATCTTCAATGGCATGGGCTTTCGGTGGAGGATTAATGGTTTTCGAGTATCTTGCAACTTCACTTTCTGGGACGAATGATTTCTTTCAATGGATTGATGATAATATTTCATCATTTGGAGCTTACGGAAATCCTTACCAAGATGGATTAATAGGTGCAGATTTAATGCTTGTGTTAATAAAGATTGCTATCTTTCTAACCATTGGGTTCATTGGATTTAGAAATAGATCTTTAAATCTAAGATAAATATTTCGTACAATTTCAATTATTACGTAATATTAACCTATGCCAAATTTCTCAAGAACTATAACTGTTAAAGAAGACATAAATACTGTTTATGACTTCATGTCTGATTTTCGTAATTTGAGTAAATGGGCTGAGGGCGATGATGGTGAGTTAATAACAAAAGAGCCTCTAAGACTTGGCTCAGTATTTAGAGTTAAAACTCACTTTAACAATAAACCAAGAGTTTATGATTATGAAGTAGTTGAATGGGGACCTCCATTAAGAGTTTCCCTTGAAGCAAAAGCAAGCATTTTTACAATCGTAGATACTATATTTTTGTCAGCAAATTCTAAAGGAACTGAGTTAACGTACTCAGTAAATATAAAATTTAAATTTCCTTACGTAATACTCGCACCCTTTGTAAGTATTTTGTTTAATAAAGTTATGGATACCCAGATAAAGAGCTTAGGGGAAGTCCTTGGTGAGGCTTAAGCTTTGCTTGTTATTGTTTGTTCTGTTGGTGAGTTGTCAAAACAGTGAGGATACTTATATGAGTCCTGAACTAAATGAATTTCCTACAATACAAGGAAATACCTTGAATAAAGAAAAAAAACTTGTCCCAGATGATTTCGTAGATAAAAATTTAGTTGTTATTGTTGCATTTCAACAATGGCATCAGGCATTAGTTGATGAATCTATATTGTTATTAGAACAAAACGGACTTGGAGAAACACATAATATTATTGAAGTTCCCACAATACGAAAATCTTCTAAGTTAAATGAAATTTATTTAGATGGAATAATGAGAGCGGGCATTAGAGATAATAGAATTAGAAATCGAACTATCACTGCATATTTAGATAAAGAACAATTTAGACGCGATCTCGATATTCCAAATGAAGATACGATCTATTGGTTTTTAGTAGCAAAAGATTCAAAAAATATTATTGCAAGGGGATATGGCGTAATATCTGAAGACGAATTGGATTTAATTAATTCTTTTTAAATATAAATTGTTGCTAAATAAACGACTACAAGAGCAAGTATTAACATAACACCATTAAATGCACCTCTTATCGCTTCACTTACATTTGTAGCCAAACTATGAAAAGCAATCACAATACCAGCTAATCCTAGAACTGCTACTTCGATGTACCAGTTAGAAGTAGTACTTTCATTTAAAAAGTAAAGAGCTATTCCTGATAATAAAGAAACCGCATAAGAGCTCCATGAAATCTTACTGAATAGATCTCTTAAAACACCTGTTGTATTTTTAGTTGGGTCAAATTTTGCTAACTTTGCAGCAAATATTGCCCACGTAACCATAGACCCTAGCCAAATTGACAAACCAACAACATGTACATACTTTAAAATAACTTCCATATTGAAATGCTAGCATTTTTAATTTCTTTTATGATATTGATATGGATGAATACAAGGCGTGGGTTCAAAAAAATATTGCTTCCTTTACAAATCTTGAATACACATTAATGGAATACCCAGAATGTAATAAAGGTGAATTAATTATTGAAACTAAGGCAGCAACTTTAAATTTCGCAGACCTACTTTTGTCTAGTGGAATGTATCAATCAAACCCAGAGATACCATTTGTTCCTGGTTTTGAGGTTGCAGGTATAGTGAAAGAAGTTTCACCTGATAGTATATTTGAAGTTGGAGACAGGGTAATAGCTGCAACGACTGTTTTTAGGTCAGGTAGACATGGAAGTTTTGGAGATTATTGCATAGCTTCTGAAAATCTAACTTATAAGCTACCAAATGATATTTCATATGAAGTTGGGGCCGCAATACTTATGTCTTACTTAACTTCTGACTTTGCACTACACAGAAGAGCAGAATTAAAAAACAACGAACTTGTACTGATTAATGCTGCTGCTGGAGGAGTTGGAATTGCTGCTCTTCAATTAGCAAAAATTTCTGGAGCAAGAGTTATTGCCGCAGTTGGCTCCGAGCAAAAGAGAAAGGTTGTCGAAAAATATAATCCAGAACTCATAATTAACTATCAAGAAGAAAATCTTCGTGAAACCGTAGAAGCACATTTTGGTAAGAGACCAGTAAATATATTCTATGACCAAGTTGGAGGTCAGGCATATGATGAGGGAGTTAAGTTGCTTAGTTCAGAAGGAAGAGCATTAATTGTTGGGTTTGCAAGTGGTAACATACCATCCCAACTGCTTAGCTATCTATTAGTTAAAAATATTACGATTATGGGTGTTTTTATGATTAGCTTTGAGGACAATGATAAAGATTACTTAAAAAGTAGAATAGAACTTATCTTTGAACACTATAGAAATAAAAAAATAGAACCAGTTTTTGAAATAATAGATTTTCAAAACATTATTGAGTATTTAGATCTTATCGGAAGCAGAAAAACTGTTGGAAGAATAGTTGCTGTTAAGTAACAACAGAAAAATAAATTACTAATATATAAGAAATGGCAAAACTATATTTTTATTACGCAGCAATGAATGCAGGAAAAAGTACGACACTTTTGCAATCAGCACATAATTACGAAGAGAGAGACATGAGGACTCTCTTATTTACTCCGAAATTAGATGATAGATTTGGAGAAGGGAAAATTGCATCACGGATTGGTCTAGATAGAGATTGTGAAATTTTTACATCAGATGATGACTTATATGTTTGGACAGCGCATGAACATCAAAGGGAGCATGTTTCATGTGTTTTAGTTGATGAAGCACAGTTTTTAAGTCCCAAACAAGTTCTACAACTTTCATTGGTTGTAGATAAATTGAAGATTCCAGTCTTATGTTATGGCTTAAGGTCGGACTTCAGGGGAGAGCCCTTTCCAGGTAGTGTTTATCTTTTAACTTGGGCAGATGAGATGACTGAAATTAAAACTATTTGTAAATCAGGAAAAAAAGCAATAATGAATGCAAGGCTGGATGAAAGTGGAAATAGAGTTATAGAAGGAGATCAAATCTCAATTGGTTTAAATTACGAAGCACAAGCCAGAGATGTCTTCGAACTAGATAAAGTATCACCTATTGGATATCAGATTCCAGAAGCTAATTAACTTCTAAGAGCCATTCTTTAATGGAGGTTCAGGCCTAGTGGCTAGCCAAGTGCATAAACCTATTCCAAATGCACCAAAAATTAAATCACCGACTAATGAGAAAACAAAATAAATAGTTAATGCAAAAGTTGGTATGATCATAGAAATAGCTAATTTCTTAGCTCTTCTAGATAGTCCTCTATATGTATTCCAATTTAAGATAATCGGGCCAAAAATTCTATGATTTTCAAGCCAAAGAGTGAATCTTTCTGAACATTTTGAAAATGCCCAAGCCGCTATCAAAATGAAGACTGTTGTAGGTAGACCTGGAACAACAATCCCTACATAACCTAAAGATAATGAAAGAATTCCAATCGTAAAAAATACAGGTTTATGAATTTTAATAAATATATTAGGAAAAAATTTGTACAAAATGATAAATACAAATATTCCTCCACCTACATAACTAAAAAGTTCGTAAGGAATATTTGAAACTAAATTACTCATGTTCTAATTATAAAAAAACTTTCGTATAAACATAAATTGGATTATCCAACATAGACTCTTTCAGCAATAAATTGATCTAAACCGAAAAACTGATCTTTAGATATACTCACGGTAATTGAGTACTCGTTGGTGTCAGAAATATAAATTTTATTTCCAGGTAAGATTTTATTTTTTTGAAGAAATGATATTACTGAAGAATCTTTTTTTAGTTCTTCTGAAATTTTAACAATATTGTATTTTTTATTGACTTTAACATCAAGCAATCTTTTCATTGGGCCTTCAAAATAACCGGAATATGGAATAGGATTTCCAAATATGCCAGTAGTAGGGTTTCCTAAAATTTTCAACATTGCGTCTTCAGTTACTGGACTCAATACGTTTTCCCATTTCTTAGTTTCTTTGTATACCTGATCCCAAGGAAGGTCTAAAATTTCAGACAAAAATCTCTCGATAATCCTACGCCTTCTAGATATCATCTTTGCTAAATAGGAGCCCTTTTCCGTAAGCATTAGATCATCACTTAATTCTATTAGGCCACTATTTTGCATTCTTCCAATAACCTGGGAAACGTTAGCTCTACTGACACCTAGCCAATCAGCAACACGTGTTTGCTTTACTTCTATTCCAACTTCGCTTAAATGATATATTGCTTCAGCATGGGAATAAAAAGAGTTTGGTAACTTCTCAATTTCATTTTGTGGAAATACATTAGGATTTTCGTTATTCATTAATACTTATGTTAACACCTGTTAACTCAAATCGGATAGTATTTTAGAAAGCAGGGCATCCTACAGCAAAAGTGAGTCCAAAAAATAGTAACCATATAATCGGTTCATATTTTCTTACTAGCTTAGGATCTTTTTGCATTGTCTATATTTTACTATTCTATGTATAATATAAGTAATATGATGTGTCCTTATGCTTATTTACTAGCTGGTTTTATGTGGTTTGTTCGAAATGGTGGTAAATTTGTGATGAAGTCTTTTAGCTTTAAAAAATTAAGCAAATCAACTGCTTCTCACTAGTTCTTCTAAAAGTTTAATTGTTTCCTCTGAGTCGTTTAAGCAAGGTATGTAAGTCATATTTTTACCTCCGGCGTTAAAAAATGTTTCTCGACCACGAATATCAATCTCTTCTAAAGTCTCTAAGCAATCAGATATAAAGGATGGACACAGAATTGCTATATTGTCTTTTCCTTCTGTAGGAAGCTCGGCTAGTCTCTTATCAGTAAATGGAGTAAGCCACCCTGGTCCAAGTCTAGATTGGTAAGCAACCTCCCACTGACCTTCTTTTAAACCTAGTTTTTCAGCTGTCAAACTTGAAGCAATTCTTGTATGTGACCTGTAACAGTCTTTTGATCCATCATTTTTCACTTCACAACAACTATTTGTTGAGAAACAATGCTCTCCAGTTTCATCAGTTTTTTTAGCTTGCCTCCTTGGAATCCCATGATAACTAAATACAATTTTGTCATAAGAATCAGATTCTAAGTAAGGTTTAATGGTATTACTCACTGCACTTATATAATTTTCATTGTTGTAAAAAGGTTTAACAAAAGTTAATTCAAAATCATTAGCAATACGATTTGCAACAGCTAATGTCTCCAACTCTGTAGTGACTGTTGTTGCCATCGCATTATGGGGATAAAGAGAAACCACATAAATTCTTTTGATATCTTTATTTTTAAAATTTGTTAAGGCTTTTTCTATACTTGGTTCCTCATATCTCATTGCATATTCAACATTCCAACCAGTTTTACTAGATAATTTTTTAGCTATTTTATCTGTTGAAATAATTAAGGGAGAACCTTCAGCTGTCCATATTTTTTCATATGCTTCTAGTGTATTCTTGGGCCTGAAGGGGAGTATAAATAAGCGTAAAATTAATTGTTGTAAAAATTTTGGTAGGTCTACTACATTATCATCAGATAAAAAAACTTTTAAGTAATGCCTGACAGATTTTTTAGTAAGTTCCTTAGGTGATCCTAAATTAATTAAAAGAACACCTTCATTTTTATTTGGAGACATAGATAGAAGAATAAAAGATTAATAATTTAACCTTAAATTATTAGGCAAAAAATTTTCAAAATTAATTACCATTAAGTTTTTTTGTTAAGTACTATTAACAAAGTTAATTATAAACATTAACAAAGTTAATTATAAACAAAGGTTGAAATGAATAAAAAAATTACGATTATTTTGATTGCTTTCATGATGGTTTTGACTGCTTGTTCCCCCACAGCGGGAGAGCAGGGACCAGCAGGTGAGCAAGGTCCAGCAGGAGAAGTATCACAAGAAGCTATTGAAGCTGCAGTTGAAGCAGCATTGGCAGAGACAGAAGCTGAAGTTGGCGGAACACTTGTCATTTATAGCGGTAGAAAAGAAAGTTTAGTAGCAGATATTATTGCAGAATTTGCTGCAACCTCAGGAGTAGAAGTTGAAGTAAGGTATGCAAAGAGTGCTGCTTTAGCTGGAACACTTTCACTTGAGGGTGCTATAAGTCCAGCTGATGTTTTCTTCTCACAAGATCCGGTAAGCCTTGGTGTAGTAGCCAAAGAAGGTCTTTTCGATAGACTACCAGCTGATGTTCTAGATAACGTACCAGCTTGGGCAGTTGATAGTAATGGTTTCTGGGTAGGTACATCTGGTAGGTCTAGATCACTTGTTGTTGACACAAGAGATGTTACAGACGCAGAATTGCCTGGAGACATTTATGGTCTTGCAGATGAAAAATTTAGAAACAGACTAGGACTTGCTCCTACTAACTCATCATTCATAGCAATGGTTGCATGCATGATTGAGTCAGATGGGGAAGAAAAAGTTCTTGACTGGTTAACTACAATAAACGGTCTTGGATATGGAGAATATCCAAAGAACTCACCTCAAGTAGCAGCAGCTGCAGCTGGTGAGTTAGATATTGGAATGATCAATCACTATTACACATTAAGAGTATTGGCTGAAAATGGAGACGAGCCAATTAAGAATGTGTATTTAGATGGTGGATGTGGTGCAATGGTTATGCCTGCAGGTGCTGGAATTTTGTCCTCAAGCCAAAATAAACCAGCAGCGATGGCATTTATTGAATTCTTACATTCAAAAGCAGCTCAAGAGACATTTACAAATACAGTATACGAGTTCCCTCTTGTTGAAGGTATTGAGCCAAATGCTTTGTTACCAGACATTAATAGTTTGAACTCTCCTTCAAACTTAAACTGGTCAGCGCTAGCTTTATGGCAAGAAAAAGCTGTCGAATTGATTGCTCAGGCAGGATACTAGTCCGTCCGTCAATATCAACATAAGCCAAAAAATTCTGGTCAGAGAAATCTGACCAGAATTTTTTCTTTTATTAATAAGCTTTCTAATTTATCCTTAGAGTTGTGAAAATACCAAAGATTCTTTTAACAACAAATGTTTTTATCTTAACAATATTTTTAATGCCAATATTTTATATGTTTTGGCGATTTGCTAATTTTTCAAGAAATATATCTGCTTTTCTAAAATCATGGGATGTTTCTTCTCTTTTGTTTAATACTTTAACTTTATTTTTAGCTGTAGTTCTAACTAGTCTTCTTATAGGTTTACTTGTTTCTATTTTTACTGTTAGGTATGAACTCCCTGCTTCAAAAATACTATTTTCTCTAACTATTCTTCCCCTGGTTATTCCTTCATATATAGGTGCTTTAACCTATGTTTCAGCCTTTTCCCCTAGAGGATTATTTGTAGATATATTTTCTAATTTTGGTCTTAATGAAATTTCAGGTATTGATGGTTTTGTTGGAAGTTGGATTGTTCTAACACTATTTACCTATCCATATGTTCAGCTAGTTTGCAGTAGTGCACTCAGAAACCTAGATTCGACAGTTGAGGATGCTGCGAGATCTCTTGGCGTAAAAAAAGTTAAAATGTATACAAGCGTTGTTCTACCAAGATTAAAAAAACCAATTATTTATTCATCTCTTCTTGTTGGGCTATATGTCATATCTGACTTTGGCGCTGTTTCTTTAATGAAGTATGGAACAATGACAAAGGCAATATATTCTTATTATGTTATAAACATCAATGGTGATCCAGTAATTTTCTATTCAACTATATTGATTTTTCTTGCTTTAATTATAAGTTTCGCACAGAGAGGAAGCGATATTTCTAGATCAGCAAAAGTTTCCGGCACACCAAGAGAAATGGAAAAAATAAAACTTTCAAAAAAACCAAAAATTTTGGTATTAGCTTTCTTTTTTGTTTTAATATTTTTTAGCTTATTCGTTCCAGTAAGTGTTTTAGGTTACTGGTTGTTTCGTGGGTTGGCTCAGGGCAATAATGTAAGTGGTGCTTTATCTGGAATACTAGGTTCATTAACTGCGGCTACAGTTACATCGATACTTGCAATGGTTATAGCGACACCTATTGTGGTAATGATTTCTCAGTATCGTTCTAAGTTCGGTGATTTATTTGAAAAAGTCACCCTTACTTTGTATGGCTTGCCACACATAGCAGTCGGAATCTCAATGTTGTTTATAACAATTAAAATTTTTCCCTCAATTTATCAAACATTTATAACTCTTATAATCTCGTACTTAATAGTTTTTTTACCACAAGCTGTGGGTGGAGGACAAGCTTCTATGGAGCAAGTTAAGTTATCTTATATTGAGGCAAGCTCTGGTCTTGGGTTTTCTAAAATTGATACTTTTTTTAAAATAACTTTTCCCTTAATTTATCGAGGCCTTTTAGCAGGAGCTGCATTAGTATTTTTATCTACTATGAAAGAATTACCTCAAACCTTACTGCTGAGACCAACTGGATTTAGTACTATGGCTGTTGATATATGGTCGAATGCGTCTGAAGCTTTATTTACTCAGGCAGCATTTTCTGCTTTTATATTATTAGCTATTAGTGCATTTCCTACATATATACTTAGTACAAGGAATTTAACAAACTAATGGCATTTGAAAATTTAATTATTAGAGCAAGATCTGTAACAAAATCATATGGACTCGAAAGTGTATTGTCTGATTTTAATTTAGATGTTTGGAATGGTTCTATAGTTGGAATTTTAGGTATGTCTGGTTCTGGTAAAACAACAGCTCTTAGATTAATTGCAGGTTTTGAAAAGCCTGATTCAGGGATAATTGAAATGAGAAGTGAGATTATTTCTAGTGAAGATACTTATTTACCCCCTGAACAAAGAAATGTTGGTATGGTTTTCCAAGATTATGCGCTATTTCCTCATTTAAATGTTGAGAAAAATATATCTTTTGGACTCAACGCATTTGAAATGAAGTCAGGAAGATTAGAAGAAGTTATATCAATGTGTAATTTAGAGGAATATAGAAAGAAGTTTCCACAAGAGCTTTCTGGAGGCCAGCAACAAAGAGTTGCGCTTGCCCGTGCTTTAGCTCCCAAACCCGAAGTAATTTTGCTTGATGAACCCTTTACAAGTCTTGATGCACATATGGCTAGGGACTTAAGAGAAGAAGTCGTTATGCTTTTAAAACAAACTGAAACTACTGCAATAATAGTTACACATGATCAAGAGGAAGCCTTATCTGTATGTGATGTTGTAAGTGTGCTTGAAAATGGAAAAGTTATTCAAAGTGCTACTCCTCAGGAAATATATTTAAATCCGGTAAGTCAAACAGTTGCTAATTCAGTAGGAGACCCAAACATTCTTAAAGGTTTTTCTACAAATGGAAGAGTAGAAACCTCTCTTGGCTCATTTGTATCTGCTTACAATGGAGCTCTAGATGTTTCTATTAGGCCAGAATGTATTGAGCTAACCCTCGACACTGAAGGAAGCTATGTAGTTACAGAGTGTACCTTTTATGGTCATGACCAAGTAATATCTTTTAGTAACAACAAAGGCGAAATTTTTAGAGCAAGATCTCTTCCAAATACAATTTATGAATCTGGCGATAAAGTAACTGTCAATATATCTGAAGTTACTACTTTTCCGTCAAAGGTTTGATTTAATATAAGCAACTCTACCAGCCAAAGATTGAAGCTCAATCTCTAGTTCTGAGAGCTTTCCTGATGCTCGTGAAAAATCTTCGCCTGCTATATACTCTCGTGAATTAGCAAGAGACTTTATAAGTGTTTCTAAATCAAACATAATTGATTCTATTTCAGAGAAAATTAGTTGTTTATCCATCATTTAATATTAAATTAAAAACTAAAGTTATATATAAGAATTCAATAAAGGGGAAATGTGGATTTAAAAATTAAAAAACTTAAAAGGTTCAATATCATTATGGGAACAGTGCACCTTTTACAGGGTGGTTTGTTATTTTGGCTTGGAACAGTTGTAAATTCAGATTTTGTTGTACCAATTACCTTAACTCAACTTGTTGGAGTTGGCTCACCCGAAGACCCTTCAAGCTTTGCTTTAATTCCTGAATTAGAAATTTGGACTGAAGTTACAAACTTTGGACCAGCCGTAGCTACTTTCTTACTTGCATCAGCTGTTGCACACTATTTGATATCTGGACCTTTTTATAACAAATATAAAGAAGACTTATCAAAAGGAATTAACAAAGTTAGATGGATTGAATATTCAATAAGTGCATCAGTTATGATTGTCTTAATTGCTTTGCTTGTTGGAATTTATGATATTTGGGCTTTGGCTGGAATATTCTTCATGAATGCTGCCATGTGTTGGTTTGGCTGGATGATGGAAGTTCATAATCAATATACTGAAAAAGTTGATTGGACAAGTTATATTATGGGTTGCCTCGTGGGTGTTGCTCCATGGATATTTATATTTATAAACTTAATCGGAGATGGAGTGGCAACTGACTCTAACCCTCAAGGAGTTCCTCAATTTGTAGTATGGATATTTGTGAGTATATTTTTGTTTTTCAATACATTTTCTATAAACATGATTCTCCAATACAAACAAGTTGGAAAATGGAAAGATTACTTATATGGTGAGAGAGCTTATATCTGGCTTAGCTTACTAGCTAAAACATGTCTTGCGTGGCAAGTATTTTTTGGTACTTATCAACCAAATTAAAAAACTTACTTAATTCTTCTACCAAAGAAAACAATTAATAGAAATATTAGAAGTAGCCCAATATAGGACAGTGCCATTATTTTTTATTTCTTAATTTTCTTATGACAAAAAATATAAATCCGATTGGTATAAGGATGATTGAGATTGATACAGTAATTCCAATAATATTTTCAGTCCAACCTATAGCTCTTTGTACATAATAATTCCAAGAAAAGAGTGACACACCAGATCCTTCTCTAATTTCTAATGTGAGCGTAGAAAAGGATGTAGAATTTTCATAAAATTCTTTTTGTCCCTGGAGCATCTCGATGTCTTGATTTATATACCTTAATTGAGACTGAACTTGAAGTTTGTCAGAGGTAGAAGTTGCTTCATTTTTAATATCTTGTAATGCTTCTTTTTCACCATATAAAGATTTAAGTCTTGAATCAATATCAACAACATACCGAGTTACATCATTTGCATTTGAACTAATGCTCGTAAAACTAGATAGTTCTTCAACTTCAGAAAGAAAAGCTTCAAAATCCTCAGCAGGAATGTTTACGGTCAAGCTATAACTTTGAAGTCCTTGATAATTAGTAGAAAGATATGTATTTGAGATATTTCCTTCGTAACTTTTTACCATATTTTCTACACTTTTAATTGTGCTATTAAAATTTGACGAGCTTACATCAGTGCTGGCATATGCAGTTTTGATAATATAATCTCCCTGGGAAGTTGAAGAATTTGAAATTGATTCTGACCTACTTAAAGACATATCCTCAACCCCTCCACCTATAAATGGTTCTGGGTAGCCCTCTGATTGAATTCCATTATTACTGCAACTAATAAAAACAAAAATAAAAACAAACAACAATAGCTTTTTACTCATGGTTGTAATTATATGTATATCAAAAATTATGAATCTCTATAATAGGAATTTTTAATTCTTCTTCAGTTAGCCCACCGTGGTAGCCCTTTAGTTCAGCTTGTAAATGCTTTGGGTAGATTATATGATTTTGCTCAAGAAGGAAACAATAATCTGGATAAAGTGTTTCAATATAACTATTACCAGGTTCTTTTAAGATATGTTTCAAATCAGATCTACTAATAAGTTCACCAGGTATGTTTGAAAAAACCTTTTCAACTTCACCTCTAGTTCCATTTATATAAACTGATCGTTGGTCTCCATATATCTGAATACTATTTTCATAAGATAAAGTATGCCTATTCTCAACTGGAATATTACATAATCCATGATCAGCTGAAATTATTGTTGTAGTTTTCTTGTTACTTGCTTGAGAAATCTTTTCAACCGCTTCTTCAAATTTTTTTATTTCAAGTTCCCACTCAGCAGAATAGACTCCAAAAATATGTCCAGCAATATCAACATTTGGATAGTAAATAAAATTAAATCTATTCTCTAAAAAGGATGCTTCTGAAAGCATCTCTATTAAGTTCTCTATCGTTTTATAAGGAACCGTACTACTTTTTTCATATAGGAAGTTTGATAATGAACTTCCTACTAAGTTTTCTGGTTGAAAGTTAGCAACATGTGTATTGAATAATTTAAATTTTTTCCAAATAGATTCTTGATTTTTAAAATGATCATTATTTAAAAGTAATTCGTTTTCACTGTTCCAGTTAAGTGCATTAATCAGACCAAAATTACTTTTATCATACATGTAGTAACCAATAATTCCGTGGTCAATTGGGTGACTCATCATTGCAAAAGTAGTAAGTGCAACATTCGTTGAAGAAGGAAATGTAGTATTAATTATTTTTTTTATATTGTCTTTTAGGGAAGTTTCAAGTGACATTAAATTTTCATACCCAAGTCCATCAGCAAGAATAAAATTAATTGTTTCTGCCTCTTTAATCTTCTCAGTTAATAGATTCTCAACAGAATTTAATTTCCTTTCGTCATTTATGACGGTACTAAAAACCTCTTCTGAAAGCTGTAAAAGACTTGCTTCGTTTAAAAAATTTTTGTTAATCACTTATAAAAATCTTACAAAAAAATTACACTGAAGTTTGAGAAAAAACTAAACTTTTTAGAGGCTGGACTAAAGTATAAAGTATGATTTCTTATTTTCAAGATTATGTGACCATAGCAGCAGTGCTAGGATTTGGACTTTTTTTGGTCGTGCTCTTACTTGGTGTAGCATCTGTCCTTAGGCCTAATAAGCCTTATGCAGAAAAACTTCAAACTTATGAATGTGGAGTAGATCCAGTAGGTTCTGGGTGGAGCCAAACATATGTAAGATATTATATATTTGGTTTACTATTTGTAATTTTTGATGTTGAAGCAGTATTTATATTTCCATGGGCTATCAACTTGGAAAAACTTGGCTATTTTGGATTAATTGAGATGTTTGTTTTTATATTCATCTTATTAATTGGTCTCATATATGCCATTAGAAAGGATGTACTCAAATGGGAATAGTTGATAAATTTGGTCTTCCAAAGCCAATATCTTCTGTATTTAATTGGGCTAGATCATACTCACTTTGGTACTTTCAATTTGGGCTAGCGTGCTGTGCAATTGAGGTTATGGCAGTAAGTGGGCCTAGACACGATTTTATGAGATTAGGAGTAATTCCACTACCCGCATCTCCTAGACAAGCCGATTTCATGATTGTTGCTGGAACAGTAACAGATAAAATGGCCCCATCAGTTAAAAGGCTCTACGATCAAATGCCGGAACCAAAGTATGTTATTTCAATGGGTTCCTGTTCAAATAGCGGAGGTCCGTATTGGGATTCTTATTCAGTCACAAAGGGAGTTGACCAATTAATTCCTGTAGATGTCTATGTCCCTGGATGCCCTCCAAGGCCAGAAGCTCTTCAGGAAGGAATTATTCTTCTACAGAAAAAAATTCGCGGAGAAGACATGAAAGAAAAATGGACAGAAGTCCAAACAGAGCCAATATAAGATGGAAGAATTTTTAAATAAAATAAAGGAAAACTTTATTAATACAGATGTAGAATTTGAAACAATAAATATCAAAGTCGATTCTTCACAGTGGGTCGAGACACATCAAAAACTTAAAGAAGAATTTGATTTAAAATTTTTCTCATGGCTATCTGCTATAGATTGGGATAATGAAGTTTCTATAGGAGAAGCACCAAAGGATAGCGTCTCACCCAGTTTTGAAATAATTACATGTTTGTCTGATGTTTCTAATAATAATTTAGTTACCGTTTCAACCACCATTAACAAATTAGAGCCAAAGATTAACTCTCTTGTAGAAATATATGCAGGCGCTAACTGGCACGAGAGAGAAGCATTTGAAATGTTTGGAATCAATTTTGAAAATCACCCAAATCTTGAAAAATTATATCTTCCTGATGGTTACGAGGGAAATCCTATGCTTAAGTCTTTCGAGTTAATTAGTAGAGAAGTTAAGCCTTGGCCTGGTGAAGTGGATGTAGAAGGTATGCCAGAAGAATCAGCTAGTGATGAGTCAGTAGATGGTTAATACACTAGACCCACAAAACCTTAATAATTTTTCAGAGGCATCTGTATCTGTAGAAATTGAAACTGAAGACATGACACTTAACATAGGTCCTCAACACCCATCAACTCATGGTGTTCTTAGATTAGTCGCAAAAGTAGATGGAGAAAAAGTTCATGATGTAAAACCTGTTCTTGGGTACATGCATCGTGGCTATGAAAAACTTGCAGAAGTGAGATCATACCCTCAAATCACTACACTTGTTAACCGCATAGATTGGGTTGCAGGATTTTCAAATGAAATTCCTTTTATTGCTGGTGCAGAAAGACTAATGGAAATTGAAGTGCCTGAGAGGGCTAAACATATCAGATTAATTCTTACTGAGATGGCTAGAATTTCTTCACATTTTGTGTTTAATGGTGCATATGCTCTTGAAGTTGGTGCATTAACTCCAATTTTTTATGCAATGGAAGATAGGGAGAGAGTTTTAGATTTAATTGAATCAGTAACTGGTGGTCGCTTTCACCCCAACTTTAATCGAATAGGTGGAGTAAAACCAGCAGCTGGATCAGGGCCTACAACAAAAAAAGACATCCAAGATTTACCTGCTGGATTTTATAGAGATACAAAAGTAGCAATGCAAAAAGTAATAGAGGCAGCTGACCAATTTCAAAATTTAATCGGCGGAAATGAAGTTTTTAAAAAAAGAACAAAAAATGTTGGTATCTTAACTGCTGAGACTGCAGAAGCCTTTGGAGTATCTGGCCCAATTCTTAGGGCTTCAGGAGTGAAGTCTGATTTAAGAACCCAAACTGATTATTTGCCATATGATCAATTTGAATATGATATTCCTGTTGGAGAGAATGGAGATTGTTATGATCGATGGGATGTCAGAGTCAAGGAAATGGTTGAATCAGCAAAAATAGTATTGCAAGCAATTGATTCAATTCCATCTGGACCACTACAAGCCAAGGTACCTAAGGTTATAAAAGTTCCTAAAGGACGAACATACGTAAGAGCAGAAAATCCAAAAGGAGAAATGGGTTACTACATAGTATCAGATGGGGGGTTGGGACCGTATAGACTTAAAGTTCGAACAGCTTCATTCAGTAATATTTCTATTTTACCTTTGCTACTCGAGGGAGCTTTACTCCCAGACTTAATTGCCATAATGGGTAGTTTAGATTTTGTTTTAGGGGATGTGGATAGATGACAGACGTCTTAGTCAAGGTAGGATTTCTTGCGCTTGCTGCATTAAATGGTGCAATCATTTTTACAATTATGGACGTTAAAGGTGCTTCATGGATGCAGAGAAGACCTGGTCCGTTACATGTAGGACTTAGAGGTTTTATATTTCCTCTTGCTGAAATACTTAAATTTGTTCAAAAAGAAGACATAATTCCGACTGAAGTGGACAGACCAGTATTTAAATGGGCTCCTGCTTATGTTATGGTCTCTTGTGTCGCACTTTTTGCTGTAGTTCCAATGAGCCCTACATTGGTTGTTGCAGATTTAGAATTAGGTGTTTTCTTCGCACTTGCTATAAGCTCTCTTGGAACTATAGGTGTGTTAACTGCAGGCTGGTCATCTGCAAACAAATATTCCCTAATGGGTGGATTAAGAGCAGCAGGACAGCTCATAGCTTATGAGCTTCCACTTATACTTGCTGTTGTTGGGGTTGTTATCCAAGCTGAGACTATGTCATTAGTTGGGATTGTAGAAAAACAAATTGAATGGGGAGTACCTTTTGTTGTTGGCGGTCAGATAGTCGGATTCCTGATATTTATGGTTGCAGCGACAGCTGAAATGATGAGAGTACCATTCGATATGCCAATTGGTGAATCAGAATTGACAATGGGATTTATGACAGAATACTCAGGGATTAGATTTCTTATTTTTTATATTTCTGAATATATGAATATGTTTATTTTATGTGCAATTGCTTCAACCCTATTTCTCGGAGGCTACCATGTTCCACTTTTGCCAACTGAATGGGTTAACTTTTATGGACCTGTTGTTTTACTAACTAAGACTGCCATTTTAGGTTTTATATTGGTAGCTGTAAGGTGGTCACAGCCAAGATTTCGAGAAGATCAACTTCAAAACCTTGCTTGGAAAATACTTATTCCTGCATCTTTAATTAATATTCTTGTAACTGCAGTCATGAAAGTTGGATTCTAATGAAAACGTTTAAACCAAAAGTACCCGGATTCTTAATTGGAATAAAGATAGTAATTGTAAATATGCTTAAAACGCTATCTCCATTCCACTCAAAACCTAATGTGAATTATCCATTTGAAAAAGAAAAAGTTGCACCAAGAGCAAGAGGTGTTATTGCTCTAGATCAAGAAGCGTGTACTAGTTGTATGTTATGTGCACGACAATGTCCTGATTGGTGTATTTATATTGAGGGCCATAAAGAATTGCAACCTCCTTCAAAGCCTGGAGGCAGGCAAAGAAGTAGAGCCGTTCTGGATAGATTTGATATCGATTATGCGTTATGTATGTATTGTGGAATTTGTGTTGAGGTTTGTCCTTTCGATGCTTTATTTTGGACACCTGAATACGAGTATTCTGAATTCAATATGGGTGACATGCTCCATAACAAGGAACGTTTAGACGATTGGTTAAAAACTGTACCTGATCCTGAAGGCCTAGAAAGTTAAAATGGAAATTTACGAAATTGTTACATACTTTACTTTGTTACTTCTTCTATTTTCAGCAGCAAGAGTAGTTACAACTTCAAATGTTATCCATGCAGCAATATCATTAGTTTTCACCCTTGCTCTTACTGCAACTCTTTTTTTACTTTTATCTACACAATTTGTGGCATACTTGTAAGACGTAATGCAGTAATGGTTCTCCTTTCAATTGAGTTGATATTAAATGCAGTAAATATTAACTTTATAATCTTTGATTCCATGCTCGCTGATTCATTAATGCAAGGGCAAATTTTTACTATTTTTATAATTACAATAGCCGCCGCAGAGGTTGGTATTGGTTTAGCAATCGTATTGATGCTTTTTAGAAATAGGCAAACTGCTAACATAAACGAATTTGATTTGATGAAATGGTAAAATTTGATGCTAATTTTTTAGCAGAGACCGAACTTGTTTACACTGATGGCGGTATTTTAGCTGAGTATGCCTGGTCTTTAGTAGTCCTTCCTTTTGTAGCAGCATTTTTGATTACATTTATTGGAAAATACCTTCCATATAAAGGTGCTGAAATAGCGCTTGGAACGATTGCACTTATATTTATTTACAGTGTCTCACTTATGTTTCTTCATATAACAGAAGGGGTAGCCAATGAATTTTTTGTCAACGTTGGAAGCATAGGTCAATTTGATATTGAATTTGGTTGGGTGGTAGATGGACTCTCCATTATGATGTATTTTGTTGTTGGTACTGTAGCTCTGCTTGTATTTATTTATGCTACAAATTATATGGAGGGTGAGATAAGATACACCTTCTTTTTTACTTCTTTAACACTGTTTGCTGGAAGTATGTTGGTATTAGTTTCGTCACCTACATTAATACAAATTTTGATTGGCTGGGAGTTAGTAGGAGTTTGCTCTTACTTATTAATTGGGCATTACTGGGAAAAGAAAGACAATTCATCAGCAGCTATGAAAGCTTTTATAACAAACAAAATTGCAGATATTGGATTAATGATTGGAATTATTATTTTGGCTCTCAATACTGGAACATTAAGAATCTCAGAAATTCTATATCAATCAACACACGATTATGAAAAATTATCAAAGGTAGCTTTTGCTGCTGCTATCTTGCTTTTTATTGGCGCTATGGGCAAAAGTGCACAATTTCCTCTTCATGTTTGGTTGCCTGATGCAATGGCAGGTCCAACACCTGTATCTGCATTAATGCACGCTGCAACAATGGTGACTGCTGGTGTTTATTTACTAGCACGTATGTTTCCTTTCTATAAATCAATGGCTCCTGAAGCTTTAGACATTGTTATGCTATTTGGAGTTATCACGCTATTAGGAGCTGGCCTGGTAGCTATTGTTCAAGATGACTTAAAAAAAGTTTTGGCATATTCTACGGTAAGTCAATTAGGTTACATGGTTGCTGCAATTGGATCTGGAGCATATACAGCGGCATTGTTCCATTTATGGACACATGCTTTTTTTAAAGCACTTTTATTTTTAGGAGCTGGATCAGTAATCCACGCTGTTCACAGCAATAGCATGCTTGAGATGGGTGGATTAAGGAAAGTAATGCCAAAAACTTTTACGACTTTTATTATTGGAACTGTAGCCTTGGCTGGCCTTCCTCCATTTGCGGGATTTTTTTCAAAAGATGAAATTCTTGCTTCATTTAATCATGAAGGCGAGACTACTTTTTTCTTCATAGCTGTTTTAGGCGCTTTTATAACTGCTTTTTATATGACGAGGGCAGTATCGTTAACTTTCTTGGGAGAATATAGAGGACATGGGAATCCTCATGAATCTCACAATATGATGACTACTCCACTTTTAACATTGGCAGTTTTCGCTATTGCTTCTGGGTGGGTAAATATACCAGGTGTTTACACAGGATTTACTGACTGGGTTACAACCAGAAAAACAAAAATAGTCGAGTACCACCCTGAAAGCTTTGACTTATTTGCATTATCCAGTGGTTTGATAGCTGGATTACTTGGAATAGCTTTAGGTTATTATTTATATCAATTGCAAGGCAGTGCAGAAACAGGAGATGACAAAATTAAAATTCAGCCTGTGTGGACAGTATTAGAAAATAAATACTACCTAGATCATTTTTATTTTCGATTTATTATTGATCCAATAAAAATTAATATATCTAAAGCCGTTGATAAATTTAATACAAATGTCATTGATAGGTTTATAAACGGTGTTGGTCAAATCGCCTCATTATTAGGAGGAGTTGTATATAACAACATAGATCAAAATGGTATTGATAGATTTTTGAATATGTCTTCAAGTGGTACAGATAGTTTCGGAGGAAGGGTTAAACTACTTCAGACTGGAAGAACTCAACAATATTTAATGTTATTTTTAGGTGGCGTAGTAACAATTAGTTTATTAATTTTATTTATTATATAGGAGGAAAATTGGAAATATTAACAAATGGGGTAGGGCTATCTGCAGTAGTCTTTTTTCCTTTAGTCAGTGCATTGGTTATAACACTTATTCCAAAGGGCCAAGAATTTCTAATTAAAGGGTTTGCATTAGTTTCCTCAATAATAACTTTTGTCTTCAGTGTTTTACTGTTGTTGAATTTTGATTTTTCTTCGGCTGATCAATTACAACTAGGTAATAAAATTTCTTGGATTAAGAGTATCAATGCTAATTACGAAATAGGAATAGACGGAATTTCTTTACCATTATTAATATTATCAACCTTCATTACAGTGTTAGCAATTATTTACTCTATAGAGCACTTACCAGAACCAAAAAGTCCGAAAGGATTTCTTGCATTAATACTTGTTCTTGAAACTGGAATGAATGGAACTTTTGTGGCATTAGATTTGATATTATTTTTCGTTTTTTTTGAAATTGTACTTTTACCAATGTATTTCATGATTGGTATTTGGGGAGACAGAACTGTTAGAACAGTTGCTGGATTAAAAAACCAGATTGAAACAAGACTATATGCAAGTATTAAGTTTTTTGTATTCACATTATTTGGTTCTGCGTTCATGCTTCTTGGCTTCCTGGGACTTTATTATCGTGGAAATAAAACCTTTAGTATTCCAGAATTAATAGAGCTTGGCACAACGGGGGCTTTTACAGGTACTTTTGCAACACTCGTTTTTGCAGTTCTCTTTTTAGGTTTTGCTGTAAAGGTACCAATGTGGCCTTTACATACTTGGCTCCCTGACGCTCATACAGCTGCACCTACTGTAGGTTCAGTTCTTCTTGCAGCTATTTTGCTCAAACTCGGTTCATATGGATTTGTCAGAATTGCAATACCAATTCTTCCAGAACAAGCAAAAGCTTGGGCACCTGCAATTGCAATTTTATCTGCTATTGGAATAATTTACGGGTCGTTGGCTTGTTTAGCTCAAACTGATTTAAAACGCCTAATCGCTTTTTCATCCGTAGGTCATATGGGTTTTGTTATGCTGGGTATTGCATCTTTAACACCAATTGGGATTAATGCTGCAATGATTGGAATGGTTGCACACGGGGTAATTACAGGTTTATTATTTTTCCTTTCTGGATCCATGGCCCACACTTATCACACTAGAGATATGGGAAGGTTGGGTGGAAATATGAAGCTTCTACCTAAGACTGGAGCTTTACTTGGATTTACTGCAATGGCATCTTTAGGACTGCCAGGTCTTGCTGGTTTTTGGGGTGAATTTATGGCACTGCTAGGTGCTTATAACCCTTTAGAGGGTTTAAATGTTACGGTATTTAGAACGTCCATGGTGGCTGGTGCCGTCGGTACTGTTTTAACAGCTGGTTATTTATTATGGATGTTACAAAGAGTTAATCTAGGAGAACCATCAGAAGAATGGATTGATAAAGAACTTCATGATGCAGACGGATATGAACTAGCAGCTTGGATTCCACTTGTTATATTGACAATTCTAATTGGAGTTTTTCCAAAATTAATTTTCGGAGCTACAAATGACGCTGTAATTGCAATGTTATCTAAAGCTTTTGGGGGTTAAAAATTTCTATAAATTACTTTGCAATATCTACTGAACTTATTGTAGTTTTTACAATAGTTGGTACTTTGATTTTAGACCTAATACTTCCAAGAAGGTCAAAGTACTATGTAGCTGCTTTTGCACTTTTAGGCACTCTATTTTCACTTGCACCTCTTGTAGTCCAGTGGGTTAACTATACAAATCCAATATATGCATTTGAAGATAGTTTTGTTGTTGATAAGTTTTCTATTATTTTTAAAGGCCTTTTCATTTTGATAACATATCTAACATTTCTTCTTTCAATTAACTTCATAGAAAGTGATAAATATTACCAAGGTGAATATTATTACCTTTTATTAAGCTCTCTTTTAGGAGCTCTCATTGTCAGCTCATCTAGAGACTTACTCACTATTTTTATTGGAATAGAATTAGCATCTACTCCAATGTTTCTTCTCTCTGGTTGGAAAAAGGGAGATAGGAAGTCTAATGAAGGTGCTATAAAATTTTTCTTGCTTGGTGTTTTGTCAGCATCATTAATACTTTACGGATTTTCACTTCTGTATGGTTTAACTGGAAAAATTGTTTTTTCTGAAATCTCTTCATTAATCATTAATGGAGCACTTCAATCCTCTCCAGTGTTATTACTAAGTTCAATTTTAGTAATTTCGGGATTAGGATTTAAAATCTCCATTGTTCCCTTTCATTCATGGGCACCAGACACATATGAAGGGGCGCCTTTACCTGTAACTGCATATTTATCTGTAAGTTCTAAAGCAACTGGTTTTGTTGCGCTTATAATTTTGCTCACAACAGTTTTTAGTAGTGCTGGTGAAAGCTGGGGAATAATATTGGCAATTATTTCTGGACTAACTATGACGCTTGGCAATCTTGTTGCATTACAGCAATCCAATCCAGTTAGGCTTCTTGCATACTCTTCGATTGCACAGGCAGGTTTTATATTAGCTCCACTTGCTGTTGCTGGCATCACAGGTAACTTTCAAGATGGAATATTTGCTAGTGTTACATATTTAATAATCTATGCATTTATGAATTTAGGTGCATTTCTTTCTGTTCAATTATTTAGTAACCATGCAGGATCATCAAATTTTTATGAATGGGGTGGAATAGCAAAAAAATCACCTATTACTGGAGTCTTAACAACAATTTTCTTTTTTTCCTTAGCTGGAATACCTCCACTGGGTGGTTGGTTTGCAAAATTTGTTGTATTCAGAAGTATGCTCAGTACGGGTGAACCTATAGGTCTAACACTTGGTATTGTTGGTGCAGTAAATGCTGTTATAGCCTTGGTTTACTATGCAAGAATTTCAAAAGTTATATGGATGGATGAGTTAAAGGATGTAAATTCAGAAACTAGCTTTCAATTTGAGAGCCCCTTAAAAGTAGTGGGAGTTTTTACTGTGTTAATAACATTCATCTCTGGAATATTTCCAGGAATTTTTAGCTATCTTGGTGAAGTATCATCAATATTTTTTGGCAATTAAAACTTGTCGACAATTAACTTTACTTCTTACATTAAAAGCAAATATCATATGAACGAATTTATATATTTTGATACTTTCATGCAAGAAGCACTTTATTCTGAATCAGGGTTTTTTAATACTGAAAATGTCAGATCTTCAGAAAAAGGAGATTTTTTAACATCTCCAGAAGTATCTCAATATTTTGGAGTCATTATTAGAAGCTGGATTGATAGCAAAAACTTTTATGAAAATATTGTTGAACTTGGGTCGGGGACAGGCTCTTTAATTGAGCAGATAGGTTTAAAAAATATAACTGCAGTAGAGCTATCCAGTACTGCAAGAAAAGTGATTGATAACAAAGGAATATTAAGTGTTAAATCTTATGAGGATTTAAATATTTTGAGTGCGGACTTAGTCTATGGAAATGAAATATTAGATAACATTCCATGCTCAATTGCTGTGTATAAAGAAAATAATTGGTATGAGAAAGTAGTTGATATTAGTAAAGATAATTTGAGCTATGCTTATCAACCAATAAGAGATGAGCAACTGAATTGGATTAACTTAAATAAAATTGAACCCAATAAAAATTACGAAGTAGAACTACAGACAAATATTGATAACTTAATTGCTAATTTAATTAATAGGTTTCAGCCAAAAAGTTTTTTATTTTTTGACTACGGTTATGAACAAAAAAACAGAAACAAAAGAAAATACAAATCACTTCTTAGGACTTACAAGAAACACCATTTATCGGTTGATCCTATAGATGACCCTGGAAATGTTGATATCACTTATGATATTAATTTTTCTGCGGTAAAAGAAAATTTCAAATCTCTTGGTTACAGCGTATCTCTAAAAAAACAAAGGGAGTTTCTATTAGAAAATGGCTTTAACGATATTTATGATGATTTAAAAAACCAATATATCACTCTTGAAGGAATCGAAAAATTAAAAATAAATTCACAACTCAATGGTTTGAAAGCAATTCTTGATTCCAACGGATTAGGTGACTTTTATTGTTTAATTGCTGAAAAAATATAAATTTATGTTTTTTATAATACAATTATGAACTTTGTAAAAACTACTGCATTACTTACTTTAATGACATTAGTTGTTCTATTCTCAGCAACTGCCTTTGGTTTCGATTTAGTATCTGCGCTATTTTTTGCTCTTGTATTTAATTTTTTTATTTATTTTTTTTCCGGTACCTTAGCTATTAAATCAACAAGAGCTAGGCCTATAGAAAATGGAGAGTTTCAAGATGTTACTCAAATAATCTCGCATCTTATTCAAAAAGAGAAGATGCCTATGCCTGAATTATATGTAATTGATAGCGATCAACCAAATGCATTTGCTACTGGAAGGAATCCTAAAAATGCTAAAGTAGCTGTTACAACAGGTATATTAACTTTACTAAATAGAGATGAGCTCGAGGGGGTTCTTGCACACGAACTTTCTCATATAAAAAACAGAGATATATTAGTTTCAAGTATTGCAGCGATGTTAGCTGCTGCAGTTTCCTTTATGTCAAGGATGGCATTTTGGGGTGGAGGAAACAGGAATAGAAATACCCATCCAGCTATCATTGTTCTTGCTTTTATTGCTGCTCCAATAGCTTCTTTAATCATTAGAATGGCAATCTCACGAACTAGAGAATTTGGAGCAGATAAAACTGGAGCAGAAATTTCTGGCAATCCCTTAGCTTTAGCTTCTGCACTTGAAAAAATTGATAGATTTTCAAAAGTACCCATGAATGTTAATCCAGCTGTTAGTTCATTGTTTATCTCGGACCCTCTTAAAGCTTTTTCTGGAAATAGCTTCAGTAAATTATTTTCTACACATCCTCCAACTATTGAAAGAGTTAAAAGATTAAGGCAGCGTCAAAGTGGTATTCGGTATTAGCGACACTCCTTCCATTGAGCCAGAACAACTTGAAAATTTAATTCAAGATGGCTTTAAGCTTATTGATGTCCGAGAACAAGATGAATGGAATGCCGGACACCATCAAAGCGCTGAGCACATACCCATGGACACGATTACTGAAAGTATCGATAGATTTAAAGATAGCGAAAAGTATATTTTTGTTTGTCGCTCTGGTGCTAGATCGGGCAGGGTGACTAACTTTATAACATCTCAAGATATTGAATCTTATAACTTGTTAGGAGGGATGAAAGCCCTACAAAACTTTACAGAGAAAATTTTTAATTCCGAAGGAAATTCTGGACAAATCATCTAAAATTTGTCTGTGATAATTTGTATCGGTAATGCCCTTGTTGATTCTTTAGAACAAATTGAAGAGTCCAAGATTGATGAATTAAATTTAAATAAAGCACGAATGACTCTAGTCGAAAAAGATCGTTCAAACTTCCTCCTTCGCAATATGAATAATCCAGTCTATGAAGCTGGTGGATCTGCTGCTAATACTGCATACTGGATTTCCCAACTTGGAGGCGAAGCAGGATTTATTGGAAAAATATCAAATGATGACCTAGGGGAACAATTCCAATCAAGCTTGAGAAATTCTGGTTTAAAAGATTTAACTGTTTATGAAGATGAAGATAATCAAACAGGCCTTTGTGCAATTTTTATCACTCCAGATGGAGAAAGAACTATGAATACATACCTTGGAGCAGGAGAACATTTATCAGTTGAAGATTTAGATAATGAAGAATTAGAAAAAGCAAAAATTGTTTATATGGAGGGGTATTTATGGGATAAACCATCAAGTAAGTCTGCTTTTTTACAGGCTGCTAAACATAATAAAGAAACAGGAGGAAAAAACGCTATAAGTTTGTCAGATGTATTTTGTGTAGACCTCCATAGAGATAGTTTTATTGAATTCATTAAAAATGATATTGATTATGTTTTCTGCAATGAGGATGAATTAAATAGTCTTTTTCAATCTGATTCTACTAATAGTTCAATTCATTACTTCTTAGAAAACTTTCCTAATGTCGAACAGCTAATATGCACCCTTGGTCCAGAGGGGGTCTTGATTTTAGCAAACGACGAAGAGTATCGTTTTGAGGCAACGGACACAATTGTTAAAGATAAAACTGGAGCAGGAGATTTTTTTGCTGCAGGGTATCTATATGGCCTTCAAAAGAAACTATCTATAAACGAATCTGCTGAAATTGCCAATAAGAGCGCAGCTTATGCAATCAGCGAAATTGGAGTAAGGCCAAAAAAACCTTTTAATTAATTAGTCCAGCCCAATACACTAATTAACTCTCTTCTATCATCATCAAACATCTCAATTTGCAAATTTTCGAAATCTATTTGCGCGGGCTTAGACGTTTTATCTTTAGAAAATATGATGAGATTATTTTCTGAGTCACCAGCAATGATTTTATTTCCATCTGGTGACCAATGAAGAGATTCATAATAATAATTAGTAGGTGCTTTCGAACTAAAGACTTCTATAGTTTCGGTCCTATTTACATAGTAAATTCCAATTAATCTTGTTTCATAATCAGATGTGTCCCAAGGTTCAATTAATTTTTCACCATAGACGTTCATATTATTATTTTCGTAATTTGAAAAATTGAGTGATATTTCATCAGTTACTTGACCAGTGTCAATATTTACCAATATGGCTTTTTGTTCATTATCAGATTGTGAATCCCAGTATCTCAACAGAATGTTGTCTTCTTGATATATTTGAGCATCGTAAAAATATATATCGTATGAATAGTCATAAAGATCACTATTACAAATTATCTTTTTTTCTTCGAATGGTTTTTTTGAAAGATCTATATATAAAATGCAACTATCCAAAATGTCTGGAGCTGGTGGGATAATATTTTGTGTTTGGATTTCAACATGGTAAATGATTTTTCCTTCAAAATTAGAATTTTCTGTAAATGAATCATACTCCGGTAGAGGTACCACCCCAAACATACCAACTATTAAAGTAGTAATTAAAAGAATTCCTGTAGAAATAAAAAGAAGACGTTTATTCGGCATTGATTTTTAAATTTTCTCTTATGGAATTTAAATAAAGCCCAACAGCAACTAACACCCCACCCACCATGAATAAAATTAAAGGAGGCCAAATGTTATCAGGAAGTAACTCAGTTATTAGTCTTGGGAGATTTATGATTAAACCTAAACCACCTATAAAGAATATGACCTGCTCAGAAAGCTGAATGCTTCCCCATACAAAAACAATCGAACCCAAAATAAGCAAAATAATTTCAAGTAAATTATTACTTCCAACTAGATCATTAATAAAAATTATTGATCCAATTGAAATAGTTGATGATGCAAGGAAGTATCCTAACCAACTCGGTTCAAGAACCTCATTCAAAGTATAAAGACCCCATATCAAACCAGTTGAAAATAAGAACAACCCGCCAGCCCATGGTTCTATATTCGGAAAAATTAGATTACCTAATGATCCTAAGAAAAATATTGATGTGTAAAAGAGTGCAATATGCTGAAAAATTAAGCCAGTTTTGATGTATAGATATATTGCATAAATAAGTACAAAAAAGGAAGCTAATAAAATTGAAGTATCATCTGAAAAATTAATCAGGTTTGTTGTACTTAAAATATTCAAAGAGAATACAACAACTGAAGCAAATGAAATAGTTGATATCAGATAAAGAACAGATGAGACTCTTGCAGAAGATTTAAATATAAATAAATTCTTGTCTTCAAATTTTTCACTATAGTTTGCCGCATATATTAAGAATATAGTTGTTACAATCAAAAGAATTAATTGTGCCCAATAAGCTAAATTGTCCCAAATTAGCGGCAGCGTACCAAGTAAACCAGAAAGTACAAAAAGGCTACCTATTAGTGTGATCGCTTTAGCAACTTTAGATTTTTGTGATGGATTTGCATCTTCTTCATATTTTAGAATTTCGTCATAGACAGATTGGGAAATAACACTGTTATCAAGCCATTTATCAACCAATTTATGTATTTTTTTATCCATAAAATAATCCTAATCAAATAAAAATTCATCTCACTAATTTTTATTTATAATCTAAACTCTATATAGACTTTATTGTTATGCCGAGATGCCCGAGCGGCCAAAGGGAGCAGACTGTAAATCTGCCGGCTACGCCTTCGTAGGTTCGAATCCTACTCTCGGCACTTTGCCCTCTTAGCTCAGTCGGTAGAGCACTTCCATGGTAAGGAAGAGGTCTCCGGTTCAATCCCGGAAGAGGGCTCAGAGGCTAAACTAAGTCTTATGGCGGCGTAGCTCAGTTGGTAAGAGCGCACGACTCATAATCGTGAGGTCGGCAGTTCAAGTCTGCCCGCCGCTACAAGTTAAAAAAGGAGAAAAAATGGCTTCAGATAAAAGACCACCGATAACACTGGTCTGTACTGAAACTGGCGATCACAACTACGTGACTACAAAAAATAAGACCAATACTCCAGATAGATTGGAATTAATGAAATATAGTCCCAGGTTGAGAAAACATACACTGCATAGAGAAAAAAGATAGCTTTATTGTTTTTTCATAATTATTCTTAGTTAAAGGAATGAGTACTATATCTAAATTAAACAATAGTGGTGAGGAAATATCTAATTCCGAACTTGTCAAGAAATCACAATTAGGTGAAAAAGCTGCATTTGAACAGCTTGTGATTAGACATCAGGAACTTGTTTTTTCTTTAGCTTATAAACTAACCGGTAATAGAGAAATGGCTAATGATGTTGCACAAGAATCATTTATTCGTGCATGGAAAGCAATCGAAAAATTTAGAGGTGACTCTACTTTTAGTACATGGATTTACCGCATAACCGTCAATACAGCATGGACATTAAGAAAAAAAGCAAAGAAACATAATACCTTAAATATTGATGACACATATGAGCCAATTGTTATTGATGAAAAAAAAGATCCTGAATTAGTTGCCATAAATTCTGATTTATCTTCTGTCCTGGTTAATGCTTTAGATAAGCTTCCTATAGAGCAGCGAATAATTGTTGAACTTAAAAATATTGAAGGTAGGTCGCACAAAGAAATTGCAGACTATTTAGATATTAGTGTCACTGCTGCAAAAGTAAGGCTTCATAGAGCTCATCAGAAACTAAGACTAATTTTAGAAGAGGTTGATAGATGAAAAACTTTCTTTTTAACTTTAGAAAAAATATTTTGTGCAAAAGAACAAGAAATAAAATGCTTTCTTCTTATTTGAGTAATTCATACTTTGGATTTGATGACAATATCCATGCTTCTTCTTGTATTAAATGTCAAGTTTCAGGTAAAAGGTATAGAGCTTTTAAAGAGGAATTAGATAATGAGTTAGGTAAAAACATAGAAGTACCATCCGATTTCGCATCAAGAGTAATGTCATCTTTAGATAAAAAAGTAAAAACTACTACAAGTAAGGGCACAAAAATAATATTATTGACATTGCTCGGAATATTATCAATTCTATTTTTAATATTTGGATACAAGCGCTCATCTAACAATTTAGAGAAGGAGCAATAGCTAAGGGGTGTAGCTCTAATTGGCAGAGCGACGGTCTCCAAAACCGTAGGTTGTGAGTTCGAGTCTCACCGCCCCTGCAGAGGTAATTATGAATGAAATGAATAGAGAAATGAGAAGAATGTCAGAACGTGAAGAGCGTCTGGCAAAGAAGGCTGATAGAAATGTTGGAAAATACCAATCTGGTGAAAAAGTTTCAAGGCTTAAAAGAGTTACTAACTACCTAGGAGAAGTTAGAACAGAATTGAAAAGAGTTAACTGGCCTACATCTTCAACCCTTACTTCTTTTACTCTCGTCACTATTGTTACAATTGCTTTTTTTACAATTTTTATTTTTGGAATGGACTTTAGTTTTAAAAATACTTTGATTAATCTATTATCTTTCGGAGGATAATGTTAGAAGAAACTGCAACAACAGAAGAATTAGATAATTCTGACGAAGAGGTTCTAGAAGTAGAATCTCCTCCTACACATCCCTATGATTTACCTGGTGAATGGTTTGTCTTAAATGCCCAATCAGGACATGAGAAAAAAGTCAGGACAAATATTCTTACAAGAATCAAAAACCTCCACCTTGAAGACAAAGTCTATGATGTTGTTATTCCAACTGATGAGGTTGTTGAGATTAGGAATGGTAAAAAGGTCAATTTAGAAAAGAAAACATTTCCCGGATACGTTTTAGTCAGAATGGATCTTGATGACACAACTTGGTATGAAATTAGAAACACACCCTCAATTATTGGATTTGTTGGTTCTGGAAAAAGGCCTATTTCATTATCTAGAAGAGAAATTGAAAGAATTTTAGGATCTAATGAAGAAGTTGAGCTTAAGAAAGAATCTCCTAAATTTAAGCCAGACTTTGAAGTAGGGGAAACAGTAAGAGTTACTACTGGACCATTTGCAGACTTCAATGGAATAATTGAAGAAATTAATTTAGATCAATCAAAAGTCACAGTTCTCGTTAATATATTTGGACGGGAAACGCCTGTAGAATTAGGATTTACAGACATAGTAAAAAACTAGGAAAGATTATGGCAAAACCAATAAAAGCACTACTTAAATTACAAATACCTGGCGGAGGTGCAACACCAGCACCACCTGTAGGTTCAGCCTTAGGTCAATATGGTGTCAACATAATGGACTTCGTACAAGCTTTTAATAATGATACAGCAAGTCGACAAGGAGAAACTGTTCCTGTTGAAATCACAATATATGAAGATAATTCTTTTACATTTATTACTAAAACAGCACCTGCTTCTTATTTAATCAAAAAGGCTATTAGTTTAGAGTCTGGTTCTCCAGAGCCACATAAAGAAAAAGTAGGCTCTATAACTAGAGACCAATTAAAAAACATAGCTGAAGCAAAGATGGAAGATTTGAATGCTAACGACATAGACGCAGCAATAAACATAATTGCAGGTACTGCGAGATCAATGGGAGTAACTGTAGAAAGCTAATTAATTTTGGGAGATAATATATCGCTCGGACCAAAGGAGAAAAATGAAAAAATACGGAAAAAACTACAATAAAGCAAAGTCAAATATTCCGACTTCAAAACAAACTAAAGTTGAAGCTATAAAGCACTGCAAAGAGAATGCATCTGCAAACTTCGATGAGTCAGTTGATGTTGCCTTTTCTTTAGGTATTGATACTAAATCCGCAGAACAGAATATTCGAACTACTGTTTCTTTGCCAAATGGAACTGGTAAAGATGTAAAAATTGCTGTATTTGCAGGTGGAGAAGCTCTTACTGCAGCTGAAGAAGCGGGAGCTGATATTGTTGGAGGTAAAGAACTCGCTACTAAAGTTGCATCTGAACAAAAACTTGATGTAGACATTGTTATTTCAACTCCGGAAATGATGGCCGAAGTTGGCCAACTTGGTAAAATATTAGGACCACAAGGATTAATGCCAAATCCTAAAACAGGAACCGTAACTCCAAATGTTGCAAAAGCAGTAGAAGACTTTAAAAAAGGCAAAATTGAAATTAAAAATGATAAATTAGGTAATCTGCACATGTCCATTGGAAAAGTATCTTTTGATGAGGAAAAACTTCTTCAAAATTTTGAAGAAGTAATTGCTGAAGTTACTAGAGCCAAACCTTCTTCGTCTAAAGGAGAATATATTAAAAGTGTTCACATGTCATCAACTATGGGGCCTTCAATCCCAATAGATATAAATTTATAATTTATTTGTATTTAAATTTCGAATACGTTTATATTATAAAAGAACAATTAAAACCAAAGACCGTTAGTCGTTGTTTATAAATCTAACGTAGGTAACTCGATTAAGGTCCTTGGTATGCAAGGATTTTTTTATGGTTAGAGAAGATAAAGTACAAGCAGTTAAAGATTTGGAAGAATTATTTCAATCTGCAAACTCCCTTGTTCTTGCTGAATATAGAGGATTAACTGTTTCGCAGCAGACCCAATTAAGAAGAGAATTAAAGAAAGCCGGAGCTTCATTTAATGTTGTGAAAATGACATTAGCTAAAAGAGCTGCAGAAAACATAGGCCTAGATTCTCTTACAGAATATTTTTCTGGCCCAACCGGTGTCACAGTAATTGAATCTGACCCTGTCGAAGCTGCCAAAGTATTAAAAGAATTTTCAAAAGACAATGAGGCTTTCGTAATCAAGGGTGGATTAATGGATTCAGAACCATTATCTGTTGATCAAATTAATATCCTTGCAAATATTGAACCTAGAGATGTGTTGTTAGCGAAAATAGCCGGAGGCTTTAATGCACCCCTAGTTAAAGTTGCGGCTGGCACTAAAGCAATAATTAGTAAGGCTGGATATGCATTAAGTGCATTAGTTGATAAAAAAGTTTCAAATGGTGAAGTTTCTGAAGTTAACGAATCAAATAATGATGATGTGACTTCTGATGAAGTTAGTAATGAGGAGGAATAACAAATGGCAAAAATGACAACTGATGAGTTGCTTGGTGTCTTTGAGGAAATGACTGTTCTAGAGCTGAAAGATTTTCTTGATGCTTTTGAGGAGAAATTTGATGTATCTGCCGCAGCTCCTGTAGCTGTTGCTGCTGCACCAGCTGGTGGAGGAGATGATGCAGGTGCGGGTGCCGAAAAAGACGCATTCGACGTAGTTCTAGCAGCAGCCGGATCTCAAAAGATTCAGGTTATCAAAGAAGTAAGAGGTTTAACAAGCCTTGGTCTAAAAGAAGCTAAAGAACTTGTTGATAATGCACCATCAGACATTCTTACTGGTGCTTCTAAGGAAGATGCTGAAAAAGCAAAAGAAGCTCTTGAAGGTGCTGGTGCAACTGTAGAGCTCAAATAATATTACAATTATTTGTTTGCTTAAATAAAAAGTACTAATATACTCTACCTTTCGGGTAGCTGTTATTAATTTTTGAGGAGGCTTGTTGTCCGCTGTTCAGAATTCTAGACTTTCGTTTGCCAAGATTCCAAAAGTTCTAGATATTCCAGATTTATTAATTATACAAAAAGATTCGTTCAAATGGTTTATAGAAGAGGGTCTTAAAGATATCTTAGATGAGATATCCCCTATAGAAGATTTCTCTGGCAGATTCTCATTAGAGTTTTTAAATCACTATTTTGAAGAACCTCTTAAGACCCTTGAAGATTGCAGAATAACTGACTCTACCTATTCACAACCACTTTACGTTACTGCACAATTTTTAGATAGAGAAACGGGTCAAATAAAACAACAAACTGTTTTCCTCGGAGACTTTCCAATTATGACAGATACTGGAACATTTTTGATAAATGGTACTGAAAGAGTAATAGTTAGTCAGCTTGTCAGATCTCCTGGTGTTTACTTTTCCCAAGAAATTGACAAAACATCTGATAAAGAAGTATTTATTGGAAAAATGATTCCTGGAAGAGGTGCATGGTTAGAGTTTGATACAGATAAGAGAGACACTTTGGGTGTGAGAGTAGATCGAAAAAGAAGACAACACATTACTGGATTCTTGATGGCACTCGACGTTATTGAAAATAAAGAAGATGCAATTGAGCTACTTGGTGACTATCCATCAGTACATAATACTATTGATAGAGACCCTGACACCACAAGGGAAGCAGCTTTAATTGATTTATATCGAAAATTAAGACCTGGAGAACCAGCATCAGTTGAATCAGCTAAGAACCTAGTAAAACAAATGTTTTATACACCAAAAAGATATGATTTAACAAAAGTTGGTCGATATAAAGTAGAGCAAAAACTTGGTCGTCAATATGGAGAAAAAGATGCTGAAACATATACCACTGAGGGTGACGGAATGCTCAGGATTGATGACATGATTGACTCAATTAAATATGTAGTAGCTCTTCATGCTGGAGAAGATTCTTTTATTAATAATAAAGGTAAAGAAATTCCAGTAAGACTTGATGATATTGATCATTTTGGAAACAGAAGAATTAGGACCGTCGGTGAGTTAGTTCAAAATCAAGTAAGAGTTGGACTAAGTAGACTTGAAAGAGTTGTAAGAGAGAGAATGACAACTCAAGAACCTGAAGCAATTACTCCTCAGTCTCTTATTAATATTAGACCTATACAAGCTTCACTTAAGGAATTTTTTGGAACAAGTCAGCTAAGCCAGTTTATGGATCAACCAAATCCAATTGCGGGCTTAACTCACAGGAGAAGGCTATCAGCACTTGGTCCTGGTGGACTGTCAAGAGAACGAGCTGGATTTGAAGTAAGAGATGTTCATCCATCTCACTATGGAAGAATGTGCCCAATTGAAACTCCTGAAGGTCCAAATATTGGCTTGATTGGAACACTAGCAACTTACGGGAGGGTTAATAAGTTTGGATTTATAGAGACTCCTTATTGGAAAGTTGAAAATGGGGTTGTAAAGACAAATAGAGCTGTTTATCTCACTGCTGCCCAGGAAGATGAATACACAATAGCTCAAGCGAATGCTCCCTTGAAAGAAGATGGTACATTTCAGAACAAAAGGGTACTTTCTAGACAAAATGGTGGCGATGTTGCTTTTGTATCTGATAAAGAAATTGATTTTATGGATGTAAGTCCTAAACAGATTTGTTCAGTTACAACTGCTTTGATTCCATTTTTAGAACATGATGATGCCAACAGAGCACTTATGGGTTCCAATATGCAACGACAAGCTGTTCCATTAGTAAAAACGGAAGCCCCATATGTCGGTACAGGCATGGAAGAAAATGTTGCAAGAGATTCAGGCGAGGCTCTTATATCTAATGTTTCAGGAAGAGTTGAAGAGGTTTCTGGAGACGAAATAATAGTTAAAGAAGAGGGAACAAATAAGAAGCATCGTTTTCCTGTTTTGAAATTTAAGAGATCAAACCAGGCTACAAGTTGGAATCAAAAACCACTTGTTTCCGTTGGAATAAAAGTCAAGCCGGGAGATGTATTAGCAGACGGCCCTAGTACTCAAGGTGGAGAATTAGCTCTTGGTAAAAACCTATTAGTTGGATACATGCCCTGGGATGGCTATAACTTTGAAGATTCCATTGTTATTTCTGAACGACTTGTAAAAGAAGATGTTTTGACATCCGTTCATATTGCTGAGCATGAAATAGAGGCAAGAGATACAAAATTAGGTGAGGAAGAGATAACAAGAGATATTCCAAACGTTGCAGAGGAAGTTTTGATGGATCTCGATGAAATGGGAATTGTAAGAATTGGTGCCGAGGTATCTCCTGGAGATTATTTGGTTGGTAAAGTAACACCTAAAGGAGAGACTGAGCTCACACCAGAAGAAAGACTTTTACGGGCAATATTTGGTGAAAAAGCACGAGAAGTTAGAGATACATCTCTTAGAGTGCCTCACGGTGAACGAGGAAAAGTTATTGATGTCCAAATACTTAAACGAGATGATGGTGCTGATCTCCCTCCTGGAGTTAATCAAAAAGTTAGAGTTTATGTTGCAATTCAAAGAAAAATACAAGTTGGAGATAAACTATCTGGTCGACATGGAAACAAAGGTGTAATTTCAAAAATTCTACCTATTGAGGACATGCCTTATATGGAAGATGGAACCTCCTTAGATATTATGCTTTCACCTCTTGGTGTACCAAGTCGTATGAATCTTGGCCAAATTTTAGAGACTCATCTTGGTTGGGCTGCAGATCAGGGTTGGTCTGAGTATAAAGGATCGACTAAAGCTGCAAAAGGTGCAAAACCAGGAACCCTTATTTCTACCCCTGTGTTTGATGGTGCAGATGAAGAAGAGATTCATGAAATTCTTAGAAATGTAAATCCTAATCGTGATGGGGGTCTTCTTGTAAACGAAGATGGAAAAGCAACACTATATGATGGAAGAACCGGAGAGGCTTTTGATGCAAAAATTACAGTTGGGTATACATATATATTGAAATTAATCCATTTAGTAGATGAAAAAATTCATGCCAGATCAACAGGACCTTATTCAATGATTACTCAGCAGCCTCTTGGAGGAAAAGCACAATTTGGTGGTCAAAGATTTGGAGAAATGGAAGTTTGGGCTCTTGAAGCTTACGGTGCAAGCTATGCATTGCAGGAACTTCTAACAATTAAATCTGATGATACCGTTGGTAGAGTAAAGGTATATGAGTCAATTGTTAAAGGTGATAACATTCCAGAACCGGGAATTCCGGAATCCTTTAAAGTTTTATTGAAAGAAATGCAGAGCCTATGTCTTAATGTGGAAATTCTATCTGCTGGTGAAGAGATTTCTATGAAAGACATCAGTGATGAATATGTTAAAACAGCCGAAACTCTTGGAATTGATATGACAAGACCTGAACAAGATGAGGCGGAGGTTTAAATCATGGAAAAAATATTTGATGAATTAAGTATTAGTCTTGCAACCTCAGATCAAATGAGAAGCTGGTCATTTGGAGAAGTAAAGAAACCTGAAACAATAAACTATAGAACATTGAAACCTGAGAAAGATGGTTTATTTGATGAAAGAATTTTTGGCCCGACAAAGGATTGGGAATGTTCGTGTGGAAGATATAAAAGAATTAGATATAGAGGAATTAATTGTGAACGTTGTGGTGTTGAGGTTACTAGAAGAGAAGTTAGACGTGAACGAATGGGTCACATTGAACTTGCTGCTCCCGTAACACATATCTGGTACTTTAAAGGAGTTCCAAGTCGTTTAGGTTATTTTCTTGATATGTCACCAAAAGAACTCGAGAAAGTTATTTATTTTGCTGCATACCTAGTAGTTTCAATTGATTCGAAAAAAAGAACAAAAGATTTAGCTGAACTTGATGAAGCTGTAGTTGCAGAAGTAGAAATCGTCAACGAAGACTTTGAAGAGTGGGAGCAAAAAAGAATTAAACAAATGGATACAGAAATTAAAGCTATGGAAAATGCTAAAATTCCTGAGCCTGAAATTCAAATAAGAAAAAAAGAAGTCGAAAAAGAAATAAAGCAAAAAAAAGCTAAATCAGATGCGGAAATAAAAGTTATTGAAGAAGCATTCTCAACGCTCAAAACTTTAAAACCTAAGACACTTATTGAAAATGATACATTATGGCGCGAAATGATTGACAAGTACGATGAATACTTTACTGGTGGAATGGGTGCAGAAGCTGTTAGGGAGTTAGTCCAATTAGTTGATTTAAAAGCTGAAATGGAAAAGTTAGAATCAGATTTAGAGTCTAAATCTGCTCAAAGAAGACAAAGAGCTATCCAAAGGATGAAAGTTATTAAACCTTTCGCCGATGGGAAAAACCCACCTGAAGCTATGATACTTGAAGTCATCCCCGTAATACCCCCTGAGCTCAGACCAATGGTCCAGCTTGACGGTGGCAGATTTGCTACCTCTGATTTAAATGACTTGTATAGAAGACTTATAAATAGAAACAATAGGCTTAAGAAACTAATTGAACTTGGTGCTCCTGAGATAATTATCAGTAACGAAAAACGTATGCTTCAAGAATCAGTTGATGCATTATTTGACAATGGTAGAAGAGGAAGAGCGGTAGCGGGTGCTGGAGGTAGAGGTCTTAAATCACTTTCAGACATGTTGAAGGGAAAACAAGGTAGGTTCCGTCAAAATTTACTAGGTAAGAGAGTTGACTATTCTGCTAGATCAGTAATTGTTGTTGGTCCTCATTTAGAACTTCAGCAATGTGGTCTCCCTAAAATGATGGCACTCGAACTTTTCAAGCCTTTTGTTATGAAAAGATTAGTTGAGTTAGGTTTAGCGCAAAATATTAAATCTGCAAAAAGAATGGTTGAAAGATCAAGAGCTCAAGTTTGGGATGTTTTAGCAGAAGTAATTGAAGAACATCCAGTATTGTTAAATAGAGCTCCAACCTTACATAGATTAGGAATCCAAGCATTTGAGCCAATATTAGTTGAAGGTAAAGCAATTCAAGTTCATCCATTAGTTTGTGAAGCATTTAATGCTGATTTTGATGGCGATCAGATGGCTGTTCATGTGCCACTTTCAGCTGAAGCACAAGCTGAAGCAAGAGTACTAATGCTTTCCACTAACAATGTATTATCTCCTGCATCCGGAAATCCAATTGTCTCACCAAGTCAGGACATGGTTATTGGTTTGTACTACATTACAGAATGTCATAAAGAACTTGATACTGCAAAACTTAACTTCGTTGACTTTAATGAAGCTCAGATTGCGTATGAGAATGGACATATAGAACTTCAAACTCCAATAAATGTAAGAGTTGGAGAATTAGCTGGTGATCCTGAAATCCATTCAGAGTTATATGGAAGATTTTCTGAATTGTTAACTGAAGAACCAGTTGATGGATCAAAACTCATTCAAACAACTTTAGGTAGATTACATTTCAACTCTATACTTCCTCCTAATTTTCCTTTTATTCAAGCATCTGTGAGAAAACCACAAATGAAAAAAATTATCGCTGAAGCAATTGAAAGATATAACAAAGCAGAATTAAGAGTGTTTCTTGACTCAATGAAATCTGTCGGGTTTACATTTGGCGCTAAAGCCGGTTTAAGTGTAGCAATGACTGATGTAAAAACTCCTCCAAGTAAAAATCAAATACTTGAAAAATACGAAGGTGAAGCTGAAAAAGTTGAAAAGCAGTTTAATGCTGATGTCATCACTGAAAATGAGAGAAAACAAAAAATTATTGAAATATGGAATGAAGCTACTGAAGAAGTACAGGAAGCGATGAAGCTTGAACTAGAAGCAGAAGAGTTTAACCCAGTAGATATGATGGTTAAGTCAGGTGCTAGAGGAAACATGATGCAGGTTAGACAACTTGCAGGTATGAGAGGGTTAGTAGCTAACCCTAAGGGAGACATTATTGAAAGACCAATTAAGAGCAATTTTAGAGAGGGTATGTCTGTCTTAGAATATTTCATATCTACACACGGTGCAAGGAAAGGACTTGCTGATACAGCTTTAAGAACTGCGGACTCGGGCTATTTAACAAGAAGATTAGTAGATGTTGCTGCAGGGATTGTAGTTAAAGAATTAGGTGATGAAAATATTGACTGGAGAGGTACTAAGAAAAAGGTAAAGATTGATGGAAAGGTAAGTAGATATTTACATTCAACCCTTTACGGCAGAGTATTATCTGAAGATATAAAAGTTGATAAAAAATTAGTGCAACTCGATAATGGTCAGAAACTTACCAAAGGAACTTACATTGATGCAGAGGTTCTTGATGCTATTGGTAAATCTGGAGTTGATGATGTTCATGTATTGACTCCGTTTAACTCGCTTAACCCAGAATCAATGGATCCTTTGTGTTATGGATTTAGCCTTGCAACTGGAAAGCCAGTTGAGGTTGGTGAAGCAGTTGGTATTATCTCAGCGCAATCAATCGGAGAGCCTGGTACTCAGCTTACAATGAGAACTTTTCACACTGGAGGAGTAGTAGGATTAGACATTACATCTGGTCTGCCAAGAATTGTTGAGCTTTTTGAAGCAAGAACCCCTAAAGGTAAGGCTGTTCTTTCTCCAATTAATGGAAAGGTCAAATCAATTGAAGTTACTCCTGAAGGTAATAGAACTATTTTAATTAATAACGAAAAAGAAGAAGTTGAGTTACTAGTTTTGAGACGACAAACTCTCTTAATTAATCAAGGAGATGCATTAGAAGCAGGACAGTCGCTAACTACCGGTCCAAAAGATCCTAAAGAAGTTTTACAAATAAATGGAGTAAGAACTTGTCAAGAATACCTTGTTGATGAAGTCCAAAAGACTTACAGAGATCAGGGAGTTGAGGTTCATGACAAACATGTTGAGATGATAGTTCGTCAAATGTTGAGAAGAGTAAGGATTGTTAAATCTAATGATTCTGAATTCTTGCCAAACGAATTAGCTGATACAACACAATTTAGAAAGACTAATCAAGAGTTAGTCAAAGACGGTAAAGTACCTGCTGAAGGACGACCTGAGCTTATGGGTATCACAAAAGCTAGCCTTGCAACAGATTCATGGTTATCAGCAGCATCTTTCCAAGAAACAACAAGAGTGCTCACAGAAGCTGCTATGAAGAGAAGTAGTGACTCCTTGAGTGGTTTAAAAGAAAACGTAATTATTGGTACATTAATTCCAGCAGGTACTGGTTCAAATGCATATCAATCATTTACACCTTCTTTGCCAGATGCTCCTGAGGTTTCGGAATTAGGATTTATGACACCATCCTCAGAAGAGTCTGATGATGATGCTTTGCCAAATCCTGCGCAATGGTTAGCTATGTTAGGTGAAGAAAAAGAGGATGAAGACGAATAAAAACTTATAAATAATAGGTTGTTGTAACTTTAAATTCGTCATATACTTCTTTTTCGGTAAGCCAAAAATTAAATTTATTGATTGGATAAATTATGCCCACTATACAACAGTTGGTAAGAAAAGGACGAAAGTCTAAAGTGTCAAAAGAAAAGACACCTGGACTTAAAGGATCTCCTCAAAGAAGAGGCGTATGTACTCGCGTATATACGGTCACGCCTAAAAAGCCTAACTCTGCCTTAAGAAAAGTTTGTAGGGTAAGGCTATCCACAGGAACAGAAGTTACTGCATACATTCCTGGTGAAGGTCACAATTTACAAGAACACTCAATCGTTTTAGTAAGAGGGGGACGAGTAAAAGACCTTCCTGGTGTTAGGTATAAAGTGATTAGGGGAGCTCTCGACACCTCTGGGGTTACCGATAGAAAACAAGCTAGGTCAAGATACGGAAGTAAAAAAGGTTAAATCATGAGAAGGGGACCATCTTTAAAACGAAAAGCAGAGCCAGACCCTATTTATAACAGCGTTTTAGTTTCACAGATAATTAACCAAGTTCTCTTAGATGGAAAAAAAGATTTGGCAAGCGGTATTGTTTATAGTGCCCTTGAATTAGTAGAAAAACAATCAGGTTCTGATCCAATAAATGTATTAAAAGATGCATTCGAAAATATAAAACCTCAAATTGAAACAAAATCTAGACGTGTTGGTGGTACTAATTATCAAGTACCAATGGAAGTTCCTTATCGAAGAAGTACAACTCTTGCAATCAGATGGTTAGTTGGTTCATCTAGAAAAAGAGGAGAGAAAACAATGTCCGAAAGACTTGGAAGAGAAATTTTGGATGCAAGTAATAAAACAGGAGCTTCTGTCAAAAAAAGAGAAGATGTCCATAAAATGGCAGAGTCAAATAGAGCTTTCGCTCATTACAGGTGGTAAATAATGTCTAGAGAAGTTGAACTTTTAAATTTAAGAAATATTGGAATAATGGCTCATATTGATGCTGGTAAAACTACGCTAACTGAACGTATTCTCTATTACACAGGTAAAACTTATAAAATTGGTGAAGTTCATGACGGCGCTGCTGTTATGGACTGGATGGAGCAAGAACAAGAACGTGGAATAACAATTACATCAGCTGCTACAACCTGTTCTTGGAATAAGCACACAATTAATATTATTGATACACCTGGACACGTTGATTTTACAGTTGAAGTTGAGAGATCTCTTAGGGTTCTAGATGGGGCTGTAGCTGTATTTGATGGAGTAGCAGGTGTAGAGCCTCAATCTGAAACTGTATGGAGGCAAGCTGATAAATATAATGTTCCAAGAATCTGTTTTGTTAATAAACTAGATAGAACAGGTGCAGATTTTGATTTTGATGTCCAGTCTATTATTGACAGACTTGAAGCTAAGCCAGCTGTTTTACATATTCCAATCGGAGCAGAAGCAGATTTTAAAGGTGTTATTGATCTTGTAGATATGAAAGCTCACACATGGTCAAAAGATGATGGTTCAGAGTGGGATATTTCAGAGATTCCTGAAGATAAATTAGAAGAAGCACAACTAAAACGACAAGAACTTTTAGATGTTGTAGCTGAAGCAGATGATGATGTTCTTGAGAAATATTTTTCAGAAGAAGAACTCACAACAGATGATATAAAGAAAGCTATCAGAAAAGGAACTCTTGATGGATTATTTGTTCCTGTATTAGCAGGTAGTGCTTTTAAAAATAAAGGTGTACAGTTACTGCTTGACGCAGTTGTTGACTACTTGCCATCTCCTCTTGATATAGAAGAAGTAAAAGGTTTTAAACCAGGAGACGAAGAGAATGAACTTACACGAGAACATAGTGATGACGACCCATTTTCCGCACTAGCTTTTAAAGTAGTTAGTGACCCTCATGTCGGTAAGCTTACATATTTTAGAGTATATTCTGGAACACTCAACAAGGGTGATAAAGTTACAAATACCACAACTGGTAAAGAAGAGAGACTTGGTCGTATTTTAAGAATGCATTCCAACTCTAGAGAAGATATTGATTTTATTTGCGCAGGAGATATTGTTGCAGGAGTAGGTCTTAAAAATGCTAAGACAGGTGATACACTGTCTGCTTCATCAGACTTAATACAGTTAGAATCTATGACATTTCCTGAACCAGTTATTTCTGTGGCTATTGAACCAAAATCTAAAGCTGATGAAGAAAAGCTTTCTGAAGGCTTGCAAAAATTAGCAGAAGAAGATCCAACATTTAGAGTACAGTCTGATGAAGAAACTGGTCAAACAATTATCTCAGGAATGGGAGAGTTACATTTAGATATTCTTGTTGACAGGCTAAAACGAGAATTTAAAGTTGAAGCAAATATTGGAAAACCTCAGGTTGCTTATAGAGAAGCTCTTAAAAAGAAAACAGATGTTGAAGCAAAATATATTCGCCAGAGTGGTGGTAGAGGACAGTATGGCCATGTAGTTATGGAGTTCGAACCAATTGAAGACGGCTATGAGTTTGTTGACTTAATTAAGAGTGGAAGAATTCCTAAAGAATACATACCATCAGTAAATGCTGGAGTAGAAGCTGCTATGGAAACTGGAGTTCTTGCTGGATATCCATTAGTTAATGTTAGAGCAACATTGAAAGATGGAACCTACCATGATGTTGACTCTTCTGAGATGGCGTTCAAAATTGCTGGGTCGATGGCTCTTAAAGATGGTGCAAAAAAAGCTGGAGTAAAACTTCTTGAACCAGTTATGACAGTTGAGGTGGTAACACCAGAAGATTTTATGGGAGATGTTGTCGGAGATCTATCCTCAAGACGAGGAAAGATAGCTGAAATGGAGCAAAGAGGATCTGCAAAGGTCGTTAATGCTAAAGTACCGTTATCAGAAATGTTTGGGTATGCAACTGATTTGCGTTCTCGAACACAAGGCCGTGCAACATTTACGATGCAGTTTGACAGTTATGAAGCTGTACCAGACTCCATAACAAAAGAAATAACTGCGAGTATTCGTGGAGTAGAGGTTGAAGTCTAAATCTTGATTGATTTAGATTTTAAATAAAAGGAGAAAAAAAATGTCAAAAGAAAAATTTGACCGAAGCAAGCCTCATGTGAACATCGGTACAATGGGACACATTGACCATGGTAAAACCACATTGACGGCCGCTATAACAAAAGTCTTAGCAGAGAATGAAGGTGGAGAAGCTACAGCTTTTGAAGATATTGATAAAGCACCTGAAGAAAGAGAAAGAGGAATCACAATTCAGATTGCTCACGTAGAGTATGAGACACCTAACAGACATTATGCTCACGTTGATATGCCTGGTCACGCTGATTATGTTAAAAACATGATTACTGGTGCTGCACAGGTTGACGGAGCAATTTTAGTAGTATCTGCTGCTGATGGCCCAATGCCTCAAACTAGAGAGCATGTGCTTCTAGCTAGGCAGGTTGGAGTTCCAGCTATAGCTGTCTTTCTTAACAAAGTAGACCAGGTAGACGACGATGAGTTGTTAGACCTTGTTGAAATGGAAGTAAGAGAATTACTAAATGAATACGATTTCCCAGGTGATGATGTTCCTGTTGTCAAAGGTTCTGCTTTAGCAGCGCTTGAAGGCAAAGAGGATGGAGTTAAAGCTGTTCTTGAATTAATGGAAAATGTTGATAGCTACATCGAGGAACCTACAAGAATTGTTGACAAACCATTTCTTATGCCAGTTGAGGACGTATTTTCTATCACAGGTAGAGGTACTGTTGTAACAGGTAGAATTGAACAAGGAATTGTAAATGTCAATGATGAAGTTGAAATCGTTGGAATTAGAGAAACATCAAAATCAGTTTGTACTGGTGTTGAAATGTTTAGAAAGCTACTTGATGAAGGTAGAGCTGGTGATAATGTCGGACTTCTTTTAAGAGGTGTAGACAAAGAAGATGTTGAAAGAGGTCAAGTAATTTCTGAACCTGGTTCAATAACACCACATACTAAATTTGAGGCTGAAGTTTATGTTTTAACTAAAGAAGAAGGTGGAAGACACAACCCATTCTTTAAAGGATATAGACCACAATTTTATTTCAGAACAACTGACGTAACAGGTGAAGTGCACTTGGCAGAAGGTACTGAAATGGTTATGCCTGGAGATAACGTTCCAATTACAGTTGAATTAATTTCCCCAATTGCTATGGAAGAGGGAGTTAAATTTGCTATCAGAGAAGGTGGTAGAACTGTTGGGGCAGGACAAGTAACTAAAGTTATAGAGTAATAAAAATTAACCGGGAGTAGACTTTATACTCCCGGTTTTTTTTGAGGAAAAAATGGCAAAACAACAGCAAATAAGAATAAAGCTCAAAGCTTACGACAACTATGTTGTAGATGAGTCTGCGCGTAAAATTGCTGAAACAGTGTTAAAAACACAAGCAAAAGTTAAAGGTCCCGTGCCTCTTCCTACTCAAATACATAGATACTGTGTTATAAGATCTCCTCACGTAGATAAAAAATCTCGAGAACATTTTGAAATGAGAATTCATAAAAGACTTATTGACATTGTCGAACCAACTCCAAAGACAGTTGATTCTTTAATGAGATTAGACCTACCTGCAGGCGTTGAGGTTGAGATTAAGTTATGAATACGTTAATTGCCAAAAAAATAGGTATGACTCAAATCTTTGATGAAGACTCAAATGCTCTCGGTGTTACTGTTTTAGATGTATCAGACTGTAGAGTTGTTCAAGTTAAAAATAGTCAAAAAGATGGATACGACGCAGTTCAGTTGACTATTGGATCAAAAAAGAAATTATCTAAGCCACTTGAAAGCCATTACAAAAAATATAAAGTAGATCCAGGAGAAATACTTTTTGAAGTAAGAGTAAATGAAGATACAGATTTGAATCCTGGTCAAAAAATAAATGTAAAAGATTTTTTTGAAATAGGTCAAAAAGTTGATATAACTGGAATTTCTAAAGGAAAAGGATTTGCAGGCGTAATGAAAAGACATAATTTTTCTGGTCAAAAAGCCAGTCACGGTGTACATAAAGTTCATAGAGCTGGTGGATCAATAGGTAATGCATCTTATCCAGGTCATGTTTTCAAAGGTCAAAAAATGGCTGGGCGAATGGGTAATCAAAAAAGTACCATTCAATCTGTTACGATTGTCGGTTTAGATGAAGAGCAAAACTATCTTTTAGTTAATGGTTCAGTACCCGGAAATAAGGGTAATATCGTTCAAGTCCAAAGCGCTGTGAAGGTAACAAAATGACTGTAAAAATTGACACAATTAACATATCAGATAATAAAGTAACAAAAAAACAATATAAGTTTGAACCTATTGAAGAAATTAATCTTGGGTTACTTCACCAAGTAGTAAAAGGAAGTAGAACTAATTTTAGAAATAATACTGCTTCTGTAAAAACACGTGCACAAGTATCTGGAACTGGTGCAAAGCCTTGGGCACAAAAAGGAACTGGTAGAGCGAGACAGGGTTCTCTGAGGTCACCACAGTTTATAGGTGGTGGTATTGCTCATGGACCAGGAACAAGAGTTTATAGAGATAGAACACCAAAAAAAATGAAAAAGAAGGCACTGAACATGGCAATATCTCAAAGGCTATCTGAAGCATCAGTGTTTGTTCTAAGTGGAAAAGATTTTGAAACTCCATCTACAAAACAAGCTGTTGGATCTCTTCAGGAACTTAAAATTGAAAGAGGCTTTACATTTGTTTATTCAGATAACGATGAAAACTTATATAAATCATTTAAAAATATTAAAAACTCAAGGCTTGTATCTGTTAAAAAGTTAGCAGCAATAGATGTTATTTCTACAGACGACACAATATTTTCTGATAATGCTATTTCAGCATTTTTGGGAGATGAATCATGAAGTATTTAGAGGACGTACTCCTTGCACCTGTTATTTCTGAAAAATCTTATGATAGAATTTCAGAATCAAATTCGTACACTTTTTTTGTTGATCCAAAAACCGATAAGCCTCAAATTAAGAAAGCTGTAGAGCAAATGTTTGGTGTAAGCGTATTAAGAGTTAACACAATGTATCGAAAAGGTAAGAAAAAGCGTTTTGGGTACATCTATGGTCAACAAAGTACTAAAAAAATTGCAATTGTTACACTCCCAGAGGGTGAAACTATAGAAGCATTTGGAGTATAGGTATGGGTTCTAAAAAAATAAGACCAGTAACACCGGGTATGAGAGGTCAGGTTTCAACTGACTTTAAAGATATTACTAAAAAGAAACCTGAAAAATCCTTATTGCAATCAAAAAAATCTTCTGGTGGCAGAAATAATAAAGGCAGAATTACCTCTAGACACAGAGGCGGTGGCCACAAACAAAAATACAGAATTATAGATTTTAAAAGAGTTAAAGATGGAATCCCTGCTCGAGTTGCAGGTATAGAGTATGACCCTAATAGAAATGCTAGAATTGCCCTGCTTCATTATAAAGATGGTGAAAAAGCTTATATCATTGCACCTGATGGAATTAGTGTTGATGCAATAATTGAGTCAGGATCAAAAGCAGATATAAAAGATGGGAATTGTCTACCTTTAAGAAACATACCGGCTGGTACCTTTGTTCATGCTGTTGAACTTCGACCAGGTGGAGGAGCAAAAATGGCAAGATCAGCTGGTTCCTCAGTTCAATTAATGAGTAAAGAGGGTGAGTCAGCTTTACTTAGACTTCCTTCGGGAGAAATGAGAACTGTATCTATGGACTGTAGGGCAACAGTCGGAACTGTTGGTAACTCTGAAGCTGAGCTTACAAAATTAGGCAAGGCAGGACGAAGTAGATGGAAAGGCGTTAGGCCTCAAACGAGAGGTGTTGCAATGAACCCAGTAGATCACCCACTTGGTGGTGGAGAAGGTAAATCATCAGGAGGTAGAGTACCTGTAAGTCCTTGGGGAAAACCTGAGAAAAAAACTCGAAACAAGAAAAAGTACAGTAATAAATCAATTGTCAGAGGACGATCTCAAAAAGGTAGAAATTAAATATGGCTAGAAGTTTAAGAAAAGGACCATTTGTTGATGAGCATCTTTTGAAGAAGGTCGAAGATGCACAAAACACAGGTAATAAAAGTGTTATCAAAACGTGGAGCAGAAGATCAACAATTGTTCCTGAGATGGTTGGTTTGACTATTGCAGTACATAACGGAAGACAACATTTACCTGTTTTTATAACTGAAGCAATGGTTGGTCACAAATTAGGAGAGTTTTCTCCAACTAGAACATTTAGAGGACATCCGGGACAAAACTAATGGAAAATACAACAGTTAAAGCACAAGGAAAATATATTCGTCAATCACCATACAAGATGAGATTAGTACTCAACTTGATAAGAGGTTTAGAAGTACAAGACGCACTCAATGTCTTAACATTCACAAAAAGAAAAGCTGCTACAGAAATAAAGCAGGTCTTAGAGAGTGCTTTAGCTAATGCAGAAGCTAACTATAATTTAAATCCTTCAGATTTATATATTTCAAAAGCTATTGCAAATGAAGGCCCAACTCTTAAAAGATTTAGACCAAGAGCAAGAGGTAGAGCTGGAAGAATTAATAAAAGAACATCGCATTTGTTGATAGAGTTAGAAAGCGTAGGTGAATAATGGGTCAAAAAACACATCCTTATGCATTCAGAATTGGAATTGTAAATGACTGGAAGTCACGTTGGTTTAATGGAAAAGATTACAAGGACTTAGTCAACCAAGATTATCAAATTAGAAAGTTTTTAACAAAAGAGCTACCTAAAGCAGCTGTATCACGAGTAGATATTGAAAGAAGAGATAAAGGTGGAACTTTAACTGTAGATATCCACACTGCTAGACCAGGAGTAGTTATCGGAAGAAAAGGTGTTGAAGCCGATAGATTAAGAAAAGGTATTGAAAAACTTTCAAAGCAACCAGTAAAACTTAACATTATCGAAATTCGTGAAGCTGAATTAGATGCACAACTTTTATCAAGAGGAATAGCAGATCAATTGGAAAACAGAGTAGCTTTTAGAAGGGCTATGAAAAGGGCAGTTACGGCTGCATTAAAAGCTGGTGCGGAAGGCGTTAGAGTTGAGTGTTCTGGACGATTAGGCGGTGCAGAAATGGGTCGTAGAGAATGGTACAGAGAAGGAAGAGTACCTCTCCATACCTTAAGAGCTGATATTGATTTTGGACGAGCTACAGCTCATACAACAGTTGGTGCAATTGGAGTTAAAGTATGGGTTTATAAAGGTGATGTAGTTGGTTCTAATAAACTAAGACAAGAAAAAATTTCAGCCGAAGCTAATTTAGCAAGTGGTGGACCTGCAGCGGGTAGGGTAAAGTCTGTTAAGTCAAGAGCAGAGGCAGCTGTTGGAGAACAGAAAAAATCAAAAATTCTTGAAGCTGGTGGTGGTAAGAAAGCCAGTGACGAAAAAAGTTCAAATATCGTTGAAGCTGGTGGCGGCAAAAAAATTACAAAAGAAGTAGCCCAAGCAGATTTTGAAGAAGAAAAATCAATATTGGAAGAAGAATAAATTATGTTAATGCCTAAAAAAACAAAATTTAGAAAATCACATAGAGGCAGAAGAAAAGGCAACTCTAAAGGCGGTAATGTTGTTACTTTTGGAGATTATGGTATTCAAGCCGTTGAAACTTCATATGTAACTGGAAGACAAATTGAGGCTGCAAGAATAACTATTACAAGAACTATGAAACGTGGTGGTAAAGTATGGATTAATATTTTTCCACACAAACCAGTAACTCAAAAACCTGCTGAAGTAAGAATGGGTTCAGGTAAAGGTAATGTTGAGTATTATGTTGCAGTTGTGAAACCCGGAAGAATAATTTTTGAAATTTCAGGTGTACCTGAAGATGTTGCTAGAGAAGCTATTAGAAAAGCTGGACACAAATTGCCAATGAAAACTAAGTTTGTGAAAAGGGATACCTTATGAGCGTTAATGATTTAAGAGAATTATCAATTAGTGAATTACAAAACAAAATAATTGATTTAAAGAAAGAACTTATGGACTCAAGATTCTCATTGGCCACAAGCCAATTGGAAGATACATCTGTTTTTAAAAAAATTAAAAAAGAAATTGCACAGGCTAATACCGTTTTAACTGAAAAAATTAATAAAGAAAGTATTGAGGAAGTGTAATTATGACTGATTCAAATAGAACATTTAGGAAAACAAGAACAGGAATAGTTACTTCTGATTCAAGAGAAAAAACAGTAACTGTATCTATAGAAATTCAATTTCCGCATCCTAAGTATAAAAAAATTGTTAAGAAAACTAGAAAACTACACGCTCACGATGAGAGTTTTGAAGCAAAAGTGGGAGATACCGTAAAAATTATGGAAACAAAGCCTTATTCAAAGACAAAAAAATGGCGTGTTACAGAGATTGTTGAGAGAGCTAGATGATACAAAAAGAATCAAGATTAAAAGTTGCCGATAATTCTGGAGCAAAAGAAGTCCTTTGTATAAAAGTTAAGGGTAGCTCTAGGATTAGATATGCAGGTTTAGGCGATGTATTTGTTGCAACTGTAAAAGATGCGATACCAGGTGGTCAGATTAAAAAAGGTGAAATAGTTAGTGCGGTTGTAGTTAGAACAAAAAAAGAAACCAGAAGAAAAGATGGTACGTATATAAGATTTGATGAGAATGCTTGTGTGATTATTAATGATCAAGATCAGCCAAGAGGAACAAGAATTTTTGGGCCTGTTGGGCGAGAATTAAGAGAAAAGAAATTCATGAGAATAGTTTCTCTTGCACCGGAGGTTATATAGTGAAAATTAAAAAAGGCGATACCGTGAAAGTTATCTCTGGAAAAGATGCAGGTAAGCAAGGTAAAGTTCTCCAAGCTTTTCCTAAGAAAGGAACAGTTTTAGTAGAGGGAGTTAATGTTACGAAAAAGCATCAAAAACCTCAAGGCCAAACTATGCAAGGTGGGGTAATTGATAAAAGTATGCCTTTAAATGTTTCTAATGTAGCCTTAGTTGTAAAGAAAAAAGCAGGAAGAGTTTCATATAAATTTGATAAAAATGGAAAAAAATACCGAGTTTTGGCTCAGACAGGTGATGAAGCATGATTCCTAGATTAAAAGAGCAATTTAGAAATGAGCTTAAAAGTACAGTTATGGATCAATTGAGCTTAGAAAATGTAAATGAAATTCCTACACTTGAAAAAATCGTAATCAACATTGGTGATGGAAAAGCTGCTACTGATGGAAGAGCCCTTGAGTCAATGGTAGATGAGTTAACAGCTATTTCAGGACAGAAACCTGTTATTAGAAGAGCAAAGAAATCCATTGCTGGATTTAAAATTAGAGAAGGAATGCCTATTGGCGTATCTGTCACATTGAGGGGCGATAGAATGTGGGAATTTTATGATAGATTTGTTCAGGTTGTTGTACCAAGAATTCGTGACTTCAGAGGCTTTAATAAAAAATCCTTTGACGGTAACGGAAACTATACTCTAGGCTTAACTGAGCAATTAGTATTTCCTGAGGTTGAATACGATAAAGTTAGAGATATTCGAGGAATGAATATTACAATTGGTACTTCTGCTAACGATAACAACCAGGGTTATGTACTATTACAAACGCTAGGATTTCCGTTTAGGGAGAATTAAATATGGCAAAGACAAGTAAAATAGCTAAAAATAATCAAAGAAAAAGAACTATTGGTGTTTATTCCGACAGGCGTCAGGAACTATTAGATATCATTAAAGATCCTGAAACCTCATATGATGAAAAAAGAGAAGCACAAAAGAAGATTGCAAAAATGCCAAGAGACGCATCTCCAACTAGACACAGAAATAGGTGTGAAGTAACCGGCAGACCTCGAGGTACACTAAGGAAGTTTGGAATGTCAAGAAACACATTTCGTGACTTAGCATTAAAAGGTGAGCTTCCTGGAATTAAGAAAGCATCTTGGTAATATGAACTCAGATCCAATCTCCGATTTCTTAACTAGAATAAGAAATGCTTCTATGGTTAACAAATCAACTGTTTCTATTCCTCACTCAAAATTTAAACATGAACTTTCAAAGCTACTTAAAACTGAAGGCTATATCAGTGATGTAAAAGTAAATGGCGAATCTTCACAAAAAGAATTACAAATTGATTTAAAATATTCAGAAAACGGATCTCCAGTGTTGGCTGGATTAAACAGATTGAGTAAACCTGGTCGCAGGCTATATGTTGGCTCAGATGAGCTTCCAAGAAACAATGGTGGATTGGGAACTGTTATTATATCGACATCAAGAGGTCTTCTTTCCGACTCAGAGGCTCGTAAACGTAAGTTAGGTGGAGAGTTAATTTGCGAGGTATGGTCATGAGTAGAATAGGAAACAAGCCAGTTGTAATCCCTGAAAAAGTTGAGTTGAACATTTCAGGAAACAAGATTTCTGTAAAAGGTCCAAAGGGCGAATTATTTACAGAAGTTGTTGATGATAGGATACAATTTGCTATTAAAGAAAATGAACTAATTTTTTCTAGATCTTCAGATTCACCAGAAGTAAGAAGTCTTCACGGTCTGTATAGGTCATTAGTTTCAAATGATATTCAAGGTGTAATTGAAGGTTATAGTAAAACACTTTTGCTTCAAGGCGTTGGACATAGAGCTACATTAAAAGGTAACGATATTGAGATACTTTGTGGATTTTCTCACCCAGTAATTTTTAAAAAAGTTGAAGGAGTTTCATTTGAAGTTCCTGACCAAAACACAATTATTGTATCGGGTATTGATAAAGCCTTAGTCGGTCAAGTCGCGGCTAATATAAGAGCTATTAAGCCACCAGAGCCATATAAAGGTAAAGGTATTCGTTATAAAGACGAATACGTTAGGCGAAAAGCAGGTAAAGCTGCTGTGACTGCGGGAGCTTAAGTTTTAATGAAAGTAAAAGATAAAAGATTACACAGAAAAATAAGGATAAGAAAAAAAATCTCTGGAACATCCGCTGTTCCTAGATTGGCTGTTTTTAAAAGTAACAACAATATTTATGTTCAAGCAATTGACGATTTAAATCAAGTTACAGTAGCTTCTGCAAGTACACTTTCAAAAGAAATTAAATCAAAGAATTTATCAAATGAATCAGCTAAGGAAGTTGGGGAGCTTCTTGGCTCAAAACTCAAAGATTTAAAAATTAAATCTGCAGTATTTGATAGAGGAGGTTACATTTACCACGGTAGAGTTAAGTCTCTTGCAGACGGAGTAAGAGATAAAGGAATAGAATTTTAATGTCAGAGATAGAATTTCAAGAGAGTGTTATACACATTAATAGAGTCGCAAAAGTTGTAAAAGGTGGACGAAATTTTGCCTTTACAGCACTTGTAGCTGTAGGTGATGGTAATGGTAATGCAGGTATTGGTTATGGTAAAGGTTCAGAAGTGCCGCTAGCAATTCAAAAAGCAATTGAAAATGCAAAAAAGAATGTGCATGAAATACCAATGGCTGGATCTACAATTGTTCACACAATTATAGGTAAACATGGCTCCTCAAGAGTTTTACTAAAACCAGCAGCACCTGGTACTGGAGTAATTGCTGGTGGAGCTGCACGACAAGTGCTTGAAGTAGCTGGAGTTAAAGATATTTTAGCTAAATCATTGGGATCTCCAACACACTTAAATGTAGCTAAGGCAACTATGCAAGGTTTACTAAATCAGAGAACTCCAGATATCGTAGCAAAACTTAGAGGTAAAAAAGCTTCAGAAGTTGCACCTCCAGGATTAGTAGCTGCATATGAGAGTACAAAAGCTCAAAAAAAAGTACAGGTTGTAGATGAAAGTTAGGATAACCTTAAGAAGAAGCTTGATCGGTCAGAAGCCAAAGGCTAGAGAAACTGTTAGAAGTTTAGGATTAAAGAAAATTAACTCATATACTGAAAGAGAAATTAACCCTATGATTCAAGGTATGCTCGACAAAATAGAACATCTTGTTGAAATTGAGGAAATAAAATAATGAAAAAACTTAGATTTCATCATTTAAAACCAACCCCTGGTTCAACTAAGCAAAAATTGAGAAAAGGTAGGGGTGAAGCTGGTAAAAGAGGAAAGACAGCTGGTAGAGGTACAAAAGGAACAGGAGCTAGAAAAACTGTTCCAGCATACTTCGAAGGTGGTCAGATCCCTCTTTACAGAAGAATTCCTAAATTAAGAGGTATTAAAAACGGTCCAAAAATGTCGTATGTCGTTGTAAATGTTAGTGAACTTGAAGAAAAAAATGTTGAAGGTGAGGTTACACCTGATTCACTTCGTGAACTTGGCTTAACAAGAAAAAAAGGCCTTGTCAAAGTTCTTGGTGATGGTGAAATAACAAAAAAAATTGACTTAAAAATCCATGCAATTAGTGAAATTGCAAAAAATAAAATCGAGAGTGCTGGCGGAACAGTAGAGATTATAGAAGAGTAAATATGCAGCTCTCAATATTTAGATATATTTTTAAAATTCCAGATTTAAGAAAAAGAATATTTTTCACATTGTTCATGTTTGCTGTGTATCGATTAGGTGCAGCAGTTCCTGTTCCAGGTGTTGATTTAGAGGCTGTTCAACGATTAACTGACTCTGGATCTCAAGCTGGTATCTATGGTCTTCTTAATCTTTTCTCTGGAGGTGCTCTAGAAACTTTTTCTGTCTTTGCATTAGGAATTATGCCTTATATCACTGCAAGTATTATTTTACAATTACTTACTGTTGTTATTCCTAGATTACAAAAGCTTCAAGAAGAAGGAGAGTCAGGTAGAAAAGTAATAACACAATGGACTAGATACATAACAGTTGTATTAGCGCTTCTTCAGTCAACTGCATTAACTTATCTTTTTTCCAGTGGAAGCCTCACAGGAGGTATATCTTTAATACCAAACTATACACCATCTAGAGTTGGCTTAATCGTACTTACGATGACTGCTGGAACTGCTTTTATTATGTGGATAGGTGAACTTATATCTCAAAGAGGTGTTGGTAATGGCATGTCATTAATTATATTTGCAAGTATTGTTAGCCAACTTCCTGCACAATTTGGAGGAGCATACCAAGTCACCGCTGGTCAGGGAAGGATCGGTCAATTTTCATTTTTGATGCTTATGTTCTTTTTAATGATTGTAGGAATAATCTATGTTGAACAAGGACAGAGAAGGATTCCTATTCAGTTTGCAAAAAGAGTTAGAGGTAGGAAAGTGATGGGAGGTCAAAGTACTTATATTCCACTGAAAGTAAACAGTGCTGGTGTTATCCCTGTTATATTTGCAACAAGCATACTTTTCTTTCCAGCTTTGGTGGCAACTTCTCTTCCACAAGATAACTCCGTAACTGCTGCAATTAGAAATTGGATAGATGTTAATTTAGCTAACTCTCAAGGAACAACCTGGTTTTACATTTTCTTCCTAGGGATTTTAATTATATTTTTTACATATTTTTATACAACTATCCAGTTTGACCCAGTTAGGCAGTCAGACATGATTAGAAGACAAGGTGGATTTATACCTGGTGTTAGACCTGGAATATCTACTACCAACTATTTATCACACATTCTTAATCGCATAACTTTACCTGGCTCTATATTCTTAGCTTCAGTAGCTGTATTACCATCAATCGCTTCTGCTATTTGGGATATACCACTCGGCTTCAGTGGAATTTCAATTTTAATCACTGTTGGCGTTGCTTTGGAAACAATGAAGCAAATCGAAAGCCAACTAAGTATGAGAAACTATGAAGGATTCATTGATTGAGTGAATTAAAAATATTTCTTGGGCCTCCAGGTGCAGGAAAAGGTACTCAAGCTATAAAGATTGCTTCAGAGTTTGGTCTAGCTCATATCTCAACGGGAGATATGCTCAGAGAACATATAACTAACAAAACTGATCTTGGTAAGATTGCTAAAAGTGTCATGGATGAAGGACAGTTGGTATCAGATGATTTAGTTATTGCAATGCTTGTTGAAAGATTAGGAAATGATGACTGTAAAAATGGGGCAATTCTTGATGGATTTCCAAGAACCCTACCTCAAGCAAAAAGTCTAGAAGATATTAAAAACAAATTTCCAGTTTCGAAGGTATTTGTATTTGAAGTCGACGAGGAAGAGTTGATTCAAAGGATATTATTGAGGGGACAAACTAGCGGTAGGTCTGATGATACAGAAGAGTCCATAAAAGTTAG
>CACDQN010000002.1 GCA_902555055.1 uncultured Candidatus Actinomarina sp.
AAAGTGAATAAAATTATTTTTTTCATATCAACCAACCTTTACAAACTCCCATTTATTATAATCAAATTCGTATCTACCTTCTCCCTCAGGTTCATATACTGGAGGTCTTCCACATACATAATCTGCCATGTATACTTTTCCATCTTCACCACCTACAAGCCCTCCTGATCTGGTTGTACCTTTAAATCTCTCACATAGCTGTTGTATTAACGGATACTCAAGTCCAAAGTAATATGTAGCCATTGCCTTAAATATAGATTGTTCAATTTCTGTTGCTGCGGGATGAGAAACTAAATCATCGTATGTGTAAGCCATATCACGATAAAGAAACCTTAAAAGAAATGTTTCCTCTTTAGGATCTTTTGAAATACCTTCAATGTAAGTGTCTACTGCCTTTAGATATAAATCTAGTGAAGCCCTTTCATTATTTTCACTTTCAAGTAAATTACGAGCTATATCTTTGTACCCACCTGCCAAAGCCATATAATTTCCTAAAAGGTCGTCTAGGTTTGCGTCGTACCAAACAGGATTTTCAAAGTCTAATTCACGCAGTACTACAGGGTTTTGTTTAATATTTGCTAAGTCACAGTCACTAAGTTCAATATCATACTGTTCTTGATCAGCTCTACATATTTGACTCGAAGCTCTTGCAATTTCTTGTTTAGCCTGCGAAATACCAAGCCAACTGGCATTAATAGAATATGCTGAAAATAATTCTTTATCTTTTTTAAGCTGATCCTCATTAATATTATTTTTTTTGTTAAGGTTAATTTTTTGTTCTAAAAGATTAAATATAAGAGAGAATTCTGTAATAGATGATACCTCTCTAATTTCGTTCATTGCGAGGTTATATGCCAGTTCATAATAGTTATATTTATCGACATCGTTATCCATTACTGTAGCCATAGCCATAAATGCATAAGGTAGGCTAGGAATTAATTGGATAGCTTCTTCCATAAGGAACCTAGAATTTTGCTCAAGCCCTGTATAAATAAGCTCTTTATAGGTATCAATATCTGAAATTTTTATATCACCATATTGAACATCAGTAACTGTAACCTTTTCAAGAGTCTTGTAACTTTCTGAGTTTATTAGAAATTCAAAAATATCAAAATTGATTCCACCAAGGCCATCCCAAACAAAGTTTAGATTATATTCATCACCTTGAGGATTTCTCCAATTATCATCGCCATTCACAACTTCATTAGCAAAATAGTGGCTAAACACTATCTCTGCTTCTGTAAACTTTCTCTCACTTAACACACTAAATGTTAGATTAAGTTTTTCTGGCTCTTCTCCATAAGCGTAAGAGCGAGGTCCGTAATGATTTATATAATCATTTATATCCCAAGAAATTACTTCTTTAGCCTTTACTTCATTATTTTCATCACATGCAAAATACTCATTAGTTTCAATACAACCTATCACAGTTGGATTTACTAATTGATAATAAGTTTCTGTGACTTCCTCAGGCTTTAAAAGACCTGCTGCGTACAAGAAAATTTGACTATCTTGAATGGAGTCTCTTTTAATGGCTTTAAATTTATCACCATCTTTAACTACTCTTGTTGAGAACCTCTCTGTGGGAGTAACAATAAATACAGGTTTATATGTACGTCCATCCGACTGCAATACCTTAAAACCACCTTGAAGAGTATTAGTAGCAGTTGATAATGGTGATAGGTGCATGCCATCATCACTCAGTGATTCTCTATATCCTGGACGAGGAAATCCGTATTTCCCTCCGCCAGTTTGCCCATAAATTGAATGTTGGAATTCATGTACAAATGATCCAAATTCTGGATTTCCAAGCATCAATACCATTTGCAATTCAAGATGAGTTTTACCATCAGACCATGGACCTACTTTTATTTTATTATCTTGTGCTGGTGCAGGATTTCCATTTGCTTCATAGTAATCTTGAAAGAAACCTGTTCCACGTATATGATCTGTAAGTCTCATCATATGACCACCGTGATAATATTCTCTTGCCCCTAAAACAATTCCATTGATGTTATCATCAAAAAGTTCAAAAATTCTTCTATATGCTTGAACATCAAGATTTGGACTAAACACAACAGGGTAGTTGTTATTTTCGTATTGTGAATAATCATATCCAATATTCATGAATAATGAATTTCTTGTAGCCCATGTATTTTCACTTATATGCTTAATTTCTACTGTTCCTTTAAGCGCAGGATCAACAACTCTCACCTCTGCTTTATCAACGTAGGATTCGTTACTAAAGTCAATATCATAAGAAAGTTTCATACAATTATTTGTATATAGTCCATCACCTGCAACAGCATCTCCATGAGTTCCGTCATCATACAGATAAGGGGGTTCTGTACTTCCACCGTCAGAAGATCTCCATTCATCACTGAATTCTATTTTTGACTTACCTGCATTGAAATTTAAATTATCCTTAACGATAATTTGTACTGCTTCACCAGGAAAAATAACTTGTGGATTATAGTATGCCTTAAAAAAATCAGGTTCATCACTCCCCGTACCAGCTATGAATCTTGTTCCATGAAGACTTCTTAACCATTTAGGATTGTAAACGCTTGATGCAAAAAATTGATCAATCATATCAAAGTTTGTATAAGAGCCTTCAGTTACCGAAGCATCACAGGAATCTGCTTGTTGTGGGATGTAAAGATTATTATCTGGGCAATCTAAACTATCACCGTTAACTTCACAAAATCTGTTAATTGGTATATCTCTTGTATCTTCAGCAGTAAAGGTGCTTTTTTGATCGGAATTCTTTACATCATTTTTAATATTGTATAAATCACATAGCGGAAGAATCTCAATTCTTGCTGCAGAAGTTTTATCTCGAACTTGTTCTAAGTAGGACTTAATTTTATTTAGGTTGTCTTCAGATGGATTAACTCTGTCATAACGTATATTTTGTTCAATTTTGTCTCTAAGCCCAGATATCGAATCACTTTCCCAATCTATTGTTTCTACAAATTCTGAATTTAAGTTATATTCAGAATATCCAGGTTTATCTTCATCATTGATTGGTTCATTTCTTTTTCGTAAAGAGTCTTCAATATGTAATGCCCAACCAGTTAACTCTGCAAGTTCAGTTGTCATGATAATAAAGCTAGATAAATCTAAACACCCTTCTAGATTTATCGTACTGATAGCAGTACCGGAATTATCATCCAGATATACGCTATCTGGATTACACAATTTTGAAGAAAGCAATATATTGTTCTTATCATCGAGTTGCTGTTTAAGGTTTTCAATCTCATCTCTCAATGCTTGATTGCCCGTTCCTTCGGCTAAAGAAATTTCATTTTTTAACCGCTTTATTTCTTTTAATCTGATTTCTACTTCAGGATTTCCTTCAGTACTTCTAAATAAATTTAATTCTATATCTAAAAGCTCAAGTTTAAGCCTTGCCTCATCTAACACATCTTTTTCTTCTTGAGATAGGTTTTCTTTTTTTTCTAAAGGTGCAATAGTACCGTCATAAACCTCTGCAAGAATTGCATCTTGACCAAAGTTTGCAAAATCAACATCTGCATAGCTAATTCCCAGTTGTGATTCTAATGATTGCTTCCTGTCTCTTAATTGTTGGATATATTCATTATTATCTGAATCGCTTGATTCTGATTCATAATCAGCTTGAAGCCCTTCAAGGACTGCAAGCTCTTCTTTCATATTTTGCAATTCTTCCTCAGAATAAGTAGTGTTGGCTGAAATTGCTAAAGTCTCTTCTTGATTTCTTAACTTACTAGTGATTTCAGCAATTTCTGATGTGAGGGTCTCAACACTATCATCAGATAAGCATTCCTCATTTGGGCTAGAATCTGAACCTAAATCTACTTCTACCTTCTCATCATTATCAGAACTAGTATCAGAACTAGTATCAGAACTAGTATCAGTATTACCACCACATGAGGAAAGTAATAAAAATAAGATTAAAACTATTGAAAAATATTTTTTCACTAAATTAATTCTACTGTAAATAAGCGGAAAAGTTTCCTAGTGAAGTATTTGAAATCCTAATTTTTTTTAAAGACAAGAGCTCCATTGTGCCCACCAAAACCAAAAGAATTAGACATTGCTGTAGAGAGGTCTTTTTCTAGGGCTATATTTGGGGTGTAATTTAAATCACATTCTTTATCTGGATTATTCAAATTTATTGTTGGTGGAATAATATTATTTTTTAAACTTAATAAGGAAACTAATGACTCAAAAGCACCTCCACCTCCAAGTAAGTGTCCTGTCATAGACTTTGTAGAAGAAATATTAACATCGTATGCTTTTTCACCGAAGACTGTTTTGATTGCAGCAGTTTCATTTTTATCATTTGCTGGGGTAGAAGTTCCATGAGCATTAATATAATCAATATCATCAGGTGTTAATTGAGCATCAAATAGTGCTTTCTTCATAGCATCAACAGCACCTTTACCACCTTCTGCTGGGGCAGTAATATGATGAGCATCTGTTGATGCACCATAACCAGCAACATAGCCATATATATTGGCACCTCTATTAATTGCCGATTCTTCACTTTCCATAATCAAAACTGTTGAACCCTCTCCCATTACAAATCCATCTCGATCTTTATCAAATGGCTTACAGGCTTCTTTAGGATTTTTATTATTTGTTGAAAGAGCTCTTATTTGAGCAAATGCACCAATCGTCATAGCAGTTGTTCCAGATTCTGTTCCACCTGCAATCACCATATCTACAATTCCATTTTGAATCATATTTTTAGCTTCTCCAACAGCGTTAGCAGAAGCAGCACAGGCTGTAGTGATTGTCAAAGAAGGTCCTTCGATACCAAATTTAATTGCAACTTGTCCTGTACTTGAATTAGGCATCAATTGTGTTATGGCTAATGGATTTATCCTGGATGCACCTCGTTCATCGTATGTCCTCACTGCTTGTTCAGTTGCACCTATACCACCAATACCAGTTCCAAAAACAATTCCTACTCCATTCCCCAACCTTTGTTCTGTATCAAGATTCGCATCTTTAAGAGCTTCTTCTGTTGCATAAATAGAGAGATGTCCTGATCGATCAAGTTTGCGTGCATGTTGCTTTCCCATATACTCATTAGCATCAAAATTTTTAACTTCACCTGCAAAAGTTACTGGAAGTTCATCTGTTTTAAATGAAGTAATATGGTCTATTCCAGAAACACCTTTAATTAGGTTATTCCAAGTATCTGAAACATTATTCCCTAATGGATTTATTGTTCCAAGACCGGTTACAACGACACGTCTTTTAGACACGATTCAATTTATATTTTTGAGTGCAGTAACTGAACAGCTTGTCCAACAGTTGAAACATCCGCTAGCTCATCATCATCTATTTCTATTTCAAACTCATCTTCAAAGGCCATTACCACCTCAACAATACCTAGTGAGTCAATTTCTAAATCTTCTTCGAGTTTGGCTTCCATAGTAACTTTTGACTCATCTATACCGAGGTCCTCTACGAAAAGACCTTTAACTTTTTCAAAAACTTCATTTAATTCCATAATTTCCCCCAATTATGTGGTTAAACCACCATCTACAGGTATAACTTGTCCTGTTATATATTCTGACTCATCATTACATAAAAAAGCTACCACATTTGATATATCTTCTGGCTTTCCAATGCGTTTAATTGAAAGTTGTTCTATAATATTTTCTTTATTTCCATCATCAAGAAAAGATGTCATATCTGTTTCGATATAACCAGGCGCTATAACATTTGATGTTATATTTCGTGAACCTAGTTCTTTACTTATCGATTTAGCAAGTCCTATAAGCCCAGCTTTTGATGCTGCATAATTTGATTGGCCTTGATTTCCAGATATTCCAACTACTGATGAAATAAAAATAATTCTACCCCATTTATTTTTCATCATTTGTTTAATTGCTCGTTGAGAGGTATAGAAACTTCCAGTTAGATTCGTTTGGATTACATCTAGCCATTCGTCATCCTTCATACGAGGTAATATATTATCTTTTGTAATTCCTGCATTATTTATCAAAATATCCACTGACCCATATGAATCTTCTATAGTTGCAAAAGCTCTGTCAACTGATTCTTTACTTGAAATATTAATTTCAACACTATTTGCACTTCCTCCGCTTTCAGCAATTTCATTAACTACTTCTTCAGCTTTGTCTTGAGAATTAACATAACCCACTACAACATGATGACTTTTAGCAAGAGTAGTTGATATTGATTTACCAATACCTCTAGAGCCACCAGTAACTAATACAGTTTTCATATAAGATCTAATTTTTCAGGAATTTGATATTCAATAGCTTTTCTTATTGTGTCTACTGCCTTTCCATCAAAATCGGGTAATTTAGCATCGGAGGTATTTATTGGAGTTGTTCTTTCACCAAGACGAAGAGCACAAGCGCCCCAAGAAAGACCTGCGCCAACTGCTGTGAAGACGGCTGTTTCTCCACCCTTTATCTCTCCAGCTTCTAAGGCATCTACTAATGCTGTTGGAATAGAAGCAGCTGATGTATTTCCATATTTATGTACTTTTTTAATTGTTGTAGCGTTAGGGAGTTTTAATGATTTTTCTAGTCCCTCAACTATTCTTAAATTTGCTTGATGCGGAATAAGAATATCAATGTCTTCTTTACTTAAGCCAGATTTCTCAATAACTTCAGTTGAAGAGTTTGCCATAGCCCTAATCCCACCTTTAAAGATTTCTGGTCCATCAAAAGTCCACTGAACCCTAGCTGCCTCATCTTTTTTAAACCTATCCATTGCTGAACCAAAATTAGGAACTTCTAGGATGTCTAGCTTGTCAGAACTTAAGCCATTAACAAATGAGTATATTTCACCTTCAGAAGGATCTTTGCTTTCCTCTATAACCACTGCACCAGCTCCATCTCCAAAAAGAACGGCAGTATTTCTATCTGACCAATCCAGTAACCAAGTAATGTGCTCTGATCCAATCACAAGAGCTCTTTTGTACAACCCGCTTTCAATAAAGGCTTTTCCTTGTTCCATTGCATAAACAAATCCTGCACAAGCAGCATTGATATCGTATACAGATGCATTAACCGCACCAATCTTTCTTTGTACATGAGCAGCTGCTGATGGAACAATACTATCAGGGGTACATGTTGCTAAAATTACAACATCTATATCTTCAGGTGTTAAACCAGCACATGCAATAGCATGTTGCCCTGCAACAGATGCCATATCAGAGTTGTTTACATGACAAAATCTTCTTTCTTGAATTCCTGTTCTTTGTTGAATCCACTCATCTGAGGTGTCAACAAACACAGCTAAATCATCATTTGTCATGATATTGTCAGGCGAACACTTACCCCAACCAGTTATTGTTGATTTCAAAAAAAACTCCCAGTCTAAATTGTATTTAAAGAGTCTAACGAATTAATAATTCCTATTCTCTTACTAGATATAGACTTTTTAACCATCCCAGCAGTTACATTTCCAGGTCCGATATGATACCAATATTCTGGACTTTCTTCTTTCTCAATAGTTGTTATTTGCTTATGGAACAACACACTATTGTCTACTTGGTTTGCTAAACGTTCTTTTACATTAGATAGGTCGACTAATTGCGCATCAACATTCATGTATATCTTGAATTTACCAGGCTTAAACTCTATATTTTCTAATACTTCCTCAACATCTTTTTTTGCTGGGGTTACAACAGGAGAGTGAAATGCACCTGCTACATCAAGAGGAATTACTCGTTTTGCATTTAATGCTTTGGGATTAGATTTTAAATAGTCAATATCTTCATATTTTCCACTAATAACAATTTGTGTTGCATCATTGTAGTTTGAGATATTTATTTCGACACCCTGCACGTTTAACTCTGAAACTGAATTCACAGTTTTATCTAATTCAGATGATAATACTGCTGCCATAGTCGTACCAGAGTTTTCAACTGCCTTTTGCATAGCATCCCCTCTTACAGAAATTATTTTTAGTGCATCACTAAATGATATATATTCTCCTAACGCTAGGGCAGTGTACTCTCCAAGAGAGTGACCAATTGCTACTCTAGGATTACCAAATTTCTTAATTGCTTCAAGTCCATAACAGTAGGAAATAGCAAAAATATAAGGTTGAGCAATATTAGTTTTTGTTATCTCTTCTTTGTCATTTGTTAAAACTACATCTTTTAGAGACCAATTAAGTGCCTGTTCAAATTCCTTAATTAATAAATTTGGATATATATCAAGTAACTCTTCTCCCATTCCAACTTGTTGGGATCCTTGTCCCGGAAACATTGCTACCCAGTTCAATTTGAGACTTCCGATATTGCAAAGGCAATGGCATTATTTTTTTCATGGGATAGGGATACATGCACATTATCAATTCTTGATTTTGTAGCAAGTTCTCTTGCTTTTCCATGTAAGATTACTTCTGGTTTCCCACCACCAGTAATTTCTATATCCCTCCAATTGAGCTGTCTCCACCCTTTACCTAAAGATTTCATTACAGCCTCTTTACCAGCAAATCTGGCTCCTAATCTTTTTGATGGATCAGCAAATCTATTTGCATAAATTACTTCATTTTCTGTAAAGCATCTTTGTTCAAATTTTGATTGAGATTTAGCTAGAAGTTTTCTCACTCTATTTAAATCAACTTGGTCAACTCCTATACCAAATATCATTAGAACTTTACTTCTATTTCAACAAGTAGGTCATCTTTTTTAACAGCTTGACCTTTTGTGATATTAAATGTTTTTACAATGCCATCAATTGGTGAAGTAATTACATTTTCCATTTTCATTGCCTCTAGAACAAACAAGGAGTCCCCTTTTTTAACTTTTCGTCCTTGCTTTGTCATGGTCTCCATAATCGTTCCCTGCATTTCAGCAAAAATAAGACCGGGATTTTTAATATTTCCTGTTAAATCCATTCCAATCTTTTTTGGCCTTTGTGGTGCAAGTGTAGGATTAGCAGAATCCTCAAGAGAAATATTAACTTTACTTGGCCTATCAGAGATCACTTCATCCTCTTCAAGTTCCCTGATTTCAAAATTCTCCTCAAGAAACTTTACATGAATCTGGCTATTGACAAACTCTTTGGTTTTTAAAATATCAGCCAATACGTTAATAGTTGTTGGTATTCCACCTATTACATACTCTTCTAGGCATCTAATTCCTTTAGACCGAGCCTCTTCTCTTGACACACCCCAGACAATTAATTTTGAAATCAAATTGTCATAGAAGTGAGTAATCTGAGTTCCTGTTCTTGCCCATCCGTCAACTCTTACACCATTTCCTGTTGGCTCTCTATATTCAGTGATGGTTCCTGGAGTTGGTAGGAAGTTATTTGATGGGTCCTCAGCATTAATTCTAAATTCAATACTATGACCTCGTGCCTCTAGTTCATAATCCTCAATTGAATGCCCAAGAGCTATCTTTATTTGTTCCTTTACTAAATCAAGACCATACCTCATCTCTGTAACAGTATGTTCTACTTGAAGCCTGGTATTCATTTCTAAGAAATAAAAATTCTCATCACTATCAGCCAAAAACTCAACGGTGCCTGCATTTACATATTCAGAATTAGAGGCTATCTTCAGTGTATATTCTTTCAATTTTTCTCTGCCATAATCAGAAAGCCATGCAGGTGGGCTTTCTTCAATAAGTTTTTGATTCCTTCTTTGCAGAGAACAATCTCTCTCTCCTAGATAAAGGACATTTCCATGTTTGTCAGCAAGGATTTGGGTTTCTACATGTCTTGCTGGTTTTATAAATTTCTCAACATAGATTTGATCAGAACCAAAATAAGCTTCACTTTCCCTTTTAACAATTTCAAAATTTTCCAGAAGCTCAGTTTCATTATGTACAATTCTAAGTCCTTTTCCACCACCACCATGAGCTGCTTTTAATGCAACTGGGTAGCCAAAACTTGCAGCATCTTTAATGGCATCTCTTTTTAGACGAGAAGGTTTCAATTGACCAGGTACAGGGTTCAACCCAAGTTTTGTCACTAACTTTCTTGACTCAATCTTGTCTCCCATAGACTTAATAGTCTCTGGTTTAGGACCTATCCAAGATATGCCCTTTTTTTCTATAGCTTTTGCAAAATCTGCATTTTCAGCAAGAAAACCATATCCAGGATGCACCAAGTCTGCTTTTGTATCTACTGCAGCTTTTACAAGTTTTTTTAAATTTCTATAACTATCAGCTGGAAGAGATCCACCAAGATAATATGACTCATCGGCTCTCTTTACATGAAGTGAATCCTCATCTGCATCGGAATATACCGCAATGGTATAGAGATCCATTTCTTTGGCGGATCTTATTATTCGTAATGCAATTTCACCACGATTAGCAATAAGGATTCTTTTTTGACTCATAGTTATTTCAGTTTGTAAGCTACCCCTATTGCCATTATCGATTTAATTACATCACCGATTATGAAAGGTAGTACACCTATAGTGATTGCATTTGATACTGTTACATTAAGAATAAGTATAAGGCCAACTACTCCACAAATATAAATCAGAACTGAACCAAGTGCTATTCCAAGTATCGGTTTATTTGCAAACCTGCCTATTACATTAGCTGCTAAAAAGAAACCAATAATATATCCAATTGTTGGACTTTTTAAGATTGCTAGTCCAGCTACTCCTGCAGAAAAAAAAGGTAGACCAGACATCCCAATAAATAAGTACATCAGCATACTCACAGCACCAAATGTACTTCCTAACACTAAACCAGCGAGGAGTACTACAAAGGTTTGTCCAGTTATAGGCACTGGAGAAATAGGTATTACAACTCTAATCTGGGCACTTAATGCTGTAATTATTGCAAATCCTAAAGAAAGAAATAAATTTCTAGTAAGACTTCCTTTTTCAACCCAACTTATTGCAATGTTCTTAGAGGGGAATGTTTCCATGTTTATCTCCTAACTCACCTTTGTTTATTAAATCTTTAAAAGAATCTATAACAATTTTTCTTGTTTCACTTGGTTTTATAATATTATCAATCAGTCCTAATTGAGCTGCAATATCAGGATTACTGAACTTCTCATTGTATTCTTCAACCAATCTTGCTTTGTGTGATTCTTTATCTTCTGCAGCAGCAAGTTCTCTTCTATGGATTATATCAACTGCACCTTCTGCTCCCATAACTGCAATCTCACCACTAGGCCATGCAAATAATTTATCAGCACCAAGGCCTATTGAATCCATAACTATGTAGGCACCCCCATAGGCTTTTCTCACAACAACACATACTCTTGGAACAGTTGCTTCTGAATATGCATACAACAATTTTGCACCGCTTCTTATTATTCCGCCGTGTTCTTGTTCTACCCCAGGAAGAAATCCAGGAACATCTACTAATGTTAAAAGTGGTACATTAAATGCATCACAGAACCTAACAAATCTGGCTGCTTTTTCTGATGCTTTAATATCCAATACACCAGCAAGCTCCATTGGTTGATTTGCAATAATACCTAGGGTGTTTCCATTCATTCTTGCAAAACTAGTAATAATATTTGGAGCATAGTTGCTCTGTATTGGATAATGTTCACCGTCATCAACAATATCTGAAATAATTTTCTCCATATCGTACGGTTGATTTCTATTTTCTGGAACAAAAGAATCTAACGACTCAATCATTCTTGTTGATTCATCTTCAGTTATAAACATCGGTGGTTTTTGAGAAGATGACTGAGGTAAAAAACTCATTAAGTATCTAACTTCTTCAAAAGCTTGATTTTCAGATTCACAAATTTGATGAGAGACTCCAGACTTAGTTCCATGAGCTTCAACCCCACCAAGTTCTTCAAAAGTAACATCCTCTCCGGTTACAGTCTTTACAACAGCAGGTCCAGTCACGTATAATTGTCCAATTTCTTGGACTTGAAAAATAAAGTCGGTAAGTGCCGGGCTATAGACAGCTCCTCCAGCAGATGGTCCTACAACAATTGATATCTGTGGAATTTTTCCTGATGCTTCAACATTCTTTTTAAATATCTGCGCATATCCAAAAAGTGAAGAAATTCCTTCCTGTATTCTTGCTCCACCTGAGTCTTTGATTCCAATTATCGGTGCCCTCGCCTCTAATGCATGGTCCATAATTTTTAGAATTTTTTTAGCAACAACTTCGCCAAGACTTCCGCCCATAACTGAGAAGTCTTCACTAAATACAAAAACAGGTCTTCCGTGTATCGTTCCCGTACCTGTAATAACTGCTTCACCTTCAGGATTCTCCTCGGATGCAACATGTTGATCTATCTCTGAAAATGAACCCTCATCTAATAGAAGTTCTACCCTTTCATACGCAGTTAATTTACCCTTTGGGTGCTGTACTTTTTTGGCTTTTTCATTACGAATTTCAGCTAAATTTTCGTCTGACATGCCCATCTTTCCTGTTTATTGTTAATGTATGTATTTGACCTATATATATGTAAAGAAGTAACAACATGAAAACCTTTTTTTTCGATTCCATTTACAATACTCAGGAATTTGCACTAAAAGAATTAAGTTCCGAACCAATTTTTGTTACTAGTTTTTCTCAAAAAAAAGGAAAAGGAACATCCAATAGAGAATGGCTGAATGCTGACCAGGCAATAGCATGTTCACTTGCCTTATTTGAAGAGCATATAAAAATATCCCACACGCTTATTCCATTAGTAGCTGGTTTTGCATTTGTAAAAGTTTTTCAAGACATTGACCTAACACTGAAATGGCCGAACGATATCATTTTAAATGAAAAAAAAGTTGGTGGTATTTTAGTTGAAAAAGTACAAGATAAAATTTGTATTGGAATGGGCGTCAACTACTTTTGGGAAACCCCTCCAGTTCCAAATGCAGGCTCTATATTTAATGCCTTTCAAGATGAGACCAAATTAAAAGATGATGCTAAAAATTGGGCCACGCAACTTGAAGAGATAATTAAGAAAAATAAATTTGATCTTAATGAGTACAAGTCACGATTACAGACGATAGGAAAATTAGTTGAGTACCCAGAGGGTAGAGGTTGGGCAGAAGACGTTAATGAAGATGGGTCCTTGAGAATTAAAACAGTTGATGAAAAGACTATAAATTTAACGTCTCCCTTAATTACAGAGGTAAATTAGTTATCATTAACATGCAGGAAATAAATGAAACAATTAGTAGTTGAAAAAAACAACCCCGATCCTATTCTTCTAGATACACCTATTCCAAAACCTGGTCCCGGAGAAGTATTAATTAAAAATCATTACTCAGTTGTATCTTCTGGAACAGAGTTAGCTGCAATTGAGGTTGCGAATACTTCTGTTGGAGAAAAACTTCAAAATAGTTCAAATATTGAAAAAGGTCTTAATTTATTAAAAAATGATGGTGTAAAAGCGGTGTGGAATGCAGTATTTCCAAAAAACTTAATTCCACTTCAACTTGGCTACAGTTCAGCAGGAGAAGTTGTACAAACTGGTAAAGGTGTAAGTGGTTTTCATGTAGGAGATATGGTTGTATCAAATGGTAATCATGCAGAATACGTATCCGTTAATCAGAATCTTTGTGTACGCATTCCAGATAATACTGATATAAAAGAATCTGCATTTACAGTACTTGGAAGTATAGCTTTACATGGCCTTAGGCTTTCTGAGACTAGCTTAGGTTCAAAAGTTGTTGTAATAGGTTTAGGAATTGTAGGACAGTTGGTTTGCAGGCTAGCTGAAGCCCAGGGCTCTGAAGTAATTGGTATTGATCCAGATGAAAAAAGAATAGAAGGAAATAAAAATTACTTTACTTCTATTGACAAAGCAAGCATTCAAGATGTTGATTCTGTAATAATTACAGCAGCTACATCAAGTAACGAACCTATTGAAGTGGCTACTAAAATTGCTAGAAACAAAGCAAAAATTGTTGTAGTGGGTGATATACCTTTAAATATTTCTAGAAATGAATTTTATTATAAAGAGTTAGAACTTGTTGTATCGAAATCATACGGACCTGGACGCTATGACAAACAGTATGAAGTTTTAGGGAAAGACTATCCAATTGAGTATGTAAGATGGACGGAAAATAGAAATTTTGAAGCCTTTATAAAACTTTTATCTCAAGGTCAGATACATCTTCTTGATCTTGTATCTGAGGAAGTAAGTTTCGATGAGGCTCCTTCTGTTTACAAGAAATTTACCGAGGAGACTAAGCCTCTATCAGTAGTTTTAAGATACGATATTAAATCTGAGCCAAAAATTGAATTCACACCAGATATAGATCTGGAACCTAGAACTAGCAAGGTAAATTTGGGTATATTAGGTGCAGGTAATTTTGCTTCAACTACAATAATGCCCATTCTTAAAGAATTAAAAAAAGACTGCCAAGTATTGGGTGTAGCTTCTTCTACTGGATTATCTGCTCAATCTTTAGCAACTAATTTTAAAATCAAAAATAAATACACAACAGAGGAGGAAATTCTTAGCTCACCTGAGATAGATGCTGTGCTGATACTAACGCCACACTTCAATCATGCAGAACTTGTCATAAAAGCATTAAGTAAAGGTAAAGCTATCTATGTTGAAAAACCCCTAGCATTAACAAGTGACTCTTTAGTGGAAATAGAAGAGGCTATATATAATGCCGATAATCCAAAGTTATTTATTGGTTTTAATAGAAGATTCTCCGAAGCAACTCAGTTTATAAAACAAAAATTAATTCAAAATCCAGCAAACTCTATATCTTTTAGATTTAGTGTTCCCCCATTAGATAAAGATCACTGGACAAACATAAAAGAAATTGGCGGTGGAAGAGTTGTTGGTGAAGCTATCCATGCAATTGACCTTGCTTGTTATTTGTTTGATTCATTGCCTCAAAGTATTTCCTCATCTGCACCAATTGATAAGGAAAATAATGAAGTGAATGAAAACCAAGTGTTTATTAATGTAAATTTTACTAATGGTTCCCATGCATCTATTCAGTATTTTTCAGAAACAAACCAAAGTCTTGGTAAAGAGAGAATAGAAGTTCATGGAAGTGGAAATTCTTATATTGTTGAAGATTTTCAGCTACTTAGATATTTAGAAGGAAATCAAGATAAGAGTAAAGTATTCTCATCTGGCAAAGGGCATAAAGAGTCATTACAAATATTTTTAGATTATGTTAAAAATAATTCTGAAAATCCATTTACTTGGCTTGAGTTAAAGTCAATATCTAGAGCAGGTATTTATGCTCAAGATTATATGAACTCTGGCCAACAACATTCTGTATAACTCATGACCCAGGACTTTGACATACACATATTAAAAAGTGCAATATATGATGCTGCATCAGCAATTAAAGAATTAAAAGAAGGTGTTGAGGTATTTTCGAAACTGCACGAGGTTGATTTAGTCACAGAGGCAGATTTAAAATCGGAAGAGATTTTAATAAACGCTATTACAAAGCACTTCCCAAATGATGGAATTATTTCTGAAGAATCGGAAACAATTAATTCTGACGCACCAAGAATTTGGGTAATTGATCCTCTCGATGGCACTGTAAATTATACAAATAATATTCCACAGGTTGCTATTACCTTGATGCTTTTAGAAGAAAACCAACCTACCCAGGTATATGTTTTAGATATTTATAACAATATTTTATACGAAGGGTATAAAGATAATGGTGCATATAAAAATGGAAAAAAATTAGAGATTGTAAAAAAAACTACAATGCAGAAAGCAATAGTGGCTACAGGTTTTCCATATGACAGAGTTAATAATTCCGAACAATACATAACTACTTTTGAAGCAGTATTGAGATCCTGTGGTGGAGTAAGAAGATTTGGAAGTGCCGCATTAGATGTGTGTTGGATAGCTGATAATAAGTTTGATGCTTATTTTGAATTTTTTATGAAACCATGGGACACACTTGGAGCTAGTTTAATTTTGAAAGAAGCTGGTGGAAAAGTAGTTGATGAAAAAGATAAATTTCCAACTACAGCATCAAATTTACTAGTAGCTTCAAATATTGGTATTCATGATGAGTTTAAAAATATAGTTTTTTCGAATATAAATAAAGATTTAAAAATACGTTTTAATTGATAGCGGCCTCGGCAGGATTCGAACCTGCGACACCAGGTTTAGGAAACCTGTGCTCTATCCCCTGAGCTACGAGGCCAATTAAATTTTGATACTATTAGTATCAAATTAGATTTCGGCTTATAGGTACATTATGTTAGCAGTAGACGTTAAAAATATTAAGAAAACTTTTATCAGTAAAAAAGACACTGTAGAAGCTGTTAAAGATGTTAGTTTTCAAGTCAAACAAGGTGAAATTTTTGGATTGCTAGGTCCAAATGGAGCTGGTAAATCTACAACAATTTTAATGCTTACAACACTCTTAAGTATCACTGAAGGAAATGCATCCATATTAGGAATAGATGTTGCAACTAAAGATAAAGAAGTAAGAGAGAAAATAGGGGTAGCACTTCAAGACACAGGTATAGATAATCTTCTTACGGGTCGGGAACTCTTTTTCACAACTTGTAGACTATGGGGATATTCAAAAAAAGATTCTGAAGTGAGAACTAATGAACTACTGAATCTTGTAGGCTTGATAGAAGCTGCAGATAGAAGAGTAAAAACTTATTCAGGTGGCATGAAGCGAAGGCTAGACCTTGGTTTGAGCTTAGTTCACTCTCCTGAGGTTCTTTTTTTAGATGAGCCAACAACAGGTCTAGATCCAGGATCAAGAAGAGTTTTGTGGGATGAAATTAAAAGACTTCGTGATAATGGAGTAACAGTTATTCTCACAACACAGTACCTCGAGGAAGCTGATGAATTAGCTGATAGAATTGCAATCATCAATGAAGGTTTGGTTGTTGCTGAAGGTACCTCAGATGAATTAAAAGCAAGTATAGGTGGAGATGTAATAACTTTTGCATTTGATAGTGATGATGATTTAGAAAATGCAAAGAATATATTAAGCAATACAGTTCAGGAAAAAAATGAATTAAGACTTACAGTCGAAGATGGCGCATCAAAAATTCCTGGGTATTTAAAAGATCTTACTGGCCAAGGTGTAGAAGTAAGTTCTGTCTCAGCAAATAAACCAACTCTTGATGATGTTTTTCTTGAAGTAACTGGATACAGATTAGAAGGCTCAGAAGAAAGTCCAACTCCAGATGAAGAGAGTGATAGATAATGGAATCAAACAGGTCTTTTCTAGTACAGTTGCAAATCTTGACAAAAAGAATGGTTTTTAGAGTAATAAGGCGACCATTAGCTGAATTACCCAATTTAATTATTTCAGCATTTTTCTTATTTGTTTATGATGGTGCTCTTGGAGGAGTCTTTGGTGGAGCTGCTAGTGGAACACCTTTTGATTTTGCTAAAGGGAATTTTGTTAATTTTATACTTCCAGTCTCTATTGTTTCAGCTTCTTTAAGTGGTGCTGCCTCAGGAATTTATTTAGTGGAGGATATTGAATCTGGTGTTTTTAAAAGATATCAAAGTATGCCGATTTCACGATGGGCTATTATTTTAGCCCCAATGAATGTAGGTGCTTTTAGAGTCTTGGTCCAATCTAGTCTTATTTTGGGAATTGGAAAATTTATAGGTGCAGATCCTGCTGTTGGAAATATAGGATTTTTAATTGTATTGTCACTAGCATTTATTTGGGGAATGGGATTTGCTGGATATTCTGTAGCTGCAGGAGTCAAATCAGGTTCTTCTCAGGGAGCTCAAGCTGCTACATTTTTATTTTTCCCCGCTATCTTTCTTGCTCCAACTTTTGTTCCTCGAGAAGCTTTAAAAGGATGGTTAGAAACTGCTGCTGCATACAACCCAACAACATATGTAATTGAATCTATGAGGTCAGTAATGGTAGATGGATGGGAATTAGAAGTCTTATTTAGAGGATATTTATCTGCAGGTATATTCGCAGCAATTACCCTAACTTTTGCTGTTATTTCAGCTAGAAAAGCTACAGAAAAAGCATAAATACTGCTTTGAGTAGTAATTAAAATTTATTACTCTATATAATTCGTAAGGATAAATATGGAAGCAAATTTAAAAGCAACAGTAAGAGAAAGCATAGGCTCTGGAGAATCGAGGCGTCTCAGGAATGATGGCTTACTTCCAGCAGTAGTTTATGGTCTTGGCATGGAGCCAGTTTCTATAGCTGTGAGTGCACGTGAATTTACCAATGCTCTTAAAACTGAAGCTGGATCTAACGTAATTTTAAATTTAGAAATTGGAAAAAAGAAATACACAACACTTGCAAGAGAGATTCAAAGACATCCATATAAAAATGAATTTTTACACATTGATTTAATTCAAATTGACTTAACACAAAAAGTAGAGGCTAATGTCCAAATTAACTTCCTTGGGACTCCTGTAGGAGTAAAAGATGAAGGCGGACTAGTTCAGACTATTAATTCTACAATTACTGTTTCGACACTACCTTCTTCGATTCCTTCATCTCTTGATTTAGATATCTCTGAACTTAATGTTGGTGAAAATGCCACTGTTTTAGATGTTAAACTTCCAGAAGGGGTTGAATTAGCATCTGAAGATGATGATTCAATCTTGGTAACGATTACACTACCTAGAGCTGCGGTAGAAGAAGAAGAAGAGATAGAAGGTCTCGAAGGTGAAGAGCTTGAAGGAGAAGAAGGAGCCGAAGGTGAGTCTTCTGAAGAAAATGCTGGGGAAGAGTCCTCAGATGAATCTGGAGAATAGTAAAACTCTTTTAGTTGGTCTTTGGAACCCCCACTCAAAATATTCAAAGACTAGGCATAATATTGGTGCAGACATCCTTGAACGACTTATTGTTCAAAATTCATTAGAAATTAAGCTAGATAAGTCTGGAATGTATAAATCTGGAACTTTAATAATTGAAGAAAATAGAGTTGATCTACTTATGCCTATGGTTTCAATGAATAAATCTGGTGAAGCAGTAAAAGCGTATTTAAAATATAAAGAGGTTTCGCCTGAAAACATTCTGGTAATTCATGATGACATTGATTTAGCATTTGGCAGACTGAGGCTTAAGAAGGGAAGTTCCCATGGGGGTCATAATGGTATTAAGTCAATCAACTCTCATCTTGGTACTATTGAATATTTTAGATTAAAAGTTGGTGTTGGAAGACCGCCAAAAGATATAGACCCCGCAGCTTTTGTACTTTCAAAGTTTTATAATAATGAGACAGAAGAAGTAGATTTCTTAATTGAAGATTCTGCTGATATTCTGAAAACTTTTGTAATTGATAAAGAAGCAGCTATAAAAGAAGCTTCCGAGAGACGAATAATTGATGTGGTTTAATGAAGCAATATATACCTGATTTACTTGCGATATTTAGAATTATTTCTGCGCCTGTAATTTTGTACCTAATTTTACTAGACGGTTCAAATGAAGGCTTGATGTTAATTCCAGCAATAATTGCATTTATTGCTGCATGGACAGATTTTTTTGATGGAAGATTAGCAAGAAAATGGAATGTCACTTCTAAAACAGGTGCTTTTCTTGATACAATTGCAGACAAAATATTTATAACCTTTATTTTTATTGGCTTTACTTATATAGATAGAGTAAGTATTTGGATAACAACTTTGTTAATTGTTAGGGAGTTTATTATCACAGGTCTAAGAGGTCTAGCTGGAAATGAAGGTATTATGATTCCGCCAAGTAAATTTGGTAAAGCTAAAGCAAGCCTTCAGTTTTGGGCTGTAGGGTTTGTAATGATGGATTTTTCATTTAGTATCCTAAGTTTTGATATTGCTGACTTAATTGTCCTACACGCATTAATTTTTTCTTATATTTCTGGTTATCAATATATTTCAGGTTATATCCAAAAAACTAAATGAATTATCAAAATATATTCATAACAGGCTCAACAGGAGTTGTAGGTAAGCCACTATTAAAAAAAATAGTTGAAAATGGCCACAATGTTTATGCTTTAAGTAGATCGGATCTTCATAATGAGTTCTTTAAAAATTTAAATATAAAAAAAATCGAAGGAAATATTCTCTCTGATAGCCTTCAGGAAAAATTATCTGATAAAAATATAAATGCGATATTTCATGTTGCAGGAGTAAATCAAATGTGCTCAAAAAATCCGGAGCATATGTTTAATGCAAATATTAAAGGCACAAAAAATATGTTAAATCTAGGCAACCAGTTAGGTATTCAAAAATTTATCTATACATCTTCTGCAGTTACCTTAGGCGAGAAACTTGGAACAGAGGGAAATGAAGATTCAAAACACCGGGGTTATTTTTTAAGTAAGTATGAAGAATCTAAATTTTTAGCTGAAGAAGAAGCATTTCAGTTAAAAAAAGAATTTGATTTTGTATCTGTTAATCCCTCTTCAGTACAGGGACCAGGAAGAGTATCAGGAACAGCTAAATTACTTATTTCAACTCTTAGTAAAAAATATCCTCCATTAATTAAAAACCACCTCTCAGTTGTTGATATTGATGACTGCACTAATGGCCATTACAATGCTTTAGCTTATGGTAAAAATAACGAAAGATATGTCTTAAACAGTTTCCGAAGCACAAGTGAAGAATTGATAAAAGTATTAAAAAATTTATCTAATTGGAATGGCAATCCTATTTACGTTCCTAAATTAGGACTAAAGGCAATAGCTCCAATAGGAGATTTGTATAAAGTCTTTTCAAACTCAGCACCATTTTTATGTTCCGAATCAGCAAGAGTTTTAACTCATGGCCACCAATATAATGGCTCAAAAGCCCAAGACGAGTTAAATATTTCCTACACAAATCTTGAAGAATTTATTAAAAAAACAGTCAACTGGTTAATTGATAATCAACATATTCATTTATCTAAAATCTAGAATATGAATCTCGATTCAATTACTACATCAAAGGAGTCTCTTCCTATTCTTTTGGGATTGAATCAAGCATCAAAAAAAAACATTTATATTTTTCCTACAGATAAAGAGGCAAATGAATTTAAAAACAACTTTTCTAATTTAAATGAGAATATAGAAATGTTTCCAAGTTGGGATACATTGACATATGACTCTTTTATACCTTCTTATGAAATCCAAGGAAAAAGACTTGCTGTTATTCATTCACTATTAACTACTAAAGAGGTAAACGTTGCTACAACTATAAAGGCAGTATCTCAACGATTATTTTTTGAAAATCTTGAAGTGGTTGAGATTTCAACACATCAGGAAATTGATTTCGAAATCTTAATTGAAAATCTTATACATCTCCAATACTTAAGAAAAGATAGAGTTGAAGCAAAAGGAACTTTTGCAGTTCGAGGCGGTCAATTAGACGTTTATCCAATCAATAGAACTCAGCCAATCAGACTAATTTTTGATGGTGATACTGTTGTAGAATTAAGAAATTTTGATCCAATCTCGCAAAGATCATCAACAGTTGAAAAATCAGCTATGGTGGTTCCTGCTACTGAGCTTTTTCAAATAAATCAATTAGATATTTTGGAAGCAGTGTCTTCAAATAAAAACAAGGAACTAGATGAATATGAATTATTTCAGTATTGTCAAAATCTTTCGAGTAACAATTCTTTGTTTAACTTTGTTGATGAATCTTCACTTCATATTGTTGATATAGAAAGATGTAAAAGTGAGTTTGATGATGTTGTGAATGTCGAGCAAGAGACATTTAAGAATCTTCAAAAATATTTTTCCTTAAAAATATCAAATTTTAAATCTCGACACATAAATATTTTTGAAAATCTAGGCACATTTGATACAACGTTATATTCCACTAGCGATTTAGAAAATTTGCAGAACAGACCAGTTTTTCTTGATGGAACCCACCAAGAAGATGTAATGAAAAAATTAAATAACGTAAGTAACATATATCTTGCATCAGATAATGAACAAATAATTGAAAATTTTTCTGTATTTGCAAATTTAAATATTGTTCACAATCCTTTTTCATTTTCTGCAATATTTAAAGAATTAGGTATTGCTGTAATTGATGAGTCACTCTTTTTTGCTAGAAAAATAAAGAAATCTAAAAAGCAAGCAAAAACGCTAAGTGAAGAATCGATACTTATACCAAATACTTATATTGTGCATAGCTTTCATGGAATCGGTCTGTATGAAGGAACTGTTGTTAAAAGAATCAAAGGTGTAGAAAAAGATTATCTTTCCATAAAATTTGGCGGTTCAGACAAATTATTTGTCCCTTCAGAACAAATTAATGAGTTAGAAGTATATATCGGTGGAGAAAATCCAAAACTCTCAAGTTTAGGTGGAGCTGAATGGGAGCGAGCTAAAGAGAAAGCAAAAGAAAATGCAAAGGTAGTTGCTGATAGAGTGCTTAATTTATACAAGTTAAGAAATATTAAAAACGATTCATTAATTATTTCTGAAGACACACCATGGCAGAATGAAATTGAGAGTAATTTTGAATATATAGAAACTCCCGATCAACTTGCTGCTATAAATGACGTTAAAGCTGATTTAGAAAAAAATATTCCTATGGATAGGTTAATTTTTGGAGACGTTGGCTATGGAAAAACAGAAGTAGCTTTAAGAGCAGCTATCAAAGTAGCTTTCTCCGGAGGGCAGGTAGCCTTACTTGCACCAACAACTATTTTGGTACAACAGCATATTGAAACTTTTCTTGAAAGGTTAAACAATTACCCTCTCAACATTAAGCATCTCAGCAGATTTGTTAGAAAAAAAGAAATTAGTGAAATCGTACAAGGTGTCGCAGATGGATCAGTAGACATTTTAATTGGGACCCACAGAATCTTAAGTAAAGATATTGAGTTTAAAAATTTAAAATTAATAATTATTGATGAAGAGCATAGGTTTGGTGTTGAAGATAAAGATAGGTTGCAATCACTAACATCGCAAACACACAAACTTACCCTAACAGCAACACCAATTCCCAGAACTTTGGAACAGTCATTAATGGGTATAAGAGATACATCAAAAATTGAAACACCTCCGGAAAATAGATTAGAAACATTAACTCACGTTGGCGGTATAGATGAATCTACTATTGCAATAGCTATTCAGAGAGAAATGTCTAGAGGTGGCCAAGTATTTTTTGTTTTAAATCGTATTGAAGAACTACAAACATGGATGAAGAAAATACAAACAGAATTTCCAAAACTTAACCACAGAATTCTTCATGGGCAGCTTTCATCTGTGCAGATTGAAAAAACGATGCAGGATGTATGGGATAAAAAAGTAGATGTTCTTTTTGCTACAACTATTGTTGAAGCTGGTATTGATTTACCTAAAGTAAATACATTAATTACTTTAAGATCTGAATTACTTGGTATGTCACAGCTTTACCAACTTAAAGGCAGGGTTGGTAGAAGAGGTGAACAGAGTTTTGCTTATTTTTTTCATAATGAAAATTTAAGTGTTGATGCAGAATTAAGATTAGATGCCATTAAATCGATTGGACAAACTGCTACTGGGTATTCATTGTCTATGAAAGATCTTCAACTTAGAGGATCGGGTAGTATTTTAGGAGACATACAGTCTGGTTTCATAGCAAATGTCGGCTTAAATATTTTTAATAAATATGTGATGGATTCGATAGAAGGAAAACAGCTAGAAGAGAGTGTCACTCCAGCGACACAAATTAAACTTGAATGTTTTTGGGGGTCATCAATTCCTAAATCATATATTGAGGCAGATTCAGAACGAATAGATATTTATAAAAGACTAGAACACACAGATCATCAAAAAGTTGATGAAATGAGAGCAGAAATTCTCGATAGATTTGGTGCCACACCTGAGGTAACAGAAAATCTTTTCTTCACAGCAAAAATAAGATCATTACTCCAGAAAGAAAAAATTATTAGATGTAAAGTAAACGAATATCAAATTGAATTATTTCCAATTGACTTAACCGAAAGTATCAATTCTCAAGTTAAGGATTTTGATAGAAAATTTTTGTTTAGAAACAAAAGATTAGTTGTAAAGTTTAAAAACTCTTTAAGTCCGGAAAAAACATACCAATTCTTAAATACTATTCTTTCAGTATGAAAGAATTTAATGAGTTAGTTGAAATAGTCAGTAGATTAAGAACTGAATGTCCTTGGGATAGAGAGCAGACCCATGAAACATTGGCTAAACATTTAATTGAAGAAGCTTATGAGTTATTAGACGCTTTAGCTGAATTTCAAATCGACTCTAAAAACGATTCCATGCTCAAAGATGAGTTAGGAGATTTATTATTACAAATATTATTGCATTCAAAAATAGCTGAAGACAATAATCATTTCTCAATAGTGGATGTAGTTAATAATTTACAAAATAAACTTATTGAAAGACACCCGCATGTATTTGGTGATGTAGTTCTTGAAAATGCTGAAGATGTTGAAAAACAGTGGGAGGAGATTAAGAAGACTGATGATACAAAATCTATTTTTGATGATATTGATCAAAAACTTCCTTCTATTACCAAGGCTTTTAAAACACAAAGAAAAGCAAAAAAAATCAACTTAGCTTATGCAAACTATGAAGAGGCATTACAAGATTTACTTTCAGAGGTGGAAGAATTACAAAATGCTAAAGATAATGATGATAGGAAAAGTGAAATAGGTGATATTCTGTTTTCTATTGTAAATGTATGCCGACATTTAGATGCAGATCCTGAAATTCAATTAAACCAATCGACTTCAAGATTCATACAAAGAGCTAAGTATGTTGAGAACAATTTTGATGAGGATGCTGATATTGAGCAACTATGGCAAGATGCGAAGAAAAGCCAATTCAAGTAACAATGTAAGTATTTTCTGCTAGATTTTAAGTAACAGGGTTATGAATAATAAAATTAAAAACGTATTTGCTAGGTATATTCTAGACTCAAGAGCTAACCCCACAGTTGAAGTAGAAATTACTTTAGAGGATGGTTCTTTGGGTAGAGCTGCAGTTCCATCAGGTGCCTCCACAGGAAAGCTCGAAGCGCATGAATTGCGAGATGAATCTAAAGAATTTAACGGTAAAGGGGTTTCTAAAGCTGTTCAAAATGTTAACCGTGTAGTTTCTGATGCAATAATCGGTAAAGACGCAAAAGATCAAGCAGAGATTGATAAGATACTAATTGACCTAGATGGATCTGAAAATAAAAGCACCTTAGGCGCAAATGCAATTTTAGCTGTTTCTATGGCCAACTTAGTTGCACTAAGTAAATCATCAAAAAAGCATATATATGAGTTGATTCCAAATATATATGGAGAACCCTCGTTACCTGTACCGTTTATGAATATTTTAAATGGTGGTGCTCACGCTGATAACTCAGTGGATATTCAAGAATTTATGATTGTTCCACATGGCTTCTCTGATTTTAATGACGCTTTGAGATCAGGAGTTGAAGTTTATCATACATTAAAAACACGTCTGAAAGATAAAGGTTTAGCAACTAATGTTGGCGACGAAGGAGGATTCGCACCCAATTATTCATCTTCAAAAGAAGTGTTAGATGAAATCATGCTCGCTATTGCTGAAGCAGGATATAAACCTGGTGATGAAATTTCTTTAGCGCTTGATGCAGCTGCATCCGAGTTTTATAAAAACAATATGTATCATATCGAAGGGAATCCTTTATCGAATACCGAAATGGCAGATTACTTAGTAGAGTTATCAAATTCTTATCCAATTGTTTCTATTGAAGATGGATTAGCAGAAGATGACTGGGAAGGATGGAAGTATTTAACTTCAAAAATTGGTGACACGGTTCAATTGGTAGGTGACGATCTTTTTGTAACTCAAGAAAAGATATTACAAAAAGGCATTGATGATAACTGTGCTAACTCAATTCTCATTAAAGTTAATCAAGTAGGTAGTATTTCTGAAACTATTGAAACTATGAAGCTTGCTAAAGATAATAATTATACAAGCATGGTTTCACATAGATCTGGTGAAACTGAAGATGCTTTTATCAGTCATTTAGTTGTTGGAACCTCAAGTGGCCAAATAAAAACGGGTGCTCCCGCCAGAGGTGAGAGAACTGCAAAATATAATGAACTACTTAGAATTTCAGAACAAGTAGGTTCTACTAACTTTAATAATAAAAAATGGCAAAAATAAAAAATACTAGTAGCAATATCCTTACGCGCGTATTGCTTATTGTTTTAACAGGATCTTTTTTATTCTTCTTTTTTGAAACAATACAATCTACATATTCTTCTTATACAAATTTGCAAAAAGAAATTGAACTTAATATAGCTGAAAAAAGTGAAATTCAAAATCAAATAGCTGATTGGAATCAACAAATCTCTGATTTAGATGATCCAAAAAAACTAGAGGTTGTGCTTAGAAAAAGAGGATATGGAAAAGAGGGTGAAATATTATATATTTACGATGTTCCGGAACCTGTGACACCAATTGACGAAGTTTTAAATACTGAAAGATCAAAAACTGTATTTGAATATGTTGTTGAGTTTATTGTCGGACAAGATGGACAATAAAGATAGCAAAATTGTCGAAATACAAATAGGCAGAAATCTTAGAAGTGATGTGAGTGTATCTTGTAAGTGTCACTTCAATTTACCAGTTTCAATTAAAGTACCTCCAAATTTAGATGACGGAACTCCGTTTCCGACCACCTATTGGCTTACCTGTCCAATGTACAATAAAAAAATTGGAACTCTTGAGTCACATGGGATGATAAATGAATTAGATAATGAATTAATGAAAAACTTTGACCTAAAAAAAGAATGGCAATCTAGACAAGATAGTTATAAAGATGAAAGAGATACTATTCAAGAGCCCGAAGCTAAATACAAATCTTCTGGAGGTGTAGGTGGAGCAACTGAATCCATTAAATGTTTACATTCTCACACGGCAGATGAGCTTTCTACAGGATTAAACCCCATTGGTAAAATAGTTTTAGAATCAGTGGGATATTTTAATTGTGAACAGCCGTGTGTTGATATTGCTGAAATGAAAAATAATCCGGAATGGAAAATGATATGGTAAAGATTGCAGCTTTGGACTTAGGTTCAAACTCGACACGATTATTGATTGCTGATATTTCAGGAGAAAAATTTAATACTCTTGAAAGATTACATGTCGTAACCAAAATGGCAGAAGGTTTAGAGGAAAATGGTTTTATCTCTGACGAAGCAAGACAAAGAGTCATAAAGACCTTAAAAACCTTTCTTAAGAAGATTAAAAAACATGACGTAGTAGAGGTCTTTGCCGTAGGGACTGCTGCTATGCGCGATAGTAGTAACACGGAAGAATTTATTGATGAAATTAGAAGAAAGTTAGATATTCAGGTTGAAATTATTACCGGACAGCAAGAGGGAATAATCACAAGTCTTGGTGTACATCATTTTATTGATAATCTTCAGAATTACTTAATAGTTGATATAGGTGGGAGGAGTACAGAATTTATTTACGAAGATAATAATAAAGTGATATCACATTCGCTTGATCTTGGTGTTGTAACCTTGACAGAAAAATATTTTACTGAATTACCAACTAATAGAGACAATATTATCAAAGCTGAACAAGAAGTAATGGATAAAATAAGCAATTTGAAAATTTCCAATGGGAAGTTATTAATTGGTGTTTCTGGCACAGCTACTTCTTTAGGTGCTATACATCTAAAGCAAGACAGGTTTGATGAAGATGCAATTCATAATATTGCAATAAGTCAACTTGATCTGATAAATATTAAAAATATAGTTCAAAAATTGAGTGAACCGGAGATAATTACAAAATTTAATGGGGTTGATCCCAAAAGAGCAAAAACAATAACATCTGGGATTTTCATATTAGAAAATATAATGAAACGATATGAAAATTCTTCAATTATAATTTCAAAAAACGATATTTTAGAGGGCCTAATACTAAAAAAATACTAAATTAGAGATTAGCCCGGGTGGCGGAATTGGTAGACGCGACGGACTTAAAATCCGTTATTCGAAAGGATGTGGGGGTTCGAGTCCCCCCCCCGGGCACGAAATTTAACTAAATTTTATAAATTTTTCAAGCCAATTTACAAAAAATTCAAATTCTATTAGAAATTTATCAATTTTTTAATACACTAGAAGAAGCTAAAAATCCTTGTTTTTAGCATACGTACGTATACACAAAGGGGAAAGTAAATAATGAAAAAACCATTATTAATGTGTTTCTTGTTTCTTACTTTGATTCTTGGTGCTTGTGGTGGTGGAAGCCTTGAAGGTGAAACTGTTTCAATCACAGGTGCGCTTATTGGTGAAGACCAAAATGGTTTTAGAGAAAATATTAAAGCTATTGAAGAAGCAACAGGAATTATTGTAACTTATCAAGGTTCTGATAACTTTGAGCAAGAAATTCAAATCCAAATGGAATCTGGTGATACACCAGACTTCGCACTATTTCCACAACCAGGTGGAGTAGTAGATGCTGCAAATAGAGGATACTTAACTCCTCTAGCTGATCTAGACATAGATCTAGAAGAGTATCAAAATAATTTCTCTTCATACCTAGTTGGTTTAGGTACTGTTGATGGAGTTATTTATGGTGGCGCTAATGCAGCTAACCTTAAGAGTATTGTTTGGTACCAACCAGCAGAATTTGAAGCAAGAGGTTATTCCGTTCCAGCAACTTGGGACGAAATGATTGCTTTAGCTGATCAAATCGTTGCTGATGGTATGAATCCATTCTGTTTCGGAATGTACTCAAACGGTGCTTCAGGTTGGTTAGCTACTGACTGGATGGAAGATATCATGCTTCGTACCGGTGATGGCGTTGATTCTTATGACAAGTGGGTTACTAACGAACTTAAATTCTCAGATCCAATTGTAAAGAATGCAGCTACTTTATTAAGCACAATCATGCATACTGAAGGTTATGTAGTTGGTGGAACAGATGCTATTGTTTCAACTTACTTTGGTAATGCACAAGATCCAATGTTCTCAAAAGATGCAAATGGCAACCCAGGTTGTTTCATGCATAGACAAGCATCTTTCATAACATCATTCTGGCCTGAGTCTGCTCAGGGACAAGCTGGTGTTGAGACAACAGTATTCCCATTCCCATCAGTTGATGCGAGCCTTCCGGCTGCTGCATTAGGCGGTGGAGATATGTGGGCTGCTTTTAATGATAGAGAAGCAACTAAAGTTGTGGCAGAGTACCTGTTGAGTGCAGATTTTCATGCTCCAGCAGCTCAAATGCCTAACAACGCAAGAATGAGTGCTCATACAGGATTTGATCAAACCTTATACTCTAATGATTTATATAGAGTTATGGGTGAGACAATTTCTGCAGCACTTTCTGCTAACTCATTTAGATTCGATGCATCTGACTTGATGCCTCCTGAAGTTGGTGGCGGTTCTTTCTGGAAAGAAATGATGAACCTAGCTGTCAATGGTCCAGGATATATTGATGAAGCATTAGCAAATATAGATACTTCTTGGCCATAAGCTAAGACTGTATATTTATTTAGATAGCCACCCTATACGGGTGGCTATCGTTTAACTAATAGGTTAAAATTACTAACTAAATGAAAAATAATACACAACAAGAGAAGTTACTTCGATTTGGGATATCCTCTCTTGCTTTGGGTATTTTTCCTCTGATATGGTTTCTATCACAAGCAATATTATTTCGTGAACTTACTGAGCAGTTGACAAGAAATATAGTTGTTTTAATAGCTATTCCTTTTGGCTCTATATTTATATTTTTGCTTTTTTATGGAATGAATAAATTAATTGATTTTGCACCAAAAGATGCTCGAGAATCACTTGAAGCACGAATGTTTGTTGGACCAGGAATTTTTATGATTCTTTTGTTTTTATTTTATCCGGCGGTTAGAACATTTTATTTAAGTTTTAAAGACAGGTTTAGCCAAGAGTTTGTTGGTTTGGAAAACTACAGATGGGCATTTACAGACACCGAAATGGTAGTGACTATTAGAAATCAAGTACTTTGGCTTATTTTTGTAGTATTTTTTACGGTTTTTATTGGACTTGTTTTTGCTTGGCTTACAGACAGGCTAAATAAAGGAGAGTCTTTTTTTAAATCTATAATATTTATGCCAATGGCTATTTCTGCAGTAGGTGCTACAGCAATCTTTAAATTCATTTACGAATACAGGCCAACACCTTTAACTCAAATCGGCATAATTAATGGTATTAGAGTATCCAAAGGTGAAGCTTGTTATAACAATAGGATTATTGAAGGTGAGTTAAAAGGGTATGATGATCCAAGTTGTCTTGAAGCAGTTGGTTGGCTTCAGCAAAGAGATTTATCAGCACTACCTATTGCAAATCAACTGCAGGGTACAGGTTTGTTTGGAGATATTTTAGTTAACTTACCTGTGAGCACTTTCTTGCTTATGGCTATTATGATATGGATGTACACTGGATTTGCAGCTGTTGTGTTGTCTGCAGCAATTAAAGCTATACCAACTGAAATAATGGAAGCTGGCCAAATAGATGGAGCTTCAGAATTAAAGGTATTTAGGTCTATTATTATTCCTTATATTAAGAGTACGATTGTGGTTGTAAGTACTTATATGGTTGTTACGGTCTTAAAAGCTTTTGATATTATATATGTTTCTACTAGAGGAGATTTAGAGACCAATTTACTTGCTGTAAAGATGTTAGATGAATTTTCAAAGTATAGAAATTTTGGAAGATCTTCAGTAGTTGCAGTGTTAATTTTTGTTTGTGTATTGCCTGTAATTATAGGTTCTGCACTTAGGGAAAGGGATAATGCGAACGAATGACAAGAAATAACCAAAAGTGGTATGACAAACCAATAAGCAAGCTAATAATTGTGTCAATTGCTCTTACATGGATGTTTCCAATCTTTGGTTTTTTATTGAGCTCTTTCAGACCAGGCGAGAGTATAAAAAGAACATCTTGGTGGGATGCTATTTATACAGGCACAATATGGTCTGAGCTCAGTTTTAACAACTACCAAGAGGTTTTTAGAGCTGAAAATTTGGATAGGTCTTTTTATAATTCTTTAGCTGTTACTATACCATCAACTATTATTCCAATCACAATTGCAGCATTTGCAGCTTATGCATTTTCTTTTATGGAATTCAAAGGCAAAAATGTTTTATTTTTGTTTGTAGTTGGATCAATGATAATTCCATTACAAATGTCTTTAATTCCATTAGTACAACTTTTTAAAGATGGAATTGAGATTGGTGGAATTCCAATAATTCCTGCACTTGACCTAAACGGAACATTTGTTGCAACTTGGTTTGCTCATACAGGCTTTGGGTTACCATTAGCAACTTTTTTACTGAGAGATTTTATGATGGGTTTGCCAAAAAGCGTGATGGAATCAGCAAAAATTGATGGAGCTTCTCATTTTACAACATTTTTTAAACTTGTTCTTCCATTGTCTATTGCAGGTATTGCTGCTTTTGCAACTTTTCAGTTTTTATGGGTTTACAATGATTTTCTTGTTGCCAATGTTTTTCTTGGAATATACAAGCCAGAAAACTTAGTTGTGACTTCACATATGTCACAAATTGTTGTCGGAAGATTTGGAGAAGCTTGGCATCTGAGAACTTCTGGAGCGATAATATCTATCTTGGTTCCTTTAGGTGTTTTTTTTGGATTACAGCGCTTTTTTATTAGAGGCCTTATTGGTGGGGCTGTAAAGGGTTGAGCCTTTCAAGATATTTACTAATATCTTTTCTTTTTTGCTCATGTACCAGTCCATTGACGTACAACTATTCAATTGATATTAGTAATTCAGATGAAAATTTAGATTCAAGACTTGCAATTAATATATATCAAGATAATTCAAACAATGTTGAGATTGAGCTTCAAGCATTTCCTAAAGAAGTAAATTTAGTTGATGTGTATCAAATAGTTTTTGATATGAAATTTAGAGATGATTATGAAAGTGAATTTAATGGAGTTTGTATAGGTCCTAAATGGGATTTTTATGGACCTGGAGAGTTCACAATCCTTCTTGATAATCATAATAATTTTAAAAATTCTATAAAAGGAACACTTACACAAGAGTCTGACGATAGATGCAACAACTACTTTTACTATGCCAGATTTTTAGATATAAATATGAAAAATGGTGACAAGTATCTTATTGGTGTGGCTACAGATTATGGAGGTTCATATCCTGACGCTCCTTATTACTGGAAGGTAAATAAAAATAATCAAATAGATGAACAGGGCACTACTAATATAGAAAAATATAGCATAAGTTTTGAATTAAAAAAATAATATGAAAATTGGAATTGACTGGGGTGGTACAAAAATAGAAGGTATCGTTCTTGACCCATCTTCTGGAAAAGAAGTAGCCAGAAAACGAGTAGAAGCCCCAAAAGAGAATTATGACTCCATCATCAAAACTGTTCAGAATTTAATCTTTGAAATTTCAAAAGATTTTGACGAATTCAGTGTCGGAATTGGAATGCCAGGTTCGTTGCACCCTAAGACAGGATTAGTGCAGGTATCTAATACTGAAGCATTAGAAGGTAAAAATGTAAAAGATGATTTGGAGGCATTGTTAGGCTATAAAATAAAAATTGCAAATGACGCTGACTGTCTTGCAGTATCTGAATCAATCGATGGATCAGGAACAAATTATGAATCAGTATTTGCAATTATCATGGGTACCGGTGTCGGAGCTGGATTTACTTATAAAAATCAATTAGTTGTCGGTCCTAATAAATTAACAGGTGAATGGGGACAAAATCCTATTCCGGGACCTATGGATGATTATGAAAAATCAGTACAGAGGCACTGTGGAAGAGTGGGGGCCATCGAAGTTTTTTTGTCAGGTCCTGGATTAGAAAATTATTATAAATTTATTACTAATGAATACAAGTCGTCAAAAGAAATTGTTGAGCTTTACAGAAGAAATGAAGAACGAGCAATTGAAATAATGAGTACATATTTTGAAAGAACTGCAAGAGCCTTCAGCACTATTGTCAATATTCTTGACCCAGACGTGATTGTTTGCGGGGGGGGAATGTCTGAAATTGATGAAATGTATGATGAAATCCCAAAAAGAATTATTCCATACTTAGCTTCTGATTTCTTTCACACACCAATTGTGAAAGCTCTACATGGATCTTCCAGTGGCGTAAGGGGAGCTGCATTACTTTGGGATAAGTCTTGAACTTATATAAAAAATATTTCTTTCCCTTAATATTTTTTTCAGTGACAATATTATTTTCAATAATAGGATTCAATCCTCCTGAGGTAGTAATCATTGGTCCAGAATTTCACGAGCAGGAATATTTTCTTGAAGAGCTAGATATTATATCTGAAAATTTGGATATAAAAATTCAATACAAAGCTGTTAATGATCCCGAAAATTACATTATAGAAAATAAAGATCTAAATGCTAGTATCGCGTTAATACCTAATCCACAGGGGGTAACAAATCTAGCTGAAAGAGGACATCTTTATAAATTAAATTCATTGATAGTTGAAGATTCCTTAATTAGTAAGATTTACCCAAACCATCTTACTGACATAGTCTCAATAAATAGTGATATTTATGCTGGTTGGACAAGACTTTTCCCCAATTCATTAATTTGGTATGATATTTCAAAATTTGAAGAATATGATGATTTGAATTTTCAAGATTTTGATAGTCTGATTTCCTCAACAAAAAAAATAGCGGATAAAGGAGTAACTCCTTGGTGCGCAAATTCTGAAAGTTCTGCTTCTACTGGATGGATACAGACTAATTGGTTAGAAGATATAATTTTATCAAAAAATGGACCAGAAGTTTACGACAGATGGTCTCAACTAAGTATTCAAGCATCTAATATTAAAATTTTTTCTTCTGTCAAAATTATTGATGATTTTATATTTTATCCAAATCATATACATAATGGGCCAGACTCAATTATAAGTAAAGAGTTCAGAAACCTACCAAAAGTCCTACTTGATGATAAAAACTCATGTTTTCTCTCATGGAGTGGACATTATTTTCGTTATTATATTCCAGATGAATATGTCTATGGAGAAGATTATGGTGTCTTTAAACTTCCAAAGATTACTTTAGACAATACAGTTGTTGGAATAGGAGATGCTGTAGTTCTTATTGAAGATGATCAAGAAGCAAGAAAAGTTATATCAGAGATTCTATCTTCTAAGTTTGGAGAAAAATGGTCAAGTTATTCTGATGCAGAGTTTATTTCAGCAAATAAACATTTTAATCGTGAAATTATTAACAATGAGTTAACTCAATATGAATTTGATATAGTTCATTCCTCACTTAAACAAGATTTATTTAGATATGATGCATCTGAGGTTATGGCTAGACGAATTGGTTCAAATCAATTATGGAAGTTTTTTGTAAATTTTATTAGAGAAGGTTCAGAATCTTTAGTTAGGTTATTAAACGAACTAGATAAAGAAATTTAAGTTATAGCTAAACCGGTCTCTGGATCAAAGTAATGAAGTTTGGAAGGATCTATAGCAAGATTAATATTTTGTCCTTCTTCAATTGTTGCATTTGGATTAATTCTTGCTATAAATTTTGTTTCAGTACCTAATGCGGATATATCTTCACCTTCATCAGCTAGTATTTCTTCAATCGCTTTAGTTTGTACAGGTGGAATATCTTTGTAGAAGTGTATATAGGTATCAGAACCAAGTTGCTCCAGTAAAGAAACATTTATATTAATTTGTTCAGTAAATTCTTTATCATTTGCATAGACTGAATCTTCAAATGCTTCTGGTCTAATTCCAAGTACAATTTCCTTGCCATTAAAGTCAGATAAAGATTTTGGGGCATCAGAGCTAACTATGCTTGAGTCACCAAATGTTAATTCGGTTTCTTTTTCTGAAAAATCAATAGTCGCATAAACAAAATTCATAGCAGGACTACCAATAAATCCCGCAACAAAAATATTTTTTGGATATAAATATATCTCCCTTGGTGTATCAATTTGTTGGAGAACACCTTTTCTAATTACTGCAACTCTATCTCCCATTGTCATAGCTTCTACTTGATCGTGTGTAACATATAAAGTAGTAGTTTCTAATTGTGCGTGTAGCTCACCTAATTCAGCTCTCATCTGAACCCTTAGCTTTGCATCTAAATTTGAAAGAGGCTCATCCATTAAAAATGCCTGAGGACTTCTAACGATTGCCCTACCCATTGCAACTCTCTGTCTTTGACCACCTGACAAAGCTTTTGGTTTTCTATCAAGAAGCTCATCGATCTCTAATGTTTTTGCAGCTTCCCTTACTTTTGAATCTATCTCATCTTTTGGAAGCTTACGTAATTTTAAAGAAAATGCCATGTTGTCATAAACAGACATATGAGGATATAGTGCATAGTTTTGAAACACCATAGCTATATCCCTATCTTTGGGAGCTACTTCATTAACAACTTTGTCAGCGATTGAGATTTCACCTTCTGTAATATCTTCTAATCCTGCAACCATTCTTAATAAAGTAGTTTTTCCGCAGCCAGAAGGACCCACAAGTACAACAAACTCACCATCATGTATTTCTATATTTACATTTTCAAGAGCTCTTGTGCCATTGGGATATACTTTCCCAACATCTGTAATATTTATTGCACCCATAATTTAATCTTTTCAATTGTAGCTAAATATAATTTATTTTAAAACCAAAATGGAAGGTAATTCTTTTGATACTTTCCTAATGAATTTATAATATAGAATATGACTCAAGTACCAGTTTCTAGAGTAACTACTCTAAAAGACATCACACCAGAGATTAGTTCATCTTCATATGTTGTGTACTGGGTTATTGCTTTTAAGAGAACAAAATATAATTTTGCTCTCCAACGAGCTGTTGAATGGGCAAACAAGCTTTCTCAACCTCTAGTTATTTTAGAGCCGTTGATTTTAGGTTATCCAATGTCAAGTTTAAGGTTTCATAAGTTCATGTTTGATGGTATGAAAGAAATGAATGATGAAATATCTAAAACAAATGCTTATTATTTTCCATATGTAGAGACTGCTCCGAATGAGTCAGAGGGGCTTCTTCAGGATATTGCTAAAAAAGCATCTGTTGTTGTTACTGATGACTACCCTACATATTTTGTTCCACAAATGACTGCTAAAGCTTCTGGAGAAATATCTACAAGATATGAATTAGTTGATTCAAATGGGCTAGTTCCTATTCGCCTTTCATCCAAAGAATATGTTCGTGCTCATGATTTTAGAAGGTACTTACATAAAAATTTAGAAGATTTTATTACCGAGGTACCTGACAAGTTTCCTCTTGCAACATTGAATAAAAAATTTGATGAAAAATTAATTTCCTCAACTGTAAAAAAATGGCAGCCATTTGATTTTAAGAATACAAATATAGATAAATTTTTAGATTCCTTAGATATTGATAAAACTGTTGGTGTTAGTTCAATTGAGGGTGGCTACATGAAAGCATCAAATCGATTTGATAATTTTCTAAGTGAGGGCTTTAGTGATTATGCACAATTTAGTAGTGACCCATCAAAAAATGCAAGTAGTCAGATGTCTCCATACTTTCATTTTGGCCATATTTCAACTCATGAAGTCTTTGAGAAGTTAGTTAAACATGAATCATGGTCTCCAGAACAGATTAAACCAAATTTAGTTGGAAGAAGAGAAGGCTGGTGGGGTGGAAGTCTTAATTTTGATAGTTTTCTTGATGAGCTAATTACATGGAGGGAATTGGGCTACCATACCTGTGTAAGAAGAGCTAACTACAATCAGTACTCCTCATTACCTGAATGGGCAGTTAAAACACTTCAAGAACATGCTACGGATGAAAGAGAACATGTTTATTCATTAGATCAATTGACTTATGCCGAAACTCATGATGAGATATGGAATGCAGCTCAAAATCAATTAAGAGAACAGGGAATCATACAAAATTATTTGAGAATGCTTTGGGGTAAAAAAATACTTGAATGGTCTCCAAATCCTCAAATAGCATTGTCATATATGATTACGCTAAACGATAGATACGCACTTGACGGCAGAGATCCAAACTCCTATTCCGGAGTTTTTTGGGTGCTTGGAAGATATGATCGAGCTTGGGGTCCAGAACGACAAATTTATGGAAAAATAAGATATATGACTTCTGATTCAGCTGCTAGAAAGTTTAATCTGAAGCCTTATTTGGAAAAATGGGGTAATCCTTCAAGAGAAGCTGTTACTACTAAATAAAAATAAAGTTACATAAATATACAAATATTTTTTAAATTTCCTATCTCAAATGCAAAAACTTAATAATATATGATTGTGATTAAATTCACAAAGTAATTACAAACAAAGGAGTAGGCTAAAATGGCTGAACTTACTTACAGACTCTTTATGATTGCAACAGTGGGCATGCTTGCTGGTACAGTATTTTTACTTGCATCATCTAGAGAAGTAGATCCAAAACACAGAAGAGGAGTATATATCTCCGCTCTTGTGACAGGAATAGCTTGGTATCATTACAACAAAATGACTGGCTCATGGGCTGGTGGAGAGTTTGATACAGGCTTAAGATATGTCGATTGGATCCTAACAGTACCATTAATGTTCGTAGAGGTACTTGCCGTAACATCTTCAGGTAAAGAGTATAACGAGAAAGTTAGAAACTGGGGATTGGCTGCTGTCGTGATGATTGGTGGCGGTTACTATGGTGAAGTGTCTGCTGCAGGTAGCGATGCATACTGGGTTGGATTCGTTGTAGCTATGGCTGCATACATCTACTTGATGAGAAATCTTCAAGCAGAAGGTATCGGTCTTAAAGGCGCTGAGGCAGATCAGTTTGAAAAAATCAAAAACCTCATACTTGTTGGTTGGATAATCTATCCATTAGGATATCTAGCTCCTGTAGCGGGTGATTTTGATGCTATTAGAGAAGTTCTTTACACAATCGCTGACATTATTAACAAAGTTGGTTTAGGTGTGTTAGTTCTTGGAATGGCAAGAATCAAATCTGGAGAAAAAGTCTAAGACTTTTCTATAACAAAATTTGATGATAGGCGGCATTGTCCGCCTATCATTGTTTTTAAGGTAAAATTTTATATGGATTTAATAATATTTTTTAACACCCTCTTTGGATTTTTTACTTTTGTCGCATGGGCAATAAGTGGCCTAATTTTATATTTTATAATTTCAAAAAAAAGATTTAAAAAAGTTATCAATGATCAGTTTTATAATTTTGCGACTAGTGTTGCTGTTTTCTGTTCTGTTGGGAGTATTGTTTATTCTGAGGTAGTTGGTTTTATACCATGTAAGTTTTGCTGGTATCAACGATATCTTATGTATCCCATAGCTTTATTTTTGATTTTTGGATTATTTAATAAATCATTAATCAAAGTTGGATATCTAAGTGTTGTTGGTATTGGTATTGGTATCTATCATATATATTTGCAAAATGGCGGTGGTGGCGGCGGTTCATGTGCTATTGATGTACCTTGTAATTTAAAATACGTTGATATATTTGGTTTCATAAGCATACCTGTTATGGCAACGACAGGATTTTTAACTATATTCTTATCATTGCTGTACTATGATATTTCGAGAAAGGAAACAGTTGAATAAAAACTTTATTATCGCAGGAGCAGTAGTTCTAGTAATAGGTTTGGCCGTTGCAATTGGTGTATCTTTAGTTGATGAACCGCTAGATGGAAATTTACCTGAAGGTGAGACTACGATTACAGGTCAGGGTTTGCCGGAATATTCTGGAGAAAATGATGATAATGTTGCAAGAGGTCTTGATGCGCCAATATTTTCGGGACCAAATGAAAACTCTGAGATAGTCACACTAGAAAAAGATGGTAATGCAAAAGTTCTCCTGTTTTTAGCTCACTGGTGTGGATTCTGTCAGAAAGAAGTTCCAGTCATGCAAGAGTATATTGATGTTATTGGTGTTCCACAGGGTGTAGAAATTATTGCTGTAGCTACATCAATTGATAGATCAAGAGACAATTACCCACCGCATGATTGGTTAGAAAGAGAGGGCTGGACCGAAACACAGATTTATGACATTGACAGAGATATAGGTACTGCTTACGGAGTTAACTCATTTCCATACTGGGTGTTTTTAGATAAAGATTTAAAAGTTGTTGCGAGAAGAACAGGGAACTTACCACAAGATCAAGTTGGACAATTGCTTATAGCTCTAGCAAATCAGTAAATTTAAATCTTAAAAAAACTATCTACTTTGTAAAAACTGCCAAGTAAACAAAATCAAATAACCCCAATCTCTCAATTTTTAAATCCATAAAATCATCCTTCTTAAGGTGATTTTCAGGTTGGGGGTAAAAGTCTAACGATTTATAAAGAAATCTATACTCTTTTAAATTAAATGTTAAAAAACCTATAAGATGAAGTACTTTAAATGAACCAATCTTATGTAGTATTCTTAATATTGAATTTTTAGGTCTTGTCATATCAAGCAGAACAAACTTTCCACCAGGTTTCACTACTCTATATATCTCACTGAGTGCTTTATTTGTATCGGATATATTTCTCCACACAAAACTGCAAAACACATTGTCAAAGCTATTGTCATCAAAAGGTAAGTTTTCAGCAGTACCTAGAATTTTATTTTCAAATATATTTAATTCCAACATCTTTTTATCTGGATCTAAGGCCGTAGTTTCATAATTGATCAACTGTGCGAACGCAGCACCAGTCCCACTTCCTAAATCAAGTACTGAGGTTCCAGTAAGATTATCTGCTGCTTTACTTCTCCAAGATTTATCAAAACCGAGTGTAAGAACAGTGTTGATTAAATCGTAAAATTTGTATATATTAGAAAAATTTGCTGATTCAGGCAATTATAAAATATATGCTGCAGCTAAAAGCAACCCTGTAAGGAAATGAATTCCAATTGTTGAAACATTAACAAGTAAGAGCTCATACGGCACTTTTTGTCTATCTGCTTCCGGGTTGTTCCATTTAATCATCCATTCATCAGCCATTTTGAAAGCTTTCCAAACGAGAGCCAATGGAGCAAGAGCTATAAATGCATAGACTGTTCCAATATCTGTAAACAAACTTAAAACTCCTATGAAAGCTACTGCAATAAACGCTTCTATCATGAATTGCTTATACAACCTCATTGGTTTCTCGAGTTTCATCCATTCACCTTGTTCAGCTGTTCGGACTACCCAAGTATTTTTCCCTACTGCTGCATCTGATGGAGCATCCTGAAATTGATTTATCCAGACTATAAGCATTACCAATATTGCTATAGGGATTGAAGCTACAAGAGCTTCAGCCCAGTTCCAGCTTGAAAGAATGTTTTCATGAATTGGTGCTGTAAGTACGTAGTGTGCCCCCATTACCATAACAGGTCCAAAACCTAGAGCGATTGCTATTTCACCAAACCCTTTGTAGCCAAGTCTTACAGGGTCACCCGTATAACCAAGAGCAAGGAAAGTTCCAAGTATTCCAGCCCATAAGATTGGAGTGTTAGCAAAGTATCCACCACCTATTTGTTGATTTAGATAAAGACCAATTGCTACAGTTCCAGCAATACTGACAAGTGCAGTAATCAATACTTGTCCGGGTGTCATAAGGCCTACCTGAATAACTCTACTTCCACCATTAAACGGACTTGCCACTTTATTTATTTCATCTGCATTTGACGTATGATCAAAGTAATCATTAGATGCATTCGTGGCTACTTGAGCTAATGATGCTCCAGCTAAAACAAGCCAAAACATTCTCCATGACCATGATGAATCAAAACCTGCATCTTTGAGATCTCTCCAAGCTACAGCAGCACCAATAAAAATAGGGGCAAAAGTAGCTGTAAGAAAAGGAGCACGAATAGTCCTCAACCAGAGTCCAATTCTTTTTATTCCCAATTTGAGAGCCATTTTTATTGCTGATGTTTTATTGGATGGTATAGTTTTCCATTCAAATTTTTCTTCTTGATAGAAATTAACATATTTAATTGTTGTAGGTTTTACTCTGTAGTATCCAACAACATCATTTTCAATAAGAAAGTCATCCTCCATAAATTCTTTGAATGCATCTGTAGTTTCTAAAACAAGATTATAAGCTTTCTTTTTTTCGCTTTCATCTTTTATTTTGTAACATTCTCCATCAATTTGAAGACCTTCAATTCCTTCTTGGCCTTTTGGCCAGATTACAACATGAACACGTGGGTTTAACCTGATTTGTTCAGCTTTTCTTGTTGGATGGAACGTGAAAAATACTAAATCTTCACCATCTCTACTAAAAAATACGGATGCACCTGAGGAGTTGCCACCAACGCTAGTAGCAATAAACATTCGGTCAGCTGAATCTAATACATTTTCTATTTTTTTATCTAAAACATCATTCATAGCCATAACACTAATATGCTTGTGAAATAATGCACAAAGTCCTTTGGATTATTTTTAAATATTTAAATCATTTATGATTGAAATACATGTTTAAAGTATTTAAAACACCAGAATTCAAAAAAGCTGTAAATTTTTATAAAGATGGTATAAAAGAAAATAGAAGAAGCTTCATTATTTCGATGGGCTCAGCTGTGGTTTGGTGTTTTCTGATTGTTATTCAGCCTTACATAATTAAAAGAATTATTGATGATGCGATTATTTTAGAAAACAGGCAAATGTTAATTATATTAATTTCTTTCATGTTGCTTGCAGGCTATTTACGTGCTTCAACAATTGGTATAAGAAGATATTTCTCAATGCATGTTTCTTACAATGTTGAGGCAGGAATAAGAAATAGAATCTTTACCCATATGCAGAAGTTGGCATATAATTACCATGATAAAGTTCCAACGGGTGAACTCATGGCACGAGCTTCAAGTGATGCTTCCCAAGTAAGACTCGCGTTTGCAATTGCCCCATTAGCTACCGCTAATATTTTACTTCTCATTATCCTAAGCATTACCTTATTAAGCTTAAGTCTGCCACTGGGAGCTTTGGTTCTTCTCTCTATTCCTGCTGTGTTGTGGCTTGCTTCTAATTTTTCATCAAAGGCATTAGGAATTTCATTAAGAGTAAAAGAAGCTGAAGCACAAATGACTACAGAAGTTGAAGAGCAACTTGGAGGTATTAGAGTTGTTAAAGCTTTTGGAAATGAAGACCTTGCGGCATCGAAAGTAGAAACAGCAATCACTAGTATTTACGATACATCGCTTGAGTATCTCAATTTAAGAACAAAATTTGTTCCTATGTTTGAATTGATCCCAATGGTGATAACTTTACTTGTTTTACTTCTTGGAGGGTATTTATCAATTAATGAATTCATAACATTAGGAGATTTCATAGCTTTTACCCAATATGTCTTTTTGTTGTTATGGCCATTACGGATCACAGCGTGGTTCTTATCGGAGATACCATCAAGTGTTACTGCTGGTAATAGAATTTTAGACTTACTCAATGAGTCACCGAGTATTGTTGACGGAAGTTCAGATGAAACTTTTCCAAAGACAGGGAATGGAAGTTTAAAATTTTCAAATGTAAATTTTCGCTATGGCGAAGACAAGATTTTTGATAATTTATCTTTTGAGATAGAAGGAAAAAAAACAGTTGCAATTGTTGGTTCTACTGGTTCTGGTAAGTCAACTTTGGCTTATTTACTTCCAAGACTTTATGATATTGAATCAGGAAAAATTGAAATTGATGGGATTGATATTCACAATGTAAAACTTGCTGAATTGAGATCACAGGTAAGTCTTGCTTTTGAAGAGAGTTTTCTGTTTTCAAATTCAGCTAGAGAAAATATTTCACTTGGATCAGATGAAGCTTCACAAGAACAGGTTGAAAATGCTGCACTTATTGCTAGAGCACATGAATTTATAGCTCAATTACCTGAGTCATATGAAACAAAAGTTGGTGAAAGGGGTTATGGACTTTCTGGAGGACAGAGGCAGCGAATCGCCTTAGCACGTGCAATTTTACGCCAACCGAGAATTTTGATACTCGATGATGCATTATCTGCTGTTGATGCATCTACCGAAGAAGAAATCAGAAATGAACTTAAACAAGTTATGTCAAACATGACTACATTAATAATTACAAATAGGGTTCCAACTATTGAGCTTTGCGATGAAGTTATTTTTCTTGAAAAAGGAAAAGTTAGAGGACAGGGTAGTCATAATAAATTGATTGAAGAAATCCAAAGTTATAAATCATTATTTTTAGAAAATCAGACAAGTGGATCTAAAAATGAAAGATAATGTTTTTTTACGTTCAATTAGGTTAGTTCCCGAGATAAGAAGACCTTTTCTTTGGAGTTCTTTGATTGCAATGATGGGGTCAGCTTTAAGGATGGTTGGTCCACAACTAATTTCAAGGGGTATAGATGAAGGGGTCTTAAAATCAAATTATTCATATCTTTTAGAACAGAGCTTTTATTATTTCATCACGTTAGTTCTACTTTACTTTGTTGCAAGTAAGGCACTTCTAGCAATTGGCTTAGTAGGTGAATCTTATGTTAAAAGTGTAAGAGAAAAACTTTTTAGACACTTATCTTCGTTAGATATTAACTATTTTGAAAAAAACAAAACAGGTGTCTTAGTTGCTCGCATGACATCAGATATGCAAAGTTTAAATGAATTTGCTCGTGAGGGTGCAAGTAGTGTTATTACGGCTTTACTGACTATTCTTGGTGCTACAATTGCGGTATTCTTAGTTGACGCTCAATTAGCTCTACTCTCATTTTTGATTTTGCCTTTATTAGGCATAGCAACAAAGATATTTCGAAACCACGCTGATAAAGCTTATTGGTCAATAAGAGAATGGATTGGTCAAGTCCTATCATCTCTTCAGGAGGGAATTTCTGGAGTAAGAATCATACAGGCATATTCGGATGAAAAATCACAGTTTGATAGATTTAAAAATGTAAATGATCAGCATTTCGAAGCTAATATGCAATCTGCAAAAAACATTGCTATCTATTTCCCCTTTTTAGAAATTACTAGAGTGACCTCTATTGCTGTAGTTATTTGGTTTGCTTCGATAAGAATTAATGAAGGGTCTCTCTCTGTTGGTGAATTAGTAGCATTACTGTTTTATTTAAATTATTTTTTCGATCCTCTTATACAACTTTCATTTAACTATGACTTACTTCGCTCTGCAGGTTCGTCTATGAAGAAAGTATTTTCAATACTGGATGAAGAACAAGTACTGAGTAAAACAGGTGACATTGAACCTCAAATGGAATCGAATAAAGTTATTGAATTTACAAATGTTGATTTTTCTTATGGTAGAGATACAGTTTTACACGATGTGAACATTTCAATTAATAAAGGTGAAAAAATTGCAATTGTTGGTGAAACTGGAGCAGGGAAAAGCACGATTGCAAAACTAATACTTAGATTTTATTTACCAACCAAGGGTGATGTAAAATTCTACGGTGAATCATCTAAAGATGTTACACAAAGATGGGCAAGGAAAAATATCGCATATGTTCCTCAAGAAAGTTTTCTATTCAGGGGGTCAATTAGAGATAATCTAATTTATTCAGATCCTGAAAATATAGAGCTAGAAAAAGAACTTGCTGAAATAGGTGTTTTACATTGGTTTGACAGATATGAAAATGGCTTAAACCAAAATGTAGGAGAGAGAGGTTCAAATGTTTCTGCAGGTGAAAGACAATTCATAGCATTACTGAGAGCAGTCCTTGCTAGGAGGCAGATTATTGTCTTTGATGAAGCTACTGCAAATTTAGATATTGAATCTGAAAATTCAATTCTTGAAGCAACGGATAAGCTTTTAGATTACCAAACTTCAATTGTTATAGCTCACAGACTAGAAACCATATTAAATTCAGAAAAAATTATTGTTATGGATGAGGGCAAACTAGTTGGGTTCGATAACCATAAAAATTTATTAAGTACAAATGATATATACAAAGAGCTTTTTTCAGCGTGGGATTTAGTTAACTAGTTTCGTTCTTTAGTCTATTTTTAGCTATCTCTACATATTCTTGATTTATTTCATATCCAATGTAATCCCTATCAAGCAATTTTGCAGCAATTGCAGTTGACCCACTACCAATAAAGGGATCTAATATCAGATCATTTTTAAAACTGTATAAATTTATAAATCTTTTTGCTAGCTCAACAGGGAATGGAGCTGGATGACCTATTTTTTTGGCTCTAGCTGGATTTATATTCCAAATTGATAAAGTTGACTCCATAAACTCCTCTTTTTCAATTGTTGATTCACCTTTACTTGAATTTTTCATTGAATCTTTGGAAAAAATTAAGCAATACTCATGTATGTCACGAATTACTGGATTAGAAGCAGAAAGCCAGCTTCCCCATGCAAAATTTGCATTAGCTCCCTTAGATTTTTGCCATATAATCTCACCTCTCATTAGGAATCCAATTTCTGAGATTATTTCAATATAGTATTTTGAAAATGGAATATATGGTTTTCTCCCAAGATTTGCAACATTTACGACTAACCTTCCACCAGACTCGGTCACTCTATACACTTCTCTAAACACCTTGTAAATCATTTCCCAGTACTCGTCATCAGATAAATCTTCGTCGCTATCTTTTCCAATATTGTAGGGAGGAGATGTTACTGTTAAAGCTACACAATTATCAATCAATTCATTCATATCCTCTGCACTTTTAATAAAAATTTTATTTCTTAATTTAGATATATTGTTTTCTTGGACAGTTTCTTTTAACTCCTTACCTTGAAATGTAGAAACAAATCCTTTTCTTGATCCAGAGCCGATTTTAAAATATGAAATTTTTTTCATAACTAAATTTTACATCTTTTAAAATAACTACATGTTAAAGAGAACAAGTTTCATTTTTATTCTTGTATTTATATTTACTAGCTTTATTCAGCAATCTCAATTAAATGCTAAACATAATCACTTTTTAGAATCTATGGTATTTCCTGTAAGGAATGTAATGTCTCATTTTTATGATGATTGGGGAGAGATTAGAGGAAATGGAAACAGAGTTCATGAAGGTATTGACATAAGAGCCCAAAAGGGTTCACCAATTGTAGCAATTGCGGATGGAGTGGTTAACACCTTAGCTTTTACAGAATCTTCTGGTTACTATATTGCAATCGATCATCAGAATGGATGGCTTTCTTTATACGTCCACTTAGATGATGATATAAACGGCAATGACAATCTTGGAGGCAGGAACACCGCATTTGCTGATGGCATTTATCTTGGCGGCGAAGTTATTGCTGGACAAACAATTGGGTATGTTGGTGATTCTGGAAATGCAGATGGAACAGTTCCACATGTACATTTTGAGGTCAGGTATATGGGTAAATCTTATGATATATATGATTACATTAAGTCTTCTTGGGAAAGGTTTGAAAAGTATATAAAATTCCCAAAAAATTCGGTATCAATTTATTTTAAGTAAATTATTGAATCTTTAATTTCTTTAATTTCTTCAAGCTCTAAAACTTTCTCTATATAATTTCCTTCTTCAACATAATTAATATATGTAAGGTTTTCTATTGATAAAATTTCCTCAGAAGGCTCTTTCATTGATATCCAAATAATTCTCTGTAATGAAGAATTGTGTATTGAATCTAGAAATACTTTTCGTAGTTCACTTTCTGTATCTTCATAATAAATTCCACAATAAGCCCCCTCTGATGCAGTAAAAATATGGCTATCATCTTCAATGTTTCCTATTGCTTTCTTTCCAGGGAGCTTTTCAATAAAATCCATTGGTAATTTATCAGATACAAAAATTCTCAAATCTTGATTTTGAACATCTAACTTTTGTAATAACTTTTCATGTTCTTTATTTATAGGATTTATAAAAATAGCTGGCATGATTTTAAGATTAACTTAAAATCAGAAATAAATTAAATCAATACTTTTCCGATTGATTCAGCACCTTATTAAAATAAAAGTATGGCAAATGTTGAAATTGATTTAGGTAAATATTCACTAGGTTGGTCTGATCCTGAAAAGAATGTATTTAAGCCTGAAAAAGGGTTAAATGAGGGCATAATACGTAAAATGTCTGAGATAAAAGAAGAACCTGAATGGATGCTTGATTTTAGACTAAAAGCATATAAAAGATTTTTGGATAAACCCATGCCTGAGTGGGTTGCAAAAGAGAAATTAGATTCTCTAGATTTTGATGATATTTACTATTATATAAAGCCTACTGAAGATCAAGCTGACTCATGGGATATGGTTCCAGATGAAATTAAGGAAACATATGAAAAACTTGGAATTCCGGAAGCTGAAAGAAGTTACTTGGCTGGTGTTACAGCTCAATACGAGAGTGAAGTTGTTTACCACAGAAATAGAGAAGATCTCGAACAACTCGGAGTTATTTTCTGCGATATGGATACAGCAGTCAGAGAATATCCTGAATTAGTCAAAGAATATTTTGGGACTGTAATACCTCCTGGTGATAATAAATTTGCTGCACTAAATTCAGCAGTATGGTCGGGCGGATCGTTTATTTATGTTCCTAAAGGCGTTCATATTGAAGACCCTCTACAAGCTTATTTCAGAATTAATGCTGAAAACATGGGTCAGTTTGAAAGAACATTAATTATTGTAGATGAAGGAGCTTCTGTTCACTATATAGAAGGATGTTCCGCACCTGTTTACACAACAGATGCTCTTCATTCTGCTGTTGTTGAAATAATAGTTAAACCTTCAGGTACATGCAGGTATACAACAATACAAAATTGGTCTAACGACGTTTTCAATCTTGTTACAAAAAGAGCTCAAGCTTTTGCTAATGCAACAATGGAGTGGATTGATGCAAATATTGGTTCTTCCCTAACTGTTAAATATCCATCCGTATATTTAATGGAACCTGGCGCTCATGGTGAAGTGTTATCTGTTGCTTTTGCAAATGCAGGCCAACACCAAGATACTGGAGCAAAAATGGTACACCTTGCACCAGATACAACCTCTTTAATTACATCTAAATCAATATCTAAAGGTGGGGGTAGAGGAGCATATAGAGGTTTAGTCAAAGTAGAGGATGGAGCCGAAACAGCAAAGAGTTTTGTTAGATGTGACGCTTTAATTCTTGATGACGATTCAAGATCTGATACTTACCCATATATGGAAATAGAAGAGGCATCAGCTGAGATCGGCCATGAAGCTACAGTATCAAAAGTAGGTGAAGATCAATTATTTTACCTAATGAGTAGAGGGCTTTCTGAATCTGAAGCAACATCTATGATTGTTGCTGGTTTTGTTGAAGAATTTACAAAAACTCTACCTATGGAATATGCTATGGAGTTTAACCAACTAATTGAATTAAATATGATTGAAGCCGGCGCAGTCGGTTAGTAATTAGGAAAATTCTTGAACACCAATTTATTTGAAAAAAAATTAGAATCAATGTCGTCTAGTGATTTTAGTCAAATATCTGCAAAGGATGAAGATTGGAAATATTTAGGTAAGAAAATATTTGAACTTCATGACATTAAGATTGGTAGTGATAAAGAAATACAAAAGTCTGATAACTCAGATATAGACTTTAACAGTTTCTCCTACATTATTAATTCTGACCAGAAAGATGTAAAAATAACCAACATCAATGATATTAGTGAGCCGTTAATAGACAACTCCATAAAAAGACCATTTGATAGTTTCAATATTGAACAATTTGAAAAAGTCACTGGTGGATTCAGAATTGATTTTCAAGATGATATAGATGAATATTATAGAATCAATTTTCAGTCAGATCAGAATGCCATACCTTACGTTGGAGTAAATGTAGAAAAAAATAAAACCGCAAAATTATATTTGAACCTTAACAATTCAGTAAAAGCAAATGTGTATCCAATAATTGAGTTATCTTTAAAAGAAAATTCTAATTTAGAAATTATACTTTCTGTGACAAGTCTAGAAGATGTAAACATTGCAAACTCAATATATGCAAAAGTACTTAAAGATGCAAATTTAAAGATACACACTATAAGTATGGGGGGTGAGCTTTCGCGTTCTAGAATGGATATCGATTTGGTTGGAGATGGCTCAGGATTCTATTTAGATGGAGTATATTTTGGCGAAGACTCACAAATACATGACAGTAGGGTATTTGTTAACCACCTAGGAAAAAATACAAATTCAAATATGATTACAAAGGGTGTATTAGGAGATAGAAGTAGCTCAATTTTTACAGGAACAATTCATATTGCTGAAGGTGCAATAAAAACTGAATCACATCAAGAGAATCGAAATATTTTGCTTAGTGAAGAAGCAACTGCACAGTCAGTACCCAATTTAGAAATACTTTGTGATGATGTTATTTGTAGTCATGGCTCTTCTGTTGGGCCGATTGAACAAGAAATATATCACTATGTAATGTCAAGAGGTATAAGTAAGGTTGATGCTGATAAAATGCTTATCAAGGGCTTCTTTAATGAAATCATTAATGATTCCAGCTGGAAAATAGTTCATGACAGTGTTGCAGATATAATTGATTCAAAATACATGAACATTTCAAGAGGTAAGTAAGTGGATAAAATTAAAACTTTGAAAACTTCAGAATTACCATTAAATAGTTCAAAAGTTGTAAATCTTGGTGATAAGCCAATTGCTCTATTTAACTATGAAGGTGAATATTACGCACTAGATGATATATGTTCTCATGCTGAGGCAAGCCTTTCAGAAGGAGACGTCTATGATTGTAAAGTTGAATGCCCGCTTCATGGTGCTGAATTTGATTTGAAGACTGGTGATGCAGTTACACTACCTGCAACAAAACCAGTAATGAAATATAAAGTGAATGTTGAAGATGACTATATTTTCTTAGAAATGACTCAAGATGCTTAAATTAGAAAACTTAACTGCCTCTATTGGAGATGTTCAAATCTTAAAAGGAATAGATTTGGAAATAAAACCTGGGGAGCTACACGCAATTATGGGTCCAAATGGTTCAGGAAAATCTACACTGTGCCATGTTGTTATGGGCAATGAAACCTATCAAGAACATGGAAAAATTCTTGTTGAAAACAGTGACTTATCAGGACAAAAACAACTTGAGAGGTCTAACGCTGGTGTTTTCCAATCATTTCAATATCCAGTTGGCCTGCCTGGTGTAACCTTAAGGGAATTTTCTCAAAATATAAATAAAGAATTAAATAATGAAGAAATAGAGAAGCTAGCTGAAAAATTTAGTGTAAAAGAATTTTTAGACAGAGAAGTTAATGTTGATTTATCTGGTGGAGAAAAAAAACGATGCGAGCTATTTCAAATTTCTTTAACCAGTCCCAAAGTTGCTTTACTAGATGAAATAGATTCTGGTTTAGATATTGATGCAATTAAATCTGTTGCTGAATTAATTAATGCTAATAGAGATGAAAACACCTCCTATTTAATTGTTACTCACTACAGCAGAATCCTAAAATATCTTGATGTTAATATGGTTCACATCGTTGTTGATGGAGAAATTGTAAAATCAGGTTCTAAAGAACTTATTGATGAAGTTGATTCTGATGGATACACTCAATATCAGGGAAAGTAATGACAGAAAAATTCAGAACTGAATCAGATTCCATGGGGGAGTTTCAAGTTCCCATAGATGCAAAATTTGGAGCTTCGACTGCAAGAGCTACTGATAATTTCCCAATTTCAAATTTACGTTTTTCTAGGGTATTTATTAGGTCTCTTGGAGAGATTAAAAAAGCTTGTGCAGTTGTAAATGAAAAAAATAACTTAATAGATAGTAAATTGTCAAAAGCAATAGTTGACAGCGCACAAGAAGTAATAGATGGAAAGCACGATAAAGATTTTGTTGTTGATATTTTTCAAACAGGATCTGGAACATCAACAAATATGAATATTAATGAAGTAATTGCAAACTTAGCCACAGAAAAAATTGATACAGAAGTTCATCCAAATGATCACGTAAATATGAGCCAATCATCAAATGATGTTATACCTACAGCTACAAACCTTGCATCGTTGCTCTCTATTAAAGAAGATGGTGGTTTGTTAACTTATTTAAACAATATGAATGAAACTTTAAACAGCAAAGCCAAAGATTGGGCTGATGTTTATAAAAATGGCAGAACACATTTAATGGATGCCACTCCAGTTACTCTTGGACAAGAATTTGAGGGCTATGCAAATTTAATTGAGAGCAGGATAAGAGATATTGAGAATTCTCTTCAGGGTGTTAGCGAACTTCCCATTGGCGGGACTGCTGTTGGAAGTGGTATAAACGCACCTAATGGTTTTGGTTCTGATGTTGCTGGTGAATTACAGAAGGCATTAAATATTAATTTTCAAGAAGCTGACAATCATTTCTCAAGACAGGGTTCACGTGATGAAATAGTTCAACTTTCAGGAACTTTAAAGACATTGGCTTCATCATTATTTAAAATTTCGAATGATATTAGATGGATGGGAAGTGGGCCTATATCTGGATTAAATGAATTAAAAATTCCGGCACTACAACCAGGATCTTCAATAATGCCTGGCAAAGTTAATCCTGTAATTCCTGAAATGATGATGCAAGTTTGTGCTCAAGTCATTGGAAATGATGTAGCTGTTACATTTTCAGGGACTAATGGAAATTTTGAGTTAAATACTATGTTGCCTGTAATGGCACATAATGTGTTAGAAAGTATTGAATTGTTAACTAATGCCATAAAGGCATTTAACGAAAAATTATTAATAGGATTAGAACCTAATACAGAAAAAATGGAATCAAATACTCAGAAAAATCCAATTTTAGTGACTGCTTTAGTTCCAAAACTGGGATATGATACAGCAGCTGAAATCGCTAAAGAATCTATGTCCACTAATAAAACCATCAAAGAGGTTTTGTTAGAAAGAGAGCTACTATCTGAATCTGAAATAGATGATTTACTAAATTTAAAAAAATTAATTTGATGAAAAAAAATCTTGCAATCGCTTCTGATCATGCAGGTTATAAACTAAAGCAGTTTTTAGTTGAAAATCTTAATGAGTTAAATATAAAAGATTTTGGCACAAATGATGAAGAAAGTTGTGATTTTCCAGACTTTGCTTCAAAAGTTTGTGACTTTGTCTTACACGATACATCTTTTAGGGGCTTACTTATTTGTGGTAGTGGTGTTGGTATGTCAATTGCTGCAAATAAAATCAAAGGGATTAGAGCTTCAAATGTAACTAATGAAGATATGGCAATACAGAGTGTGGAACACAATAATGTAAATGTTTTATGTTTAGGGTCAAACAATGTAACTAAAGCCGACTCCTTAAAAATAGTATTAAGTTTTTTGAATTCAGAAATGTCAAACGAAGAGAAATATCAAAGAAGAATAAATAAATTAGAAGACTAAATTGATATCTGCCAAATAGCCTGTATCCAGTCGTCTTTAATCTTATTTCTGGCAAATACAACTATGCCAATAGCTCCCTCTTCATAAACTTCTCTCATAGAAGTTCCAGTAGTATAAACATCATCAGCTATTAATAAAGGATCTTGTTCATTATTAGTACAGTAAGGCTTTAATGCTTTTTCAAATGGTATTCCACCTCTTGGAATTCCTTTAACATCTCTGAAGGTTAATCTCTCACTCACAATTTTTGCCAGAGCATCATAATCATCATCTGTTAGAGCATCGCACTCTACTTTCCAAGTTAAAGGAAGCCCAGCGTGAGAAATAAAATCTTCTTTTATAAATAAATTCATATCAACTTCCTTAATTTTAATGGATTAAAACAAACAGTTCCAAAACTAACATGATCTGCTCCAATATTTTTATAATACTCTATATCTTCAATAGAATCTATGCCCCCACCTGCAATAATCTCTATTTTGGGAAAATTAGATTTTAAGTATTTTATAAATTTTGTTGTATAGGGTATTAATTCTTTTCCGCTTAGGCCACCCCTGTCAACAGGAAGGGTATTACATGCATGAATTTGTTTAAACTTAAACGTTTCAATGAAATTGTCTAATTCTTTAAAAGTTGTAATAGGTGAAATTTTACCTATAAACCATTCTCTTGTATCTGGAGCAAATTCTTCAATACCCTCTGTATAGTGTTCGTCTATATTAGGGCATGACATATTGATTTCAATATTAAAATTTTCTGGTATTTTTTCAGCAAATATTTTCCAATCCTCTTTTTCAATTCCTGCGATGGAAAATACTTCATCCTCTCTATATTTAGTAATCCCAAATTCAACTCCAGGATTTCTAAGTCCAATTTTGTTTACCCATCCCTTTTTTGTATAACGTAAAGTTTTAGCAATTTGAATGATTCGCCCAGTTCTTTTATCCACAGTCCAGCTACCAGAAACAGAAATCGTATTCTTAGTTTTTATATAATTACCAAAAGGTGCAGCAATAAATTTTTTCATATGTTTAATTCATTTATTACATAGTCAAGATTATTTCTAATAGATCTACCCATAACAATATAAGAAGCTCCATCAGCTATTGCTTTTTCTGGTGTAGTTATATTTTTTTGGTCATTTGATAAATCATCTTTTAATCTAATACCTGGACTTACAATTAAATCAAAAATATTAATTGATTTAATTATTTCTGATGGTGGGCAAATTACTCCATCTACGTTCGATTCTTTTGCTAATTCAAATTCTAAATGCACCCTCTCACTTGTTTCTTTATCGATGGCTTTGCTAGTAAGAGCTGAGCTGACTCCTAGTAATTTTAAGCTTTCCTTTTTATTTACTGATGCTTCATACAGAGCCTCTTTAGAGGATGAAATGTGAATAGTTAAATAATCAGCTCCTAGATTTCCCGCACTTTTTGTTGCTTCCTTTACGGTATTAGGAATATCGTGAAGTTTTAAATCTAGGAATACATTCCAACCCTCATTTTTAAGATGAGTTACAACTTTAGGACCTTCTGATATAAACATTTCAAGGCCTACTTTTACTCCATAAATTTTATTTTTTAATTTTTTTAATTCAAATTCAAATTCATTCAACGATTTGCCATCTAATGCAAAAAATATTGGTTTAACTGACATTTTGTATTGCCTCCATATCATCTAACGTATTTTCTTGTTCCGAAAATGCTTTCATAAAAGCTTGAGCTTCTCTAACTGACGAGACTACAGCAACTCCTGTCTCGTGAGATAGTCTTCTAATTTTCCAACCATCTGTATATTCATTTGCAAATGTTGGGGTATTGATTACTAATGAAACTAAATTTTCTTGAATAATTGTAAGAGAGGTTGGTGAATTATCATCTGCTCTACCGACAATTGTTGAAGATATATTGTGTTCTCCTAGATAAGCTCCTGTACCTTCAGTTGCATAAATTTTGAAACCCAATTCAGAATAATTTTTAGCAATCTCAACAAAGTTTGGTTTTTCTTTGTCACTTAGTGATATAAATACACCTTTTTGTTTTTTATTAATTAAAACTCCAGCTGCAGCATAAGCTTTGTTAAGCGCAGTGCCAAAATTTGATCCAATTCCTAAAACCTCACCAGTCGCTTTCATTTCAGGACCTAGCATTGTATCTTCTGCAGGAAATCTTGACCATGGAAAAATTGCTTTTTTAATAGCTATTTTTTTTGTTGAACCATTTAAATAATCAGTTTCTTTTTTTACAAAATCCAAAGAATGACCAAGCATTAATAAGGTACCTGCTTTAATTATTTGATTTCCAGTTACCTTTGCAACAAAAGGCATTGTTCTTGATGCTCTAGGGTTTGCTTCTAAGATATATAGAGTGCCTTCTTTCACTGCAAATTGAATATTCAAAAGCCCTTTAACATTTAAAGCTTTTGCAAGCTGTATACTTTTTTGTTCAATCTCATTAATAATTTTTTTGTTAATACTAAAAGGTGGAAGGACTGCTGTTGAATCTCCACTATGAACACCCGCTGGCTCTAGGTGTTCAAGGACTCCAGCTATGAATACCTCTTTACCATCAGATATTAAATCAACGTCCACCTCCACAGTATCTGTTAAGAATTGATCAACAAGTAACGGACCAGAATTAAAAGGATTACCATCGTCATCTGCACTTGCTAGTATCGAAAGATAATTTTTTAGTTCAGTATCATTTTGTACTACCCTCATTGCTCTTCCACCTAATACATAGCTGGGTCTTAATAGGACTGGATATCCAATTCCATTTACAGAATCTATAAGTTCATTTTCATTTGAAGCAATTTGTGAAATTGGTTGGTTAATATCTTGTGATTCACAAAGTTTTTGAAATAAGTTACGATCTTCTGTTGCATCAATAACTTCTAACGATGAACCTGCAATATTATATCCAGCTTCGTGTATTTTTTTTGCAAGTTTTAGTGGGGTCTGTCCACCAAGTTGAATGATTACTGAATCAGGTTGTTCTCTTTTTAGTACTGAACTAACTTCATCCCATGAAAGGGGTTCAAAATAAAGCTTGTCGGCTGTGTCATAATCAGTGGATACAGTCTCAGGATTAGAGTTTATCATTATTGATTCATATTTGTTTTCTTTAAGTGATTCAACTCCGTGAACACAGCAGTAATCGAACTCAATTCCTTGACCAATTCTGTTTGGGCCTGAGCCAATAACAACAACCTTTTTGTTATTTGAAGTATCATCGTCATCTTCTGAACCATTAGTTGAGTAGAGGTATGGAGTTTTCGATTCAAACTCAGCAGAGCAAGTATCAACTAATTTATAAACCCTATTATCTTTAAGGCTATTTTTTTTATCTTTTGAATCTAGATCCTCATCTGTCCAACCTAGCATTTTCAGTATTGATGTAGGGGTAGATTCGGGAGTAACATTAAAACTTTTTTCTATTTCATTTAAAAACCATATATCAATACTTGAAAGATTTGCTATTTTTTCAATATTCCAATTTCTGCGTATTCCTTCAAGAATTGCAAAGATTCTTCTCGGTCTAGGAGTCATGATTTCCTCTTCTAAGTGGGCTTTTGATAAATTAATAAAACGATTATCTATATTTCTTATTCCAGTTTTTCCAATTTCAAGAGATCTAATCGCTTTTGTTAAAGTTTCTGTGAATGTTGATGCTATTGACATTACTTCACCCACACTTTGCATCGATGTGCCTAGCACATCATCTGTAGATGGAAATTTTGGAAAGTCAAACCTGGGAATTTTCACAACAACATAATCCTGAACAGGCTCAAAGCTAGCTGGAGTAGAGCCAGTTATATCATTTTTAAGTTCTGTAAGGTTATATCCTACTGCAAGTAGTGCTGCAAATTTAGCAATTGGAAACCCTGTCGCTTTAGATGCTAGAGCTGATGACCTGGAAACTCTTGGATTCATTTCAATTATTCTTCTTTCACCATTTAGTGGATTAACAGCAAATTGTACATTACTGCCACCTGTTGCGATGCCTATGGTATCGAGACAGAGTAACGCCTCATCTCTCATCTCTTGATACTCTTTATCAGATAAGGTTTGTATCGGCGCAATAGTTATCGAGTCACCTGTATGAACTCCCATAGGGTCAAAATTTTCGATTCCACAAACAATTACGCCATTACCATCTTGATCTCTCATGACTTCAAGCTCAAATTCTTTCCATCCATAAACAGATTCCTCAATCAAGACCTCTTGTGTAGGGGACGCATTGAACGCTTCTTTTAGTTTGCTATTTAAATCTTTTTCACTTTGTACTAACCCAGTTCCACCACCTCCAAGAATATATGAAGGCCTGAGCATAAGAGGATATCCTATTTTCTTACTAACATCAATTCCCTCTTGAATAGATCTGACATACTCTGCTTTGAGGGTTTTAATACCAACATTTTCCATTGCATTTTTAAATTTCCATCGATTTTCTGCAACTTCAATAGATTTTGCTGAGGCCCCTAATAGTTTTATATTATTTTGTGCGAAAATATTACTCTCATCTAGTTCCATTGCGAGATTCAGTGCTGTTTGCCCCCCTAAAGTTGGCAAAACAGCATCAGGTTTTTCAATTTCTATTATTTTTTTAAGAAATTCAAATGTTAATGGCTCTATGTATGTTGCATCTGCCATTTTGGGGTCTGTCATTATTGTTGCTGGATTCGAGTTTACTAATATAATTCTGTACCCTTCATTTTTTAAAGCTTTGGCAGCTTGTGATCCTGAGTAGTCAAATTCACATGCTTGACCAATTACTATGGGTCCTGAACCAATAATCAGAATACTTTTAATTTCTTTATTTTTTGGCATACTGTTCTTCCATCATTTCAACAAAAGGGTTAAATATTTGTAATCCATCAGATGTTCCTGGACCAGATTCAGGATGAAACTGAACAGAGTATGCCATTGAATCCCATAGGCTAATACCTTCATTACTTCCATCATTTAAATTACTTGCATAATTTTCTATATTTCCAAAATCTTTGTGTACTAAATTTTCACCAAATTCTTCTACTGCAAATCCATGATTTTGGGCAGTTATTAATGCTTTTTTAATCCCTTTGATTTTTACAGGATGATTAGAACCATGATGTCCAAACTCCAATTTATTTACCTTTAGTCCGCAGGCAAGGCTTAATATTTGATGACCTAAACAAATTCCAAATATCGGTATTTTGCCTATTAAGTTATTTATCGTTTTTATTACATTTATAAGAGATCTTGGATCACCTGGACCATTTGAAATTAAAAGCCCTTTTAGATTCATTGAGAGAATATCTTCTGCAGACGAATCTGGTTTTATAGCCACAACCTGATAATTTAAACTTTCTAAGACATTTACAATACTTTTTTTGGCACCCAAATCTAATATGCCAACCTTCCCCTCTGGTGCATTCCTACTGATGTCTAAATTTCCAGCTGTTAAGGCAGAGTCGTCTCCTAAAATGTTTGTCGCAGAATTAAGTAACTCAAGTAAATCATTTTTATCAATGTCTACACCCAAAGCATACATGCTAGTTCCACGATCACGTAGGTATTTAGTAATTGCTCTTACGTCAAACCCTCCACTGAATGGAATCTCATATTCAGCTAACCATGAAGTAAGAGCTTTTTGCGATCTCCATGAAGAGGGAGAATGACTAAATGTATTTCCTACTGCAGCTTCAATCCTTGGTTTATTCGATTCAAAATCAATTTCTGATAGACCATAATTTCCTACATGAGAAGATGTAAAGGTCACAATTTGATTTATATATGACGGATCACTTAAGATTTCAACGAACCCTGTCATTGCTGTATTAAAAATTAACTCACCTGTTGCTGGCTTAAAAGAATATTCCGACCAACCAGTAAATTCATCACCATGTTTATTTACAAGTAAGGTTTTTTTAAACATGTAAATCCACTTTCTTGATATTTACCTCAAAATTTTCAAATGCTGAATTTTTATATTCAGATTTAGTATTAAATAATTCAACTCCCTCAATCCATTGATTATGAAATGGTTCATTTATTTCATAACCCAGATTATTCAAAATTTCCCGGGGGTTATCTACTAGAAAAATTAATAACTCATCTAATGTAAAAATGTTCGACGAATATAGAACTGGAAAAGCAGATTCAAGCCCTACAACACCTCGAGCTGCTTCTTTAAACTTTATATTCTTAGTCACTTCAGGATGAGGTGCGTGATCAGTTGCGATAGTATCTATTATTCCAGTCTTAAGACCGCTGATGAGAGATTGCCTATCTTCTTCAGAACGAATTGGAGGATACATTTTGTATTTTCCATTTGTTATATCTAAATTTTCATTATTGATGAGTAAATGATGGGGAGTTACTTCAGCCGTCACAGGCAGTTGCTTATTTTTTGCCTGTTCAATTAATTCAACACTCTTCTTGGAAGAAAGGTGTTGAGCATGGTATCTAGTATTATATTTCTCAACTAATTCAAGATCTCTTTTAAGTATTTCAAACTCTTCTGAGTCGGGAATTAATATTAGTTCACTTGAATTACTGGGTGGAGCTATATCACCAGGATTTGAGAAGCAGCTTTTTTCACAGTGTTGAAAAATTGCGCCACCTAATTCAGCAACTATCTTGAATGCTTCATCTGCTAATGTATCTTCTATTAAAGATTTGCCATCATCTGAAAAAATTGTAATTCCATTTTGAATAAATGACTTAAAATCTACTAGCTCTTTTCCACTTAGATGTTTTGAAAGAGCACCAACCCTGTGAACATTTAAGTTAAGTGAGCTATCAATTTCTCTTGCATAATTTAGTGCTTCAATGTCATCAATAATAATTTCAGAATTAGGCATCGCTAATATATCCGAGTATCCACCATTAAGTGCTGATTTTTCAATATCTTTTGCTGGAAAAAATGATTTATCAGGATACCTTGTGTGTGTATGTAAGTCTAAGAACGCGGGAACTTCTATCATATGAGCTCTAGTGCGAACTTGTAAGAGGCAATTCTTGATGCAATTCCCAAACGAAGTTGTTCTTGGTACTTGAATTTATTATGAAGAGATGCTTCTTCAGATATTTCAATTCCTATATTTATTGGCATGGGGTGAAGTACTATCAAATCATCAGGTGAGTTATCTAGAATTTGTTTACTTATTTGAAATTGTTTTATATATTGTTCAAAATTAAATTCTTGAATATCTTCAATTCTTTCCTTTTGTACCCTAAGTAACTCAACAGCACCTGTCTCACTTACTACTTCCTCCCAAGAGTTATAAATTTGTAAATTACTAAGATCATCAGGCAATAACTCATCGCTCGCGTAAACACCAACTTTAAATCCCAATTTTCCTAAAAGTTCTCTTCCTGATGCAAAAACTCGAGAATGTTTTAAATCCCCTACATATGTAACTGGTATATCTCTATTGAACTTTTTAAATTTTTCTAAAGTCGCAACGTCTATAATCGCCTGAGTCGGATGTGAGCTGTTTCCAAAACCCGCACTAATTACTGATAAATCATTTATATTTTCATAGTCTTGAAAATTATTCTCCTTTGTCCTAATAACTAAAATCTCAATACCTAATGCTTTATAAGTTTCTATTTCATGTTGCAAATCCTCACCTTTAGATTTGGCAGAAATAAGATCAGTTATTTCTACTATTTCAATACCTAATTTTTTAGCTGCTAATGAAAAAGAAAGCCTTGTTCTAGTTGAACCTTCATCAAATTTCATAAGAGCATATGAATTGATTTTCTCACTATTATTAGTTTCTATTTTTAGTGTTGTATCAATTAGTTTTTCTAATTCCTGTTTTTCAGTATTTTTAAAATTTAATAAATGTTTCATTTAAGTAACTTCAATTTTGTCAATATTATCGATTTCTTCTAAAAATACTGATACATAGTCACTTTCATTTGTAGGAATATTCTTTCCAATAAATTTTGGAGATATCGGTAACTCTCTATGTCCTCGGTCTACTAGGCATAGAAGTGAAATTAGTTTAGGTCTTCCAGAGTGCATCACAGCTTCGATAGATGCTCTGAGTGTTCTTCCTGTATAGATTACATCATCAATTAAAATCACATCCCTATCTCTAGGATTAATTTTTAATAAAGTTTTTTCTATATCTTCATTGATGTCGTCTCGAAATGGAATATAGTCTACAGTATCTAAGTCATGAGAAAAATTAAAATTTTTTAGATTGTCGGATATTCTTTTAGCAATTAAATCACCTCTTCTTGGGATACCAATTAAAAGGGGATTATTGTGTTGGGACTCAGTAATTTCTTTACTAAGACGAAAAAGAATTTTTTCTATTTCCACTCTGTTCCTTTCGATACTCACAGGTATCAATTAAAGCTTTACTTATATTACCAAAATTCCTAATTAAATATTGATGATTATCTATTTTCTCTAAAGAATGGAATTCCAATATTTTTAGGTGCGCCAGTATTACCATTTTTTAAAATAGTTAAAACAATTAAAACAAGAATAGTTATTACATATGGAGTGATCTTGACAATATATGGACTCATTTCAAATCCATATGTTTGAAGCCTTGGTCCAAGTGCTTCAAGAAAACCAAAAAGAAGTGCACCAAAGGCTGTTCTATAGGGTTTCCAGCCACCAAATATTACAAGTGCAAGGGCTATCCACCCCCTTCCTGAGGTCATTCCATCAGTCCAATAAGGTACGTAGCTTAAAGTTAAATATACTCCAGATAGTCCTGCAAAAGCTCCACCAACACAAGTAGCGATGAATTGGGTCTTTCCTATTTTTAACCCCATCGAGTCTGCAGATTTTAAATCTTCACCAATTGCTTCAATTCTTCTTCCAAACATTGTTCGTTTTAGAACAAAAGCGGTAACAATCATCAAAATAATCGCAATATAAAAAATAATATTTTGAGCAAGAATAATTTCTAAAATATTTGAAGGATTTTCTATATCAAAAACGCCTTCGAGCTTTGTATTAAGTTTTTTACCAACATATTTTTTACCAATCAATGATGACAGGGACAAACCAAGAATTGTGAGGATTAATCCAGAAACCGTTTGGTCCTGCTTCAAGATTACAGTCACGAAGGCGTGGATAGATGAAAATAATGATGCACTAACTATACCTACTATGATTGAAAGAAATAAATTCTCTGTATTGATTGCTGTAATAAATCCTGACACAGCACCAATTGAAATCATACCTTCAACTCCTAAATTTAAAACACCTGATTTTTCTGCAATTAATTCACCTAATGCTGCAATAAAAAGAAGTGTTGCAGCTTGCAGAGTTGCATTTACGAGTCCCAAAAATTGAATATCAATCATCTTTAACTCTTTTAATTTCATATGAAAAGAAAAATTGTGCAATTAACGCACCAAAAAGTGTTGTTGCTTGTATGATATCTGAAATGTAAGAACTCACCCCTATAGTTTGTATAACTGATCCTCCAATTGCTAATGCTCCAAAAAGTGACCCTACTAAAAATATACCAAGAGGCCTCATTCCTGTTATTGCTGCAACAATTATTGCTGTATATCCAAAGCCTTGTGAAATTCCTGTTGAAACTCTATGAGTCTGACTTAATAGCTCAATAGCACCTGCTAAACCTGCAAAACCTCCACCAATTAGCATTGCGATAAAAGCTTTTTGTTTGGCACTAATGCCCGCATAAATAGCTGTAAGTGCAGAACCTCCAGCAATCCTCATTTCATATCCAAAAACAGATTTGTCTTTTATATAATATGCAATCAAAGTGAAAAGTATACAAATTAAGAAACCTGAGCTTAGTTTCCCAAATACTGTGGGTAAATAAACAGATTCACTCACATAAGCTGCAGCTGGAAAATTTAGAGAATTTGGATCTTTCCAGACTCCATTTATTAAGTATATTGTTAGCCCAAAAACTATATAGTTTGTTAAGAGAGTTGTTATTATTTCATTTACACCAAATAATACTTTTGATAATGCTGGCAACAGTATGCAGACAGATCCCCCAATGAAACCAGATGCTAATAAAAGGAAAATGTATAAATATGAGTTTTCAATTGAAGTGTTAATATAAACAAAATTTAATGCGATAGCACCAAAAAATATCTGCCCTTCTGCTCCTATATTCCATAGTTTTACGGAGTTTATTATTGCTATACCCAATCCAGCCAATATCAATGGGATAGCTTTATTTAATGAGTTACTTAAACTGTTGAGACTACCAATAGATAATTTGAGCATCAATGAGAATACATCAAATGGATTTTTGGATTGAATTAATAAAATAATTGAACCAACAATTATCGCTATCAAGAACCCAATCAGAAATGAATAGAATGTAGCAAGCTCATTTCTATAAAGTTTTTTTGAGAGCAAAAATTTATTCATTTATACCAGCCATTGCAAGTCCTATATTTTCAACAGTTGCTAATTCAGTCTCAATTTCTGTAATTACCTTACCTTCATACATAACTATTAATCTGTCAGAAAGTTTAAATAATTCGTCTAAGTCTTCAGAAATTAAAAGTATTGCTGACCCCTTATCTCTTTGATCAATAATTAAGTTGTGTATTGAGTCGACCGCACTTACATCCAAACCTCTAGTAGGTTGAGCTGCAATAATGACATCTGGATTAGAGATCAGCTCTCGCCCCATCAAAAGTTTCTGCATGTTTCCGCCTGATAGTGTTGAAATTTCAGCTTTTACATCTGGTGCTTTAATTGAAAATTTATTAATTAGGTCATTTAGTGAATTTAACAAAACATTTTTTGATAAGTGAGGTCCGAAGCTTGCTTGAAAATATTCCTTAATAGCTGAATTATCTAAAACTGAAACTCCTGGTGCTAAACCTACGCCGAGTCTATTTTCAGGTATATAGGAAAGGTTTAATTTTTTTCTTGATTTTACCCCTTTTCCTGTAACATCTTTTGTTTTAACAATAACCCGTCCTTCAAAATCTTTGATAATTCCACAAATAATATTTGCTAATTCAACTTGACCATTTCCTGATACACCAGCTACTCCTAAAACTTCACCTGATTTTATCTCTAGTGACACATTTTGAAGAGTTTTTATATTTTGCTCATTTGTAAATGAGATATCTACAGCTTCCAATTTAGTGTCACCTTTAAAATTATTTTTATCAAATTTTGATGTCTTTACTTCACCCATCATTAGTTCAATTAGTTGGGTATCTGATACTGTTTTAGTATCTAAATCTTTTGCAACCATTTTGCCGTTCTTCATAACATAGATAGTTTCAGTAAAGTCTTTGATTTCTTTTAATTTATGAGTAATTAACACAATAGTTTTTTCATCTTCTTGTGAAAGAGTCTCCAAAGATTCTTTTAACTGAACTGTTTCCTGAGGGGTAAGAACAGCTGTCGGTTCATCAAGTAACATTATTGAACTATTATGAAAAATTAGCTTCATAATTTCTACTTTTTGCTTCTCTCCAACCGATAACTCTGAAACTGGTGTCATGGCATTTAGATTAAGTGCAAAAATATCTGAGTATTTCGAAAATGCTTCACTAAAGTCATTTTGATAAATATTTGACTTGGATAAAGTTAAGTTGTCTTTAATAGAGAAGCTATCAATAAGTCGGAATTCTTGATGTACCATTCCAATGCCATAAGAAGATGCTAAATCAGGATTCAGACGCTTTATTAATTGTCCATTTATTGTTAGGGTACCTTTTTCAGGTATATAAATACCTGAAAGAATGTTCATCAAAGATGACTTACCAGCACCATTTTCTCCTAAGAGCCCATGTATTATTCCTTTTTCAAGAAAAAAATCAACATCATCTAGTGCTTTTATATTTCCAAAAGATTTAGAAATACCTTTGGCTTCTAATATAGGGTTTTTCATGTTGAGTAAAATTAGACACTCCAGTAAATACTGGAGTGTCTAAAAATTAAATAGTTATGGATTAACTGTTCCTATAACATTGTCGATGAACTCTTCTTCAACTATTGGCGGATCAAAAGAACCACTAATAATCTCTTCAGTTCTATCTGAAATTAAACTCGCTGTTTCGGATGGCACATCACTTGTTAGTTCATAAAGTGAAACTAACCCTGTCTCCATTCCTCCCCAGTAAGCTTCAGCTACAAATTCATCATTAATGATAGATTCAACTACATCAACATAATATGGACCCCAGTCCCAGACAGGTGCTGTTACGAATGCTCCAGGAGCAGCGTCTTGTCCATATGCAGTATTGTAAGAAATCCACTTTGCACCGGCAGCTTCTGCTGCGATACCTGTAGATGGTGAATCTTGATGTTGTGCTAATACATCTACTCCAGTTTCAAGTAGTGCATTTGCAGCTTGAGTTTCAGCTTCAGGGCCAAACCAAGTAAATGTCCACACAACTTCAACGGTTGCATCTGGGTTTACTTCTTTTACTCCTGTTGCAAAAGCATTAATTCCCCTGATTACTTCAGGAATAGGAAATGCAGCAACATAACCTATTTTGTTAGATTCTGTCATTGCACCTGCAGCTAAACCTGAAAGATATCTTGGTTGATACATTTTTCCGAAATAATTTCCAAAGTTTGTATCATTTTTAAGATAACCAGAGCAATGTAAGAAAATGACATCCGGATATTCTTCTGCCATTTCAGCCATTGCATCTAAATAGCCGAATGTTGTTCCAAATATTATATTGTAACCTTGTTCAATATAAGCTTCAGCAACTGTTCTAAATTCTGTAGCATCTTCTGGAACTAGCTCTGTGTAAGCTGTTTCAATTCCAGTTTGTTCTACAAGATATTGTCTCCCTACATCGTGTGCTTGTGACCAGCCGCCATCGTCTGCTGGACCTACATACACAAATGCAGCTTTGTAATCATCTACGTCTGCGGCTCCCCCGCAGGCCATAGCAAGAATACTGATAATAATTAGGCCTACCGCCCAACTTCTTCGCATCCTTACCTCCTTTTCATGATTTCATTATAGAACAAGCTCTTATTACGCTATTTATTTTGAGAGGAATAATTTACAAAAATAATTTATTTTTCACATGTTCACTTTTAATACTTTGATAAAATTAACACTTACAAAATGGAAAAATTAATTTATACATGGGAAGAGCAAATTTCTGATACAAACATGATTTGTGATCAAATTGAAAAAGACGAATTTACTCCCGATGTAATTGTTGGAATAAGTAGAGGTGGATTAATTCCAGGTGTTATGATTTCTCATAAATTAAATGTACCTTTTAAACCAGTTCATGCATCTACACGTGACTTCCCTCACTGGGAAAATTACCTTCCAAAACCTAATGATTCAAAAGTATTAATTGTTGATGATATTTGCGATAGTGGTGAGACTTTTGAAAAGTTGTCTCATTACATTAAAGAAAACATAAATCATGAATGCGATGTTAGATTCTCTGCTTTATGGTGGAATAACGAGTGTGACTTTGAACCACACTACTACACTAGAGATCTTGCTAAAGATACAGAAGATGTCTGGATATTTTTTCCACATGAAAATTGGTGGGAAGAGGGATCAATTAGTTAGTTTTTTTGAAAATTCCTTAATCATTCTTAACATGCTGAAAGCACCATTTCTTCTTGCGGGACTTAAAATTACTCCTAACTCAAACTCTTCCATCAAGTCTATTTCTGAATCAGCAATATCTTGGGCGGATTCATCAGAATAAATTGTTGCAATTAATGTAACAAGGCCTTTAGCAATTAAAGCGTCAGAGTCACTCTTGAAGTGTAGCTTTTCTTCTTTTTCTTCTGGGACTAACCACACTTGGCTTTGACAACCATTGACTTTAAACTCATCAATTCGAAGTTCAGGAGGAAAGTCTTCATTTAATTTTGCTTGTTCAATTAAATACTGATATTTTTCCTGTGGATTCGGGAAAAGGGAGAGGGTTTTCTTATATTTCTCTACTTTTGCTTCAATACTCATAATTATCTTAGAATTTTTAAACTTTCTTCAATTGCATTTGCTAAAGTATCAAAATCTTTTTCGTCATTATATATGTAACCTGTAGCTCGAAAAGTTGCGTCAATCTTTAATTTCCTATGAAAAGGCTGTACGCAATGATGTCCTGCTCTTACAGCAACACCATATGTATCGAGCATTAATGAAATATCTGTAGCATGCGCTCCGTCAACACTCATCGCAAATGTACATCCTGCATTTTCTGAATCTGTATGGATAATATTTAAGCCATTAATTTTTTCTAAACTATTTTTTGCATAAAGTCTTAAATGATCTGAATGCTTTTGAACTTCGGCCATCGTTAAGTCTGATAGATAGTCAACAGCAGCACCAAGACCGATTGCCTCTACATAAGGAGGCGTACCTGCTTCAAATTTATGAGGAATTGGTGCCCATGTAGCCTTATCATAATAAACTTCTTCAATCATATCCCCACCTCCATAGACGGGATCCATATTTTCTAGAAGCTCTTTTTTACCCCATACAACACCTATTCCAGTTGGTCCCAACATTTTATGTCCGGAGACACATAAAAAATCTATTCCCAATTCTTGTACATCGACTTCTCTATGTGGTACCAATTGTGCTCCATCAAGAATAAATAAAGCTTCAGTCTTATTTTTTATAAGATTGCTTATAGTTTTTATATCGGGAAGCATTCCAGAAATATTTGATTCTCCGACCAAAGAAACAATTTTGGTCTTTTCTGTTAGTTGAGATTCTAGATGGTTCATATCTAAATTAAAATTATCATCAACATTTACATATTTGATTATTAGTCCATATCTGTCTGAAGCCATTTGCCATGGAATTATATTTGCGTGATGTTCAATTTCTGAAAGTAGGATTTCATCACCTTCTGATAAGTTTTTACATAAAGAGTTAGCAAGTAAATTGAATCCTTCAGTACATCCTTTTGTAAAAACAATTTCATCTGGTGAATTTGCATTGATAAATTTTTTAAATTTATTTCTAACATCTTCGTATTTAGTTGTTGTCTCAGAAGACAAGACATATGTACCTCTATGGACATTTGCATTATTTTGTTTATAGACTTCTGACATAGAATCTATAACAATGTTCGGCTTTTGGGAAGTGGCACCTGAATCAAGATAAGTAAGTTCTTTCCCATTAATTAATCTTTGAAAAATAGGGAAGTCTTTTTTAATTTTGCTTACTTGTTTCATAAATAGGATTCATAACCTTGTTCTTCGAGCTTGTTAGATAGTTCTAGACCACCTGATTCCACGATAGTGCCATCTACAAAAACGTGAACAAAATCAGGTTTTATATACTGAAGTAATCTCTGATAGTGTGTTACAACTAAGTATCCTTTATCACTTGTTTTCAATTTCGATACACCTTCACCAACTACTTTAAGTCCATCAACATCAAGACCAGAATCAGTTTCATCTAATACAGCTAATTTAGGATTAAGGACTGCTAATTGTAATATTTCATTTCTTTTTCTTTCGCCTCCAGAAAATCCCTCATTTAAATATCTATCAGCAAAGTCTGCTGTGAGACCTAACTGCTCCATGGCTTCTGCAACTTTTAACCGAAGTTCTAATGTCGTATATTCTGTTCCCTCAATATTTGTTAATGCTGTTTTGAGCATATTTACAATTGTTACACCGGGTATGGACTCAGGATATTGAAAAGCTAAAAACATACCAAGTTTTGCCCTATTGTCAACAGGCTCTTCAGTTATGTCATTTCCTTCAAACTCAACACTTCCTTTTGTAATTTCATAAACTGGGTTACCCATTACAACATTTGCTAAGGTAGATTTTCCTGAACCATTAGGGCCCATAATTGCGTGTACTTCACCTGGGTTAATATTTAAATTAATACCTTTTAATATTTCAACGCCTTCAACACTTGCATGTAAATTTTTAATTTTTAACATATATCTATAGTAATTATGATTGAAAACAACTTGAATATGATTAGCGAAATAAAAATAAAAAATTACAATTAGATAATGCAATTTACATTAAGTGATATACAAAACGACATAAAAGAAAATTCGACTAAGTTACTAAAAGAGAATATTGATTTACTCGATACAATTCAAAAAGTTGATGAAAATTGTAGAATTGATGAAAAGATTTGGAAGCTAGTATTAGAGCAGGGTTGGCTAGGACTTGATGTTCCTGAATCAGATGGAGGTCTAGGTTTTTCCTTAACGGATACTTCAATTCTTTCAGAAGCTCTTGGTTATTACATGCCAATAGTCCCTGTCTTTAGTTCTGGAGTTGTTTTTAAGAATTTAATTCTAAATTCTAATGATGAGATAAAAAATTCGATTCTTCCAGAAATTATAACTGGAGACAAGATTGGCACTTTTGCAATCTATGAAAATGATAAATATTCAATTGATCATGACAATTTACATACAAATTTAGTTAAAAATAGCGAAGGCTATGTGCTTAATGGAACAAAAAAATATGTTATGTTTGGAGATGTTTCTGATTATTTTGCAATACTAGCAAAATATAATGACTCTTTTAAAATGATCTTACTTTCAAAAGGGTCAGAAGGCTTAGATATTAAAGAAACAACCTCATTAGATCAAACTAGGCCAATGTGTGAATTATCTATGTCAGATATCAAGATAGAAGAACATCATATAATGATTGAATCTTCAGATACATTAGATGTATGGGAAAAAGTTAAAAACATTGCACTCAGTTTTCTTGCCATGGAACAAGTTGGAGGCTCTCAAGCATGTCTTGATATGTCGACAACATACGCAAAGGAAAGAATCCAATTTGGAAGACCTATAGGATCTTTTCAAGCAATCCAACATATATGTGCAAATATGTTACTTCAGTTGGAAAGTGCTAAATCAGTTGCATACAGTGCAGTAAGAACAGATTTAAGTGATGGCTTAGAAATGGAAATGAGTTCTCTAATAGCAAAATCATATTGTTCAGAGGTATTTAATAAATTAGCTGGTGACAATATTCAAGTGCATGGAGGAATAGGTTTTACTTGGGAACACCCTGCACATTTATATTTTAAAAAGGCAAAATCTGATTCACTACTTTTAGGAACACCAAAATTAGCAAGAGATAGAATTGCTGAATTATTGAGTCTGTAATTTGAATAGACTAAATCGGTTTGAACATCACAGATATGTTGGTCTTAGGTTAAATATGAAGGTTTATGATTGTGATAATCAGTTACAGTTCGAAAAACTAAATAATAAAATAGGTGATACTGATTACATTGGATTAAATTTAATTCAATCCTTTTCACCAGATTCTTTAGATGAAGCTAAAAATAGGGGTTTTAAACCTCTTTAGTTTTTGACCAGTGAGAGATATTATGTATTTCTTCTTGCTTAACCTTTCCTGAGTTTTCAAGATATTTTAAGTGAGCCATAGTTTCTTGGAAAGCTAACCGTAAATTCATATCATCCAACTTTCTTGGAAAGACATTATTTACCATTTCCCATCCAGTAAAGCTTTTCTCTTCAAGTATTGTTAAAATTTTTTCAGAACGTCGCTTATGATGAAGTTTCATTTGCTTTATACGATTATGTGGTTCTGAAATTAAATCACCATGTCCAGGTGCAATTATATCGTGTTTTATTTTCTCAACCTTGTCTAAGGATTCAGTATATTTTGCCAACATATCACTGTCTTTACTTTCAGTTGGAATAAATGGCGTAATTTTTGGAAGTATATGGTCTCCTGAAAATATAATTTTTGAAGCTGTATCGTGTAATGAGATTTCAGTAATGTCATGACCTGGTGTAAATAATGTTTCTATATCTCGATTAAGATTTTTTATTCTCCCTTCTTCAAGGAGAACATCAGGTCTACTTACTTTCCCTGCATAAATAGGTGTTTGTATTTCAGAAATGTTATTTACGAAACTTTTTGGTGCACCTTGTGTAATTGCATAATTTTTTAATTCTTTAAAGCGAATAGTCCAATCATTGTATTTATCCAAATAATCAATTGAATTTTTATACAAAGCAAATGGAATACCTTCTTCTCTAATTTTTTCAGATAAACCAATATGGTCAGAATGCATATGAGTACCAATTAATAATTTGATTTCATTAAATTTTATATTTATTTCACGAAATTTTTTAGAAAGAAGTTCAAAATAATGATCTCCATTAACTCCACAGTCAATCATAATAAAACCATCTGTGTCATCTATTAAATACACATTTACGAAACCCGGAGAGCTCCAAGGAAGCTCTAAGGGTATATGGTATATTCCATCTTTTATTTTGAATGTCATAAAATTAGAATGTTATTAGCCATATGCCAAAAGATACCAATATGAATAAACCTGTTATCAGTGAGGCAATTATTAAATGTCTAGTTTGCATAGTTACATTGTAACGATTTTAAACGCAATCTTAATTTTGAACTTTATCTAAAGTTTAGTAAATTGAAAGGTGAAAATAACAATAATCATTTTTCTTGGGAACCCCAAAATAGAATGTAGTTATTATCTCGATTAGATAGAAACCCTATCTGGAAAGAGGTAATTTGAAAAAATTAACCATAATTGGTGGAGGGCCGGCTGGTTACGCTGCTGCTCTCTATGCAACTAATTTCGATATAGAGGTAACTCTGATTGAGTCAGATACTCTAGGTGGAACTTGTTTAAATCGAGGTTGCATACCAGCAAAATATTGGCTTCATGTAGCTGAACTTAATCACGAAATAGATACATCAAATGAATTTGGTATTGAAATTAAAGATAAAAACATTAACTGGCAACAAACTGCCCAGAAGAGATTTGATACTGTTAATAAATTAGTTAGTGGTATTGGAATGTTACTTAAGTCTAAAAAGGTAACCGTAGTAGAAGGCTGGGGTTCAATTAAAGATAAAAATACAGTAAATGTAAAAAAACAAGATGGTGATGAGGTTGATATTACTTCAGACTTTATACTTATAGCAACCGGATCTAAACCACGAGAAATACCAAATATTAAAGTTGATGAAAAATTTATTATTACATCTGATACAGCTCTTAATTGGGAAGAGCCGCCAAAAAAAGTTTGCGTAATTGGTGCAGGAGCAATTGGTTGTGAATTTGCCAGTCTTTTGAATGATTTGGGTTCGCAAGTTACAGTCGTTGAATTGGCAAAAGAAATACTTCCAGGCTTAGATAAAAGAACATCAGGAGAGCTAAGAAAACAACTTACTAAACGTGGTGTTGATTTCAAACTCTCTACTTCAGTGACAGAAATAAAAGATTCAAAAGTAGTTTTCTCAGATGAAGAAAATGCTGAATTTGATTGCGTACTAGTTGCCGTAGGAAGATCTCCGCTCACTGAAAATATTGGAATAGATCAAAATGGCATTAAGTCAAGTAACGGTTATATAGAGGTAAATTTAGAAACGCTTCAGACTAATGTATCAAATATCTATGCTTTGGGGGATATAGTTTCTGGAACTCCTCAACTTGCACATGTTGCTTTTGCAGAAGCAATTAGTGCTGTTACCCATATCGCTACAGGTAAAAGTAGTCCAATTAATTACAAAGCTATACCATATGTAGTTTATACAAGACCGGAGCTTGCTGAAGTAGGAATAAACTCTGACACAGCTAAAGAACAGGGTATAGTCATAAAACAAGCTCAACATAGCTTTGTGGGTATAGGTAGGGCATTAATTCAAAATCAAAACCAAGGTATCGTTAAAGTTTACTCAGAAGAAGATGGACCTATCATTGGGGCTAGCGTTTGTGGACCTGCTGCTGGTGAGATGATACATGAACTTATGTATATGGTAGGTTGGGAAGCCTTACCAAGTGAAGCTTCAGAATTCATACATGCACATCCAACACTGAGTGAAGCTATTGGAGAATCATTATTAAGTTTGAATGGTAAGGGGTTACATTAATGCAGATTGAAAAAATTACACGTAAAGGGTATTCAGCATCGTTATCTAAAGATCAGCTGTGGGATATTTATAAATCAATGAAAACCCAAAGGTTACTCGAAGATAGATTACTGAAGATGTATAAAGGTGGTCAATTAAGTGGAGCGGTATATCCAGGTATTGGACAAGAGGCCTCAATGGCTGGAATAGCAGCTGGAATGAATGAAAAAGACATTTTCGGAGGTACACATAGAGATCTTGGAGTACAAATTAAAAAGGGAGTAACTCTTAAAGAAATTGCACTGAATTTTTTCGGTAAACATGATGGACCATCAAAAGGTAGAGATGGAAATAGCCACTTCGGTGTTGTTGATAAAGGAACTTTAATGGTTGTCTCTCCTTTGCCTGATTCAGCACCAGTTGCTGTAGGCTGGGCACTTGCCTCTCAACAAAGTGGATCTGGTGTTGTCGCTGTGGCAAACTGTGGTGAAGGAGCAACAGCTACTGGAACTTGGCACGAAAGCATCAACATGGCAGGTGTATTAAATCTTCCAGTTGTATTTACTGTTCAAAATAATCAATTTGCTTACTCTTCACCAAATGAAACTGAGTTTGGTACTCCAAATGTTGCTGACCGAGCAGCCGGTTATGGAATACCGGCAAAAATTATTGATGGAAATGATATTTATGAAGTTATTGATGTCATGCATGAAGCATGCGAAAGTGCACGAGAAGGAAATGGGCCATCTTTAATTGAATTAGTAACGTTTAGACATTATGGTCATGCTGGTCATGATCCTGCTGAATATGTAAATGAAGAAGTTAGAGACTTTTGGATGAAGAGGGACCCAATTGCCAGATTTGAAGACTCCTTGGTTGAGGAAGGTTTATTTTCAACCGAACAGTTTGTAAGCTTAGCTGAAGATTTAGAAGCTGAAATAAGAGAAGCTTTAGAGTGGGCTAAAACTCAAGACGACCCTGATCCTATTAATGAAGTCGAAGATATGTTTGCTGACAGAACAACTCCAACTATTTCTAATGATGAAACTAATACAAAAACAATGAATTATATAGAGGCTATAACAAATGGATTAGATGAGTTGATGGAAAATGATGAAAATGTATTCATGATGGGCGAAGATATAGGAGTTTTTGAAGGTGCATTTAAGGCAACAAAAGGTTTGTTTAATAAATATGGGCCTTTCAGAGTTATTGATACATCAATTTCTGAAGGAGGGTTTACGGGTGCTGCTGTCGGAGCAGCTCTTGCTGGTAAAAAGCCAATAGTTGAATTACAATTTTATGATTTTGTATATCCTGCTCTTGACCAGATTACAACTGAAGCTGCTAAGTACTACTGGAAAGCTGGTAAATCTGTACCAATGGTTGTTCGAGGCCCTACTGGTGCTGGAACTCGATCTGGACCCTTTCACTCTATCAGTCCAGAGTCGTTACTGGCACATCATCCAGGTATAAGAGTTGTTGCTCCATCTAATCCATATGATGCAAAAGGACTTTTGGTTGCAGCTGTTAATGACCCTAATCCAGTAATGTACTTAGAACACAAAAAGCTTTATAGAAAACCTGATTTGAAAATGGAGGTTCCACTGGGTCTTTATGAAGTAGAGATTGGTAAAGGAAAAGTAGTTAGACAAGGTACAGATATAACATTGGTTACTTGGTCTGGAATGGTGCCTGTTGCTAATGAGGCTGCTGAAGTTATCTCGAAAGAAAATATTTCAGTTGAAGTAATTGATATAAGAACAATTGTTCCACTTGATGAGGAAATAATTTTAAACTCTGTCGAAAAAACATCTAATTTGTGCATCTTGCAAGAGGATGTACCATTTTCATCAATTGCTTCTGAAATTTCTTCAGTAGTCGCTGAAAAAGGTTTTTGGAATCTTGATAACCCAATACTTAAGGTAACTCCTCCAAATACTCATATACCTTTTGCACCTGTTTTAGAAGATGCATTTATTCCTAGTGTTGAAAAAGTAGTAAAAGCCCTGAAGGAATTACAATAAAGTAATGAGTCAAATAGTGACAATGCCACAGCTTGGCGAAACAGTAACAGAAGGCACAATTCTTCGTTGGCTAGTTAAGGTCGGAGACGAAGTTAAGGAAGATGATCCAATATTGGAAATCTCTACTGACAAAGTTGATACAGAAGTACCCTCACCATTTAACGGAACAGTCAGTAATTTACTAGTAGAAGAAGGTGAAACTGTAGAAGTAGGAGCTTCTCTTCTTGAATTGGATGGAGATAAAACAAAAACAAATGACACCCCTCTTAAAGAAGAGCCAAAAGAAGATAATATTCAAGATCCAAATCCTGATGTTGACGAGGTACAAAATCCTAATATTGTAAAGACACCTAAGGAGAAACAAAATCTTCAATTATCACCAGTTGTCAGAAAACTTGCCTCTGAACACAATATAGATCTTGAAAAAGTTCAGGGCACTGGTAAAAACGGAAGGATTAAAAGACAAGATATTGAAAAAATTATTTCATCAGGTCAGGGTGTAATCTCAACAGAAAAGATTGATGAACAGCTCCCACAGGAAAAAGAGAAAGCAACATTAACTAAAGAGTCTTCAAATAGCATTTCAAGACTTAGGAAAAGAATTGCTGAAAACATGGTTATGTCAAAGCAAACTTCTGCACATGTGATGACTTCTATTGAGGTAGATTTTGAGAATATTGAAATTGTAAGAGCAAAACATAAAGCAAAATTTAAGGAAGAAAATGGCTTTTCACTAACTTATCTTCCTTTTATCTCTCTTGCTACAATTTCGGCATTGAGGGAGTACTCCGTAGTAAATAGTTCTTTTGATTTAGAAAATGGTATTCACGAAATTCATAATCATATCAACCTAGGAATTGCTGTTGACTTAAATCAAGAGGGATTATTGGTTGGAACCCTGCAAGAGGCTGATTCGTTTAATTTAAAAGGAATAGCCAGAAAGATTTCTGAGACTTCCAAATTATTAAGAGATGGAAAATATGGTTTAGATGATGTAAGTGGAAGTACTTTTACTGTATCTAACAATGGTTCATTTAATTCATTTTTAACATCCCCAATAATTAATCAACCAAATGTTGCAATCCTTTCAACAGAATCAGTTAAGAAACGACCAGTTGTTGTTCAAGCACAAGATGGATCCGATTCTATAGCAATAAGACACACTGGTATTTTGAGTATTACATGGGACCATAGGGTATTTGATGGTTCTGTAGCGTTATTATTTCTTAATTTTATTAAGGAAAGGTTAGAGAATACTGACTGGTCACAGGAATTAGATTGAGAAATCTTAATATTCGTTGGCTTGGAAAATTACCTTATTCGGAAGCTTACGACCTTCAGTTAGGAATTCATAGATCAGTTTCACAAAATAATAGTAATGATGATTATTTATTGCTTCTTGAGCATGATGGGGTTATAACTTCAGGACGTTCTGCAAACAAGAATAATTTACTAGTTTCTGAAGAAGAGCTAAATAATAGAGGAATAGATTTTTTTGAAACTGATAGGGGAGGAGACATTACCTATCATGGTGAAGGTCAATTAATTGGTTATCCAATCGTTAGACTTTCTGATCCAAAAAAAATACTGCCCTTTGTGAGGTCATTAGAAAATGTAATCATTGATACTCTAAATGAATTTTCTATAGATTCTTTTACTAAAGAAGACGATACAGGTGTTTGGACCTCTGTTGGCAAAATTGCTTCGATTGGAATTAAGGTTAGTAAATGGACTACTTATCATGGTTTTTCATTAAATATTTTTGACAATCTTGAAGGTTTTAATTTGATAAACCCATGCGGTAATGAATCTGAACAAATGAGTTCCATTCATCAATTTAATAATCAAATTTCTTTTGAAGATGTATCAAGTGTAATTTCTAAAAATTTTGAGAATATTTTCAATTATGAAAAAATAGATAAACAGTTTTCTCAATTTACTCCTAAACAATTGAAGACAACTAAAGAATTCAATATTGATGAAATGGTTAAAAGGGGAGTGTTTAAACCCAATAAAAATATTATTCCAATAACAATTAAGGGAGTCTTGCCAAATGAACCTAAAAGGCCTGAATGGATGAAGGTTAAAGCAAACTTAGGAAATGATTACATCAATTTGAAAAACTTATTAAGCGAGAAAAAATTAAATACAGTATGTGAAGAAGCTTCGTGCCCAAATATATATGAATGCTGGTCAATGGGAACTGCAACATTTATGATAATGGGTGATGTTTGCACACGAGCTTGTGGCTTCTGTGATGTTAAAACTGGTAAGCCGGGTCAACTTGATTTAGATGAACCAAGCAGGGTTGCAGAAAGTGTAAAAGCTATGCAGTTGTCACATGCTGTTATTACTTCCGTTAATAGAGATGACCTTGATGATGGAGGGTCATTGTTTTTTGCAGATACAATTCGCGCTGTAAAAGAATTAAATGAAAAATGTAATGTTGAAGTCTTGGTTCCAGATTTTAAAGGATTGAGGTCAGCAATAGACAATATTCTTTTTGCTGCTCCTGAGGTATTTAATCATAATTTAGAAACTGTACCGAGACTACAAAGGGAAATAAGAACCGCGGCGTCTTATGGAAGGTCATTGTCTCTTCTCGAATATGTCAAGCAGCAAGGGTTTATGGGGAAAACAAAAACCGGATTAATTGTTGGAATGGGTGAAACTAAAGATGAAGTTATCTCAGTTTTGAAAGACCTATCTAAAATCGATATTGATATTGTTACTATAGGTCAATATTTAAGACCAACAGCAAAACATAGACCAATTGATAGATACGCACCAATTGAAGAATTTGAAGATTATAAATTACTTGGTGAGTCATTCGGCATACCACATGTTGAATCCGGTCCACTAGTAAGATCTTCATATCATGCAAAAGATTCTTTTGCGTCTGCCTAGATTCTTATATACTTAATCTGTGTTTGATAAAGTAACTAAATCCATTAGAGTCCTTTCAGCTTCATCTGTCGAGAAAGCAAATTCTGGACACCCGGGTATGCCTTTAGGAATGGCAGATGTAGGAACTGTATTATTCAAAAACTTTTTAAAAATTTCTAATAGAAATCCTAACTGGATAAATAGAGATCGATTTGTTCTTAGTGCTGGACATGGGTCAGCATTGCTTTATAGCTTACTGCATTTCAATGGTTTTAATATTTCTGTTGATGACATGAAGAATTTTAGACAATTAAATTCTAAGACTGCTGGCCACCCTGAGCTAGATGTAGATATTGGAATTGATATAACAACTGGACCTTTAGGACAGGGTTTTGCAACAGGAGTTGGTCTTGCACTTGCAGAGACATATTTATCAGATATTTTTGGAAATGAAATTATAGATCATTATGTATATGGAATAGTTTCCGATGGTGATTTAATGGAGGGGGTTTCATTTGAAGCTGCTGAATTGGCAGGTCTTTGGAAATTAGGAAAATTAATTTATATTTTTGACGATAACAATATATCTATTGATGGGAATGTAGAAAAAGTATCAGTCACTGATCAAAGTGCAAAATTTCAATCTCTTGGTTGGCATGTTCAAGAAATAGATGGACACGATGAAAATCAGATTATTAATGCTGTCAAGGACGCTCGAGATAACACCTCAAAACCATCTTTAATAATAGCTAAAAGCACTATCGGAAAGCATTCTCCTAATAAGCAAAATACTAGCGGAGTACATGGTTCACCTCTAGGTAGCGATGAAATGGAACAATTCCTAGAAAACTTAGATTGGACAAGGGATGCATTTGATCACTCTCAAGAAATTTACGATTACTTCAATGAAAAAAGAGACATTGATAATGACAAACATGACGAGTGGGTATCTTTACTTGAAGAAAAGATAAAAACTAATGATGATTTTGCTATTTTATGGAATGAATTTAATAATAAAAAAATTGAATTTAGCCATTCACAAAAGTATGACAGAAAAGCAACAAGGGTGACGGGAAGTGAGGTTTTAAAATCCATAGGAGAATCAAATAGATTCATACTTGGAGGATCCGCAGACCTTGCTGCTTCTACTAAACAAATAATCTCAAATTCAATTTATTCACATCAAAACAGAAGTGGACAGTCAATTGAATTTGGAATTCGAGAACATGCAATGGCAGCAGTTGTAAATGGGATTACTTTACACAGTAATTTAATTAGTTATGGGTCAACATTTCTAGTATTTTCAGATTATATGAGACCTAGCATAAGACTGGCATCTCTAATGAATCTTAATTCTGTTTATATCTTTACTCATGATTCAATTTATCTTGGTGAAGACGGTCCCACTCATCAACCTGTTGAACACCTAATGTCTTTAAGACTCATACCGGGAGTAGATGTTGTTAGACCAGCAAATAGCATAGAGGTACAGTATGCTTATCAATATATTTTTACTAAAAGCAACAACCCTAAATCCCTTGTTTTGACACGACAGTCGTTAGATTATGTTGAAACTAACTTGAGCTATAAAAATTTTCAAGAGGGCGCATATGAGTTAATCAAAGGAGATGATATTACAATATTCGCTTCTGGTTCAGAAGTAAGTTTAGCAATTGAAGTATCCAAGAAGCTAAAAAATAAATCTGTACAAATTATTAGTACTCCTATCTTGAATCAAGTTAATACTGATACTCTTACAAATTTAAAAATAAATGAGTTTGTATTTACTCTTGAACTTGGTCGCTCTATTGGATGGCAAGATTATATTGGTAAAGTAACAGAAAGCTTTAGTATAGAAACCTTTGGAAAGTCGGCTCCTCAAGAGGATTTAACAAACTATTTTGAATTTAGCGCAGAAAAAATAGCTGAAAAAATTTTACAGCATATAAGCTAACAACCTGTGTAAGATTTCATTTCTGATTTTGTTCTGTTTCCAGCAACACCATCTGGAATTAACCCAACTTTACGCTGGAAAGCTTTTATAGCTTCTTTAGTATATGACCCAATTTCTCCATCTATGATTCCAGGATTGAAACCATTATTAGCTAGATAGGTTTGGATGTCTGCAACAGAATCTAGTTTTGCATTTGAGTTATCTCTAGCAATACATACATTTTGACTATTACATCCTGTATACGCTCTCATCGCATTTTTAGTTTTATTTCCAACTATCCCATCAGCGAGCAAATTATTTTCTTTTTGAAACTCTATAACTGCATTTTTAGTTTTTGGCCCTGTTTGTCCATCAATAGGTCCAGGATTGAAACCATTATTACCAAGAAACTGTTGGACATCTAATACAGAATTTATCACCAAGTTTGTATTATCTCTTGGTACACAAGCATCATTTCCTGCATTAGGATTTGCAACAGCAGTAGCACTAGCCTCCACAACTTCCGAACCATTTGCAGTCCAGCCGGCTTGGAAGTTATTAGATGCAAATAAGTCACTTGATATTAATGATTTTCCTACCATTTGATTAACTATGTAAGCAACTTCTCCAACAGAAATATTTCTACTGGGGCAAAACTTGTCTTGAATGGAACTACAAGAAGGAATTACATCATTGGCAGCGAGTATATTAATTTCATTAGTCCATTTACTTGCTCCTTCATCAGAATATTTGTCTATTGAACCAGATAATTCAGTAGTTGATCCTGCTTTGATTGATTTTATGACCATACAAGCAAATTGATCTCTAGCTACAGTTTCAGTTGGCTGAAATTGAAAAGGGCTTCCAATACAAACTTGACTACCATAATAGGGAATTGCGTTTATTGCTTTTTGATAAATACTTTGGTCATCATCACTATAAGCATTAGGTGCATCTAAAGAAACACCTCCAATTGTTGCAACGATTGCTGCCGCTTCTTCCCTTGTTAAGGTTTTAGCCTGGCAGGCTGATGAAGTTTCATTACACTGGTCTAATAATCCGGCTCCAGATAGTAGATTTAAGCCTGCAGTTGAAGTAGCATACTGAGCTACATCTCCTGTAGATGTAGAAGATGATGTACCAGTGGAAGAAGATACGGTCGAGTTATTTACCGTGATAGGACCAATAGAAAGATTCGATATATCAGATTGACTGGAAGTTTTAAAATAATGTGAAGTAAATCCCAACTGAGATTTAATATTTCTTCCCGATTTCGTAACTGTTCTTGATGAGCCGTTTTTAAAACCCTTCATCGTGACTTCAATAGCAGCACCTGACTCAGCAACAGATGAAACATAAATATCAGTTATTGAATCAAAACAAGGCGTATCACCACATAGAATATTTTTCGACAGTTGATAACCAGAGAAATCATAAGACCAAGCAGCTTTGCTATTACCAACCCTGTTGTCTACTGACCATGGGTCATCTACAGTTTGAAGGTAGGGCCATACTGTTGCTGACCCAAAGCCTACAGCATTATTGTTTGTTTTCCCTCCAGTTGAGGAAGAATAAAAAGCTTGAACTACAGAGCTTTGTGTATACCCACCATCATAAGTTATGACTTTACCCGAAGTGTTATTGACGGCCTGTACCCAGTTAGGACCTGCTATTTCTTTGAGGTATCCATAATAATATTGACTTGATGCAGTTGATCCAATATGACACCAGCAATAAGCTTGTCTTGATGTTGACAGTCCTGCATCTAAGGAAGTCGATTGAGAAGGAATATTTTGTTTTAAGTATTGGTACACAGCATAACTTCTTCCAACTAAAGCCTGTGCCTCAAGGGCTTTAACATTCCAGTGAGAAGGCATTTCAGCTAAGCCGTATAAATACTTTTCAATGTTTACAGACAACGATACATGAAAACCCGAAGAAACATTTTTTGATCTTAATTTTAAAACTCCGTGTTTATGTTCACGTGGACCAACCCTTATTCTTCCACCTTCAGACCAACTAATTCCAATGTTGCAACTTGCTGTTGATCTATTCACTAATGGATGTCCATTAAAATAACATCCATTTCCATTTGAAATGATATTTATAGTTGCACCACCACTAATTTTTAAAGGCCCGAATACGGATTCACATGGCCCATCAGAAGCTGCTTCAGATTTAATTTTATTAAGTGTATCAGAATCAATACTTCCTGATTGTGAAATCCCAACTGATGCTTGATAGTTTTTTAATGCATTTGAAGTTTTGTCACCAAATGCTCCATCTACAGGTCCAGGTTCAAATCCCCTTGAAGTTAAGAACACTTGGACACCCGCTGTATCTGAAAGTCCATCTTGGCAGATTGATAGCATAGGTGGGCTTGATGAAGGGAGAGTTGTTAGGTTTATACTTTTAGCATTTCTTGCTAAGCCGACCCAAAGGGCGTTACTATCTGTAGCTATTTCAGGTGAGGACAAACTGATTTCAGATAAATTATTAACGTCAGTGTCTGTAAAATAATAGTCCACAACCTCAGTTGATGTACATGAGCTGGTATTACTACAAAAACTTGCACCAAGTTCTGTTAATCCTTTAGCTCCATATTGACTGAGCCCTACTCCATGCCCCCAGCCACTACCCGTAAAAGTAAATGAAGTTGTACTGAAAGCTCTCATAGCTTGTTTAGTTGCAGGTCCAACGACTCCATCAGCAGAGAGCCCAACTGTTTTCTGAAAGCTAATTATTGCATTATCAGTTCTTGAACCCCGGAGTCCATCTATTGGACCAGGATTAAATCCATTACAGCTCAAGAAGGTTTGAATATCTAAAAGGTTATCTAGAGGAGCAACAGCATTATCTAAACATCTTAACTGAGCATCATATTTTATTTCAATAGCACTTGCTTTTTGACTTGATCCTGAAAAGGGTATGAAAAAAATGAGAAATAAAAAAAATAATATAACATTTTTAAAATATCCCTGTTTCATGTAATCATTTTATATAAATTGGAAAATATTTCATAATCCCGCATTTTTTTTCCAATTTTTAAACATTAAAAGTCCAGAGATGTATAGAAAATAAGTAATAAAAATTAAATAAGTAACTGGGAAAAGCTCACCTTTATAGTCTGAGAAAATACTTGGAGGGAGGAACGATAAGCTTAAAAACAAAATCACACCAATAATCTTATTATTACTTAATGCATCTAGGGCTAATACAATCATGAAAAAATACATTGTAAAAGTTAGAAAAAACTCAGAACTTAAAAGTCTAATTTCATCGAGATTGTCAAAAAAGCTTACAATCAATAGAAATAATGATGTGACAATTAATGCATTTTTATAATTAGTTTTTACTAGTGAAGCAAACATACCTATTATTGTAAAGAATATATGCAATTGAGTGAATTTACTTATGTCTTTTTAATATTATGTGTGCCTTTTATTGGGTATATTGTAAATACTACAAATCCAAAAAAAGGTTTTACAATACTTTTTAGTTCAATTATATTTTTGGCAGTCTTTATCAATCCATCTATATTCACCCTTTTAGGCATTTTATTTTTAGGCCTATATGCAAAATTACTTGATAAAAAAGAAAGCAACTATCTTTTGCTTTTATCAACTATAAGTTTCTTAATGGGTTCATTTAATTTTGTTGGGTTAGAGCTTTTAAAAGCAATTTTACCAATTCTTTTAGTATCATCAGTTTTTTCACTCATGATGATTGGACACTGGTTTTTGGTAGATCCTACGATATCAAGAGTTGGTATGAAGAATATTGCGATATTTTCTACTTCTTTATCTCTAGGTCTTTCAGTACTTGTATTTTTTAATTTTTACGAGAGTTCATCAAGTTTATTTAATCTGCTTTCTAACGGCGTACTAAATAATGTGATAGTGTTTCTTTATATATCTGCTGCATTCTTATCTTTTGGGTCATTTAAATCTTTACAAGAGAAATCATATACGGGTGTTATGGCAAGTACTGGTTTAAGTTATCTTTCCTTAATTGTGTCAATGGGTTCTTCTGGTACTTTAATACTTTCTATTTAGCATTACTCTTAGCAAGTGAAGATTTATACTAAAAAAGGTGACAATGGAGATACCAGTCTTTTGTATGGGGCTGGGGTATCAAAAGATGACATAGCACCAGAAGCCTATGGTTCAGTTGATGAGCTTGTAGCTTCCCTGGGTTTAATCAGAGCAGAATCAAAATTATCAGCCGACGTTAAAGATACTATCCTCCGCATTCAAAGAGAGCTTTTTATAGTTGGTGCTGAATTAGCGACTGATAAATCAAAAAGAAAAAAGCTTTCCGAGGGAAAGACTTTGGTAACCGAAGAGATGATTATAAATCTTGAAAAAGATATAGACAATTTAACTGAAAAAAATGGATTACCAAACTTCTTTGTTGTACCAGGTGAAAATATAATTTCTGCAAAACTAGATTGGTCTCGAGTTATTTCTAGAAGAGCTGAGAGAAAATGTGTAACTTGGTATAAAACCCTAGACATGAGTGACTCTAAAGTACTAATATATCTAAATAGATTATCTGACTTATTATGGATGATGGCGCGTGACTTTGAAAAAGATTGGACACCAAGTAACTGATGACTGAATTAAGCATATTATTTGTAAATGATATAAATAATGAAAAACTTTTAACATATTTTGTAAATGATGATGAAATAAAAGATTATTTTAAGATTCATAATTTCAATGGAAAAAAGAAAGAAATGCTTTTAGTTCCAAAGCAGTATTTAAAAGATTCAAAAGACACATTGCTTATTTCTATATCAGAAATAAGCAATGATTTTGATGCTTGCTACCTAGGTGCTGTTGCAAGGACCAAGATTAATTCAGAATGTAATATTACTTATGAAACCGGTCTTGTTGACTTTTCACAAGTTGAATCTTTTACTCTTGGGATGTTGTTATCAGGTTATAAGTTTGATAAATATTTAAGTAAGAAGAACGACAGTGAAGAAATTACTTTAGATAAATCAATTGTTAAAAGTGAACAACAAATAACTAGAGATGCAATATATTTTGTAAGAGATTTAGTAAATACACCTACTCTTGATAAGACTCCAGAGTATTTTATCGATGAGGTAAAAAAACTTATACAAAATGAAGATATTAGCTTAGATATTCATAATAAGGAATGGCTTCAGAACGAAGGATTCGGAGGTGTTATCGGTGTTTCACAGGGATCAGCAAAAGAACCTTATTTACTAGTAGGTGAATATAATAAATCGGCTAAATTTAAAGTTTCAATAATTGGAAAAGGAGTTTTGTTTGACACTGGAGGGTACTCACTCAAATCGCCTTCTGGTATGGAGACGATGAAAACAGATATGGCAGGTGCGGCAACTGCCTGGGGAATAATAAAATTAGCAGCATCATTCAAATTAAATATAGGTGTTAAAGTATTTACCCCTCTTGTAGAAAATATGGTAAGCAGTACAGCCATAAGGCCAGGTGATGTTCTCACAATGCGAAATAAAAAAACTATAGAGGTTTTAAACACAGATGCTGAAGGCAGATTAATTATGGCAGACGCACTTGCATATGCGTCGGAAGAAAATCCAAACCTTTTATGCGATGTTGCAACACTGACGGGTGCATCTTATGTAGCACTGGGATTAGATATTGGAGCAGTATTTTCAAATGATATGTCTATTGCAAATAATTTTGTTGATGCAAATAGAAATGGAATAGAGTCATATCATGCACTTCCTTTATTCAAAAGCTATAAGAAATTAGTAAAGTCTGATATTGCAGATTTAAAAAACACAGGTGGTAGATTTGGTGGAGCTATAACCGCAGCTCTGATTTTAGAAGAGTTTGTGAACGATGTTCCATGGATTCATTTAGATATGGCAGGACCAGCGAGATCTAGAAACAATGACCCTTTAACCCCAACTGGTGGAACAGGTTTTGGTGTTATTGGATTTATAAATTTTTTAAAAACTCTTTCTTAAGATTCTTCTTTTAAATTACTTATAACAAAAACTAGAGTATCACCAGTTGTCATTACAGCACCTTGGGAAACATTAGTTCCAATAATTTTTCCATCGCAATTTTCTAAATCATTCTCTTCAAACTCTTCTTTTATGAAAAGTATTACATTGTTCTCTCTCATGAAGTCACGAATCAAGTCTTCCCCTTCTTCTGGAGTTAAGGCACAAGGAGTGATGCTTGGAATTGCTGCTGAAAATTTGTTACCTGATACTTCTAAAATAACTTCGGTGCCTTCAGGAAACTCTTCACCGTTTTCTAAATCTTGTGTTAATACAAGACCCGGAGCTTCCTCAGATTCAACCAAATTAATAGTTGGCAGTATATAGGATGAAAAAGCAATTTCCTCTGCGTCGAGAATATTTAATCCAATTAATTGTGGAATCTCAATAGTTGGAATTTCATAATATTTTTCTATGTCACTTGGGTCTAATGGCCATTCCAATATAGGTAAATCTTTTACTACTTCGGTCATGAATTCTTTCCACATTGGTGCTGGCACACGACCTCCTGAAACATTTCTAAATATTTCACCTTTTATTTCAACATCTGTGAGAGGTAGCTGCTCTTCAGCAAAACCAATCCAGATTGATGAAGTGTACTGCGGTATAAATCCAATAAACCAAGCTTCTCTAAATCCTTGGTGCGTTCCCGTTTTACCCGCAATTTCTCTATCATCTAAAACAGCTCTGGTTCCAGTTCCATACTGAGCAGCCACTTCTAAAGTTTTTCTTACTGCAGCTGCAGCACCAGGATCGGGAATGCTTATTCTTGGCGATACAATATGTTTGTATAAAACATTTCCTTTATCATCCTCAATTTTCTCAATTAAATATGTAGGAGCAAGGACACCATTGGTTGCAAAAGAAGAATAAGCTGAAGCAATTTCGATTGGTGTAACGGCACCTGCACCTAAAGTGAGAGATATAACTGGATCTAACTCAGAATCAATTCCTATACGTTTTGCTGTAGAAGCAAGCTTTTCACCTCCAAGTTCAGAAGCCAACTGTGCAAAAACTGTATTAATAGATCTTCTTGTTGCTTCTTCAAGTGATATCATTCCAGATGTATCGAGTAATTTAATTGATCTGTTATATTCTGCTTTATCCTGACATGGTTTAAATATAAATTGTGTCTCTGACTCAGTATCTATTTGTATTAAGTTTTTTTGGTTTTCAATTAGCTCAACATCAAAAATTATTGTCTGTTCTTCAGGAATTTCTTCACCTTCTTCTAATTCTCGATAAATGATTAGGTTTCCTTCCTGGTCATACTGCCCTAACGCTTTAGCGATTTCCATCATTTTTTCTTCATCTGTTTCAAACTCTTCTAAATTTAGACCAAGCGGAAATTGTTTGATAAAATCTTTGTTTTTGATTTCTTCTACATGAAAATCAAAACATTGAAGCTCAATAGATCTATCTTGTGCATCAATTTTATTAAGGTATCTATCTGCTGTTATTGATGTACCATAATTTCTTACAACCCACTTCTCACCAATTCCATCTGGAGCACATGGATAACCACAGTTTATTTCTACCGGACTTCTTGAGTCTCTGTAGCTGTATAGTTTTGCTCCTGATTCCAATGCAGCCAAAAGAGTTATAGGTTTAAATGCTGATCCTGGATTTCTCTTTCCTTGAGTAGCGAGGTTATATTGCTCCTCTTCAAAAGGTATTCCTGACGACATTACTTCTATTGCTCCCGTAAAATTATTAATTAGCGTTATTACACCAGTTGGACGAGTCTCATCGGGATTTTCCTCATTTGGATCAGATGGTACCCATGTATTTAAAACTTCATTTGCGTGTTGCTGTAAAGATAGATTAAGCGTTACATATACTTTTAAACCACCGCCACCAAAGCAAGTTGTATCATCAGAAGGACATCCAAAAACTGCTTTTTTTCTATCTTCTTTAGTGTTTCCTAAAATAGCAAATTCAGGATCATTTAGTAACTGTCTCTTTACTTCAGCAACAACATGTTCAGCTTGGGCAACAAAATTTTTAGTTTCTTTTACATTAAGCGGAGCAAGCTTTGCCGACCTAGCTTGAATATCTACAATAAATCCTTCTTTGAGCATTATATTTATTACATCATTTCTTCTTTCCAACACTCGGTCAGGATATTTTCTTGGATTGTAATAAGCGGGGCTTCTGATGATGACTACTAGTGTTGCAGCTTCATCCAGTGTTAACTCCTCTACAGTTTTGTCAAAGTATTCAAAAGCAGCTGATTGAATACCGTATGCACCTGCTCCCCAGTAGATTGAGTTAATGTAATATTCTAAAATTTGATCTTTTGTGTATCTTCTTTCTAACTCAGCGGCAACAACTGCTTCAGCAACCTTTCTTCTAATTGAAATTTCGTCACCAACAAATGATTGTTTGGCAACTTGAGAAGTAATAGTAGATCCACCGCGTGTCACTCCTCTTAAATTATCGAGTACCGCACTAAGAATTGCAATAAAATCTACACCCTCATGTTGATAATAATTACTATCTTCTGCTGCTAATAGTGTATTGATAACAAAAGGAGGTACCTCACTTAAAGCAATTGGGTCACGGTTTAATCCATCATGAAGCTCATCAAGAATTTGATTATCAGAAGTATATATTACGGAAGGTTCAGACAACGATACAAAATTTAATACCATGCCTTCTGCTCTTGGAAGAAATTTTTCTTCAAGGTTTGTAACAATTTCCATTCCTGACTTAATGGGTAAGAAAACAAAGAAACCAACCCATGCTGCAAACATAAAACTAGAAAGCAAAAGTAAGAACCCTGCTACATATCGAGAACCGAATCTTGATTTGTTTTCTAAATTATGAATTTGTGCCATATAAAAATACTAATCCTTATATGTAACAATATTGTACAATTAAGAATATGGAATTTTCACCAGGCTTAAGGGGAGTTGTTGCTGGAGAAACCTCTATCTCAACGGTTGGTAAAGAAGGTACTTCACTTCGATACAGAGGCTACGACGCAATTGACCTGACTAAGAATAATACTTATGAAGAAGTCGCATCTCTTATTATTAAAGACTCTTTAGATGGTGACGAGTTTAAAGAAGCTTTTACAAAATTTTACATTGCAGCAATTGAAGATGAAGCACTTTCAAAATATCTTGAAGATCTAAAATCTTTGCACCCACCGGTCGGAATGCACCCAATGGCTCTGCTAAGAACTATTGTATCTGGAGGTGAAGAAATCGATTCTGATACGGAAATTGAACTTGTAGCAAGAATAAGTGCAACTGTCTGTTTTGCAATCGCTTCATATCATAACACTGATACCAACCTTCTTTCAGATAAGTATTTAGTTGCCAGCTCACTTTTACCTAATGATGCTAGCGATGAAATGCTTGAAGCATTAGACGATATGCTTATTCTTTATGCTGAGCATGGTTTTAATGCATCAACTTTTGCAACGCGCGTTACTGCATCTACAAGAGCAGATTTAACTGGAGCAATTGTTTCTGGGATAGCTACCTTAAAAGGAGAATTGCACGGAGGGGCTAATGAAAGAGCTGTTGAGTTAATAAATAGTTTTAATACAGTAGATGAGGCTGAACAAGGAATTTATGAACTTCTTGAAGAAAAGAAAAAAATTATGGGATTTGGGCATGGAGTGTATAAAGTTCAGGATCCAAGAAGTCCAGTTGTGAAAAACTGGGTCGAACAGTTAGTTGATAATGATTTTTCCAAAAATAGATTCGAAATAGCAAAAAAGATTGATGAAATTATGGACACTGAAAAAAATCTTTTCCCAAATGTTGATTTTTATGGAGGTTTGCTTCTAGCAGAACTCGGCTTTGAAGTTGATTTATTTACACCAATTTTTGTTGCGGGTAGATCAGTAGGATGGGCTGCACATTATTTTGAACAAAGAGAACAAGATATATTGATTAGGCCAGCTGCTAAATATATTGGCCCATCTGAAAGATAGTTTTTGGAATCAAGCAACATAGATGTTCAAATTTTAGATTATTTATCTAAACCTTTAGACAATGAAGAGAATCATTTTTTTTCAGCAAAATTGGCAATTCTAGATACTATTGGATGCATAATTCATGCTAGTAGTTATGAAAATATTCATAGTTTTGCAGCTGGAGAAACATCAGTAGAGTTATTTGAAAATCCATTCAAAACAGTTAAAAATTTTAATTCTCCATTAGACAGTACTTGGTACTTAACTGTCCTTACGAGATGGTTTGATTACAATGATACATTTTTAGCAAAAGAGTGGGGCCATCCATCTGATAACTTTGGAACAATTTATAGTTTTTTTCAAAAAAATAACAGTAATAAATTTGTTGACTTTACAACTGCTTTAACAAAAGCATACGAGATACAAGGCGCACTTTGCTTGGGTACATCATTAAATAAGTTAGGTTTTGATCATGTGTTTTTTGTCAAATTAGCATCTGGATCTGTTTTCTCCTATTTACATAGTGACGGAAATAATGACATTTTAAAAAGAACTGTTAATAATATTTTAATGGATGGACCTAGTTCAAGAGCATACCGACACTTTCCAAATGTTGGTAAAAGAAAAAGCTGGGCAGCAGCAGATGCTTCAAAAAGAGGTATTGAGTTATCATATATAAGTCGCACAGCAGATGAGATATACGAAACAATACAAAATCAAGATGACTGGGGTTTTGAGAATATATTTATGAAAGATTCTAATCTAATTTTTGGAAAAGATTTAGATGATTGGGTTATCCAAAATGTTTTATTTAAGGTTCTTTATCCTGCAGAATTTCATGGACAATCCGCTGTAGAAGCTGCAACTCAGCTCAGTTCAGAATTTAATCAAAATAGAGATAAACTCGACAAAATCAACTTATATACACATGAACCTGCTGTAAGAATTATTTCAAATAAAAACGAGTTAAAAAATGCTTCTGACAGAGATCACAGCTTAGAGTACATGGTTGCAGCAGCACTCCTGTATGGTGATTTAACATATGAAATGTATGAAGATAATTTTTCAGGCTTAGTTGAGATAAATCAATTACGAAAGAAAATTCATGTACAGGAAGAGCCAAAATTTACAGAAAATTATTACGACTTTTCAAAAAGGCACATATCAAATTCAATTGAAATTTTATATAATGACAACACCTGCTCTGAAAAAATTACAATTGAGAACCCCATTGGCCATCCATCAAGACGAGAGGAAGCCCTACCTTTATTGGAAGAAAAATTTATTAAGAATGTGGAAAGTACATTTTCATTAAAAAAAGCTAATCAAGTCTGGAATGAAATTTTAAATTTGAAAAAAGATGATGAAGTTGAGCAATTATTTTCTATTCTTGTAGAAGATGAATGAAATCTATTTACTAGTAGGAGGTGAGGCAACAAGACTTCAGCCTCTCTCAACGGGAATCCCTAAGGCGTTATTAACAGTGAGGGGTGAAAAAATAATTGATTTGATTATCCAGCAATTTTCTAAATTAGGAAATTTTAGCTTTAATTTAATCTGTTCCAATAAGCATGAAAAACAATGGCTTGAATATAAGGATATCAGTAACAATGATATCAAATTGTTTTTTGAAACAAAAAAACTTGATACTGCTGGCTACATAATCCAAAATCTAAATTCAATGCCAGATTCTTTTTATTGTATGAATGGGGATTTGTTACTAGATATAGATCTACAGAAATTGATTACAGAATCAATAAGCGTTCCGAGTTCACTTATTGGTTCTATTGAAGTAGATGATCCAACAAGGTACGGAGTACTTCAAGTAACTGAAGAAAATAAAGTCGAAAGTTTTATTGAAAAACCTGATGATGATAGTTTTGGAAAAAAAATAAGCTTAGGTCTTTATCATTTTTACAAAAGGGATTTACAAAAAATTGTTTCAAATCTTGAAACACCTTGCTCTTTTGAACATGACGTTTTTCCAAGACTGGCAGAACAAAATTTACTACATACCTATACGGTCACAGGAAAAATGATTGATGTAGGAACGTTAGAATCTTATATTTCATCTCACTTAAATGGTGCTAAAAACTGGATTTCACATAACAATGTTTCTTTAAGCACTTCTGCAACTATTATAAATAGCGTTGTTTTAGACAACTGTATTATAGAAGATGAGGTAATAATTGAGGATTCAATAATTTCGGATGGATCAGTCATTAAAAGTGGAAGTGTAATAAAAAACAAAATTGTGAGGACAAATTTATAATGAAAATCATTGTTACAGGAGGTGCAGGATTTATAGGCTCTCACCTTGTAGATTCTTTGTTAAATGATGGCCATGAACTTTTAATTTTTGACAACTTTCTTACTGGAAAAAAAGACAATTTGTCATTTGATGGTAATTTCAGATTAGTTGAGGATGATTTTGGCTCAGAGGACTCATTAGCTTTAATTAAAAATTTTGACCCAGAAGTATGCTTTCATTTAGCTGCACAGTCTTCAGTAGTTGTATCGGTTCAAGACCCTGTCCTAGATTTTGAACATAATATTTTACAACCAATACAACTACTCCATACCTTAATCAATTCAAACTGTAAAAAGTTTGTATTCACATCTTCGGGAGGCACAATTTTTGGTGAGCCTGAGAATATACCAACCGCAGAGAATGACTACTCTAGTGAACCCGCTTCTCCTTATGGTGTAGCCAAAAAAAAATTAAATGAAATTATTAAAACGATGACATCAAATACAACTTTAAGCTATTCAATATTAAATCTATCAAATGTGTATGGACCACGGCAAGACCCACATGGAGAGGCGGGAGTGGTATCTATTTTTTCAAATAAATACTTAAATGGTGAAAGACCTGTAATTTATGGCAGTGGAGAACAGACGAGAGATTATATATTCGTGCAAGATGTTATTTCTGCATTGATAAAATCTTCAAAAATTCAAGAAGATTTATTCTTAAATATTGGTACAGGAATTGAAACATCTGTTAATCAGTTATCAGCATCTTTAAAAACTCAATTTTTATCTGATTTAGAACCTATTTTTAAAGATGCTAGGGATGGAGAATTGCAACGTAGTGTACTTGATAATACAAAAGCAAGAAAATTATTGAATTGGGAACCTCAATACGACTTAGATTCTGGCATGATTGAAGTTAAGAATTGGATTAATCCCTAGAGAAAAAAATCCTCCTCATCTTCCCTGATTAACTCACTTGCATTCTTTTTTGAATCCTCATACTTAACTCCTCTTACAATTGCAATTGGTACATTGATAGTCTTTTCCATCACTAGCTCTGCCGCACTTGCAATTTCGTCTACAACTGCTATTTCAGTTGCATTTAGTTCATTTTCAAAAGTATCAGTTTTCCCTATGTAACTAGTTATAGGATTTATACCAGATGATCCAATTGCAAAATTTACTTGTCCTTTTCTCCACGCCCTTCCAAAAGTGTCAGAAACAATAACAGCAATTTTTTTTCCAGTTAAATTCTCCATTTTTTTTCTATAAGAATGTGCAGATTTATTAGGGTCCTCCGGGAGTAGTAATACAGTATTTTTTTTAACATTTGATTTGTCAATACCAGCGTTAGCACATATGAATCCGTGCTTAGTTTTTGCTATTACTAGTTCACCTCTTTTTCTGATTACACGATTTACTTCACTCATTAACAAATCTTCAAAATTGTATTCATCAAGATCTCTTGACATTCCTTCACTCTTCGAAACAATTTTCTGTGTAACAACAAATATATCTCCATCCATAATTTTTCTGTTTGACTTCTTAAGAACGCTATGAGTTAGATCTGCAAGATTGTCTCCTTCTAGAACTTCAGGCAGACCAGATATGGGAATAATTGATACTTCATTCATAATTTAAAATCTTTCTTGCAAGACTTTCAGAGTCTTTTATTTTTTTAAATAGGATATTTTCTTCTACAGTATTCATTTTATTATCAGACTCACCAAAATGGACAATATACTTATTACCAATATTTTTGTAATATTTTTTGATGCCTCCTATATCAGGACTGAAGCCCATATCTTCAAAATTTTTTTTCGATGGACCCTTAATGGCATCTTTGGCAATAAATGGACTTATGATAATTACATTTTTGTGAGATATAAGTTCTTTTCTTAACTTACTAAGCGAAAGTATTGGGCCTATAGAAAGAAGTGGGTTCGAAGGTCCTATGATAACTAGGTCACTTGATCTAATTTTGCTAATTGTGGCTTCATTTACTTTTGCTAAACGTGAGCCTTCATATACAATATTTTTAATTCTTGGCTTACCTTTTTTCTCAACAAAATATTCTTGAAAATCAAGTTTCTTATTAGTTTTTGTAATTAATTTTGTACTGATTCTGTCATCGCTCATTGGAATTATTTCACAGCTTAATTCAAACTTATTTTTAATATTTTTTGTTATTTCGGTTAATGTTTTTCCTTGATTTATCATTTGCGATCTATAGAGGTTAGTTGCTAAATCTGTATCACCTATTCTAAAATCCATATCATAAAATTTTTTTAGTTCATTATTAACTGTAAATTTATCATTTTTTACGCCCCATCCAAATTCCCCCTCTATACCAGCAAGGTTATATATTACAGTATCAATGTCAGGTGATAAAAATACGCCATGAATATGCTCATCATCCCCGGTATTTACAAGGATTGTTAAATCAATATCTTTTATTTTGTTGAGACCTTTGGCAAATTTAGCTCCACCAACGCCGCCACTTATGTAAGTTACTTTTTTCAATTTTAAGAACCTATAAATTAAGACCTTTCAACTAATATCTTAGTAATGATAGATAAGGATATTCTAGATGGTTTAGCTGAACTAGATGAGGCTGACTTAAAGAGAATTAAATTACTTGTAGATAATAAATTAAACCTTCATAAAAAGACAAAAGTTTCATACAGGTCAAAAAATATAAAATGTGGTAAAGAGTCTTGCCAAACATGCCCACATGGTCCATATTGGTATGCTGAGTGGACTGAAAGCGGAAAAAGAAAGACAAAGTATTTGGGAAAAACATTAAATGAATCTTAAAAGTTTTTCTCCATTAATCACAAATTCAATCTTGTTCTCAATCTTGTTAATTTTTTTAAGAATTGACCTTGTGTTTTCAGATTCTCTTCCAACAGGAGGAGACATGGGAGCACATGTTGTACCTACAAAGTTTTTTGTCTCCGAGTTATTTTCAAATTTTAAAATCAGTGGATGGTCAAATGATTGGTTTGCCGGATATCCTGCTTATTATTTCTATTTTCCATTACCCCCAATTATTGTTGCTGTCTTGAGCCCTATTTTCCCTTTTGGGATTGCATTTAAAATTATGGTTGTTGCTTCACTCGTTTTACTAGTATTTTCAATTCAGAAATTGATTTCTAATGAAAATATAAATAGCTTATATTTTGGATTTGCTGCTGGATTGTTGTTTTTGCTAACTGAGTCGTTCACAATTTTTGGTGGTAATTTGGCCTCATCTTTAGCTGGACAATATTCATTTACTTATTCTTTAGCTTTTGGAAATCTTTCAATCTACCTTCTTACTAAATCAAATCTAAAAAACTCTTTATTCTACAGCTCTCTTTGCATCAGTTTTTGTGTATTGTCCCACATTATTCCATTTATAATTTTTATTCCTATTTATGCTCTCTACTTTATAAAGCATAAGTCAGAAATTTTAAAGAAAATATCTGCATTTTTAATATTCTTATTTCTAACAATTCGTTTTTCGATTTCATTATTTACAAATTTAGAATTTACAACGAATATGACTTATTCTCCATATAGAAATATAAGTGACTTGATTAAACCTGATATCTTACCTTTACTTTTGCTGTCGATAATATTTTTATTTTCTGAAAAAAGTAAAGAGATTCTTAAGAGTTTATTTTCTTTAGATGTATATTTAATCTTTTCTTCTTTTCTTTTATTTTTTTATGGACCGGAGGGCGCTTTGTGGAATGGAAGAGTAGTTCCTTTTTTTATTCTTGGAACAATACTCTTTGTATTTAATTTATTATCTCAAAATATAAATTCACTTAGTTCTAAATTTCAAGGACGTATTTTTTTATCATTAATTTATCTCGTAATAGGTTTTTTTCTTCTTTTCAATTATTACAGTAGATGGAACGACAGATATGAAGTAACAGTTTTATTTGTTCTGGGGTTATTTTTTATTTTGTATTTTTTAAATATGAATAAATTAAACCAATTATTTTGCTTTTTATTTATCTCTTTAACAATTTCAACAGTGAGTTTTTTACCCCACTGGCTTAATTGGAACTTCACTGGCTATGAAGGTAAGTCTGAATGGGGTGAGATCTCATCTCTATACGATGAATTAAATAATATTCCTGCCGGAAGAATTATGTGGGAACCAAATCCAGATTTAAATAAATATGGCACCCCTATGGTTTTAATGACAATACCAATGTTTACCGATCATGAGAGTGTAGAAGGATTGTATTTTGATTCAAGTATCACAACTCCATACCACTTTGTAACAATTTCTGGTCTTGCTGAACGCCCATCCAACCCTGTGGGTGGACTTAGTTATATAAACGGAAATTTTGATAAAGGTGTTCGCCATATGAAACAATTGGGTGTTGATTATTTCATTACATATACAGATTCAATTTCTAAGAAAGCAATAAATTCTCCTGAGTTAGAATTCTTGTTTGAATCATCTCCTTTCCAAGTCTTCAAACTTAACTCAAACAAAGTAGAGTTGGTCACATCAGAATTAATTAATTTCTCTCAGCCCTCTTTTTATGAACGGATTTCCAGTTCAGTTTTTAAAAAGCCAATTGATGAAAGCTTTTTCACTCTTTCAATGAAAGAGTTTCAAAAAGAAAACAATATTAGAGTTATTGATAAATCATCAATAGATCAAATTAAAAACAAGCTATCTACAGATGAAGCTCAGCTAAACATTACAGAATTTAATCTTAAAAATAACCAGTTAACCTTTACTACTAATCAGCCAGGTAAATTACATTTAATTAAAGTTTCTTATTTTCCAAACTGGACAATTGAAGATGGAGATGGACCATACAGAATTACTCCATCATTTATGGCGATAGTGCCAAATTCTAGTGATGTAAAACTTACTTTTGAAAAAACAAATTTAGAGCAATACTTATTTATATTCTCTTATTTATTTTTAACAATTTCGATACTTCTTATTATCTATAGAATGAAAAAACATGTTAAATAAACTAATTGATAAGATTTCTAAAGATGGTTCATTCGCAGAACTTTTCAGGACCTATTTAGTTGGAGCTTTTAATTTATTATTTGGATTATTTCTAGTTTATATTTTTCAATTTATTTTGCTAGATTTTGTAAGCTTTCCTCTCAGAACCTACCTAACTAACATTTTTCAATTTATTGTGGGTGTCACTGTTTCCTATTTTCTTTCAAGGAAATTTATATTTAAATTAAAATTTAATGACGGAAGTTATAAAGAATTTTTTAAATATGTTTCTGTTAGCTTTATAAATCTTTTCATACCTTTACTAGTCTGGTTTTTAATCAATTTATGGAACGATACTTGGCAACAAAATGAATTGTATGTTTTAATAATTACGACCTTAATCCATGGATCGATACTTCCAATTAAATACTTAATTTATAAATTTTTTGTTTTTAAAGATTCTTTGTAAAGTACAAATCTAAGATTGAGTAAACTTTTAATAGTTCTTGGAATTCTTTTATAGATTAAAGATACACTTGGCCTAATTTCATTTATTTTAGCTGGAACTTCTTTAAACTTTTGGCCACCTTTTTCAATTCTAATTAAAAGCTCTGTATCGAATAGATCTTGAGTTGAAACTACTCCTTGAATATATTTATCAACGAATTCTTTTTTAATACCTTTCATTCCGTGAGTGTCAGATAGATTGGTGCCAAACAAGATTTTTAATATTATTACAAAAAATCCTGTTGCAATTTTTCTAATTAATCTTCTACCATCTTCAGATTTAGCCATTCTTTTTGAAGCTATTATTCCAGCAAATTCACTCTCAAGAAGTAGACACTGTAATAAGAATTTTTCTGAATAATAATCTATATCAAAGGAGATAATGATCTCATTTTCACAAGCTAAAAAGCCTCTTTTCAGGGCCTCTCCATAATTTGGGATATCATTTTCTATAAGCTTTATATTTTTATTTGAAGTAGCTATTTCAGATAATATATTTTTTGTATTATCAGTTGAACCATTCTCAGATAAGATTATTTCAAAATCAATATCTGTACGTTGACCCATCGATAAAATATTATTTAAGGATTCTTTAACTATTTCTTCCTCGTTGTAAATTGGAATTACTATTGAAAAATTTTTAAAGGTAAAGTTTGAGTCCATGAACAGTACAATAATTGAGTAATGGCAAAAAATAAACTAGATTTAATTTTTAAATCTTATGATATTAGAGGTGTTTATGGTGACACTTTAACTAGGGAAGTTGCTTTTAAAATTGGTTATGCATTCGCAAACTTTGTTGAAGATGATTCAATTTTAATTGGTCATGATGGAAGAATTTCTTATAAGGAAATGCTAGATGCAATATCGTCTGGAATTATTTCTGCTAATAAAAATATAATTTATATAGGCCTTGTTCCGACTGATATTATATATTCTTTATCAGGTCTACTTCATAAACCTGGACTTATTATTACAGCTTCTCACAACCCAAAGGATTACAACGGTTTAAAACTTTGCAATACAGGGGCATTACCAATTGGAGAAAATTCAGGGTTAATGGAAATAAAAGGTTTAGTTGAAAATTTTGATAATAATATTGAAATAAATGATTTAAATGAAACAACTTCTAATTTAATTGACAAATATTTTGAACATATAAAGACTTTAGTTCAGCCCGATATGATCACTAATAAATTAAGATTTGGTATAGATGGTGGAAATGGCGCAATTGGCTCGGTTTTTGATGACTTAGATACAATATATAGTTTTAATTATTCACCTATATACCTAGAAGTTGATGGTAATTTCCCTAATCATCCTGCTGATCCATCTGATGAGAAAAATTTAGAAGACCTAAAAAACTTAGTTGTAGAAAATAATTTAGATTTTGGTGTTGCATTTGATGGGGATGCTGACAGAGCAGTATTTATTGATGACAAGGGAAATGTTATTTCAGGAAGTATGATGACCACCCTGATCTCAGATTATTTGTTTAAAGAAAATAATAATCTTAAAGTTGTACACAATGTAAACGTCTCACCTCACGCGTTAAAAGTATTAAATGATAGAAATATCCAACTTTATAGATGCAAAGTAGGACATTCAAATATAAAGAAAATGATGAGGGAAATTGATGCAGATTTTGGAGGAGAGCATAGTGCACATTTTTACTATAAAGAAAATTTCTATGCAGATTCAGCTATTTTAACTTTACTTATATTTATGAAAATTATTTCAACAAAAGATGAGAAAGTAAGCAGTATTTTTGAAAACTATAAGTTTCCACCTAGCTCAGGTGAAGTAAATTTTACCGTTGATGATGTGCAAGAATCACTTAAAAATGTTGAGAAAGTATTTGATGTTGATTTTGACTATTTAGATGGCCTTACTTGTACTACTGAAAACTTCTGGTTCAATATTAGGGGTTCAAATACAGAGCCAAAATTAAGGGTCAATGTAGAAGGTAGATCCGAGAAGGTGATTACAGAGGTTTTAGAGAAAATATCGAGTAACATTTAGGTTATATATGTTAGATCATGTACTTAATTTAGGTAATCAGCTAAGCACTGACTTAGTCAAATCTGATAATTTTCCAAATTTTGATTATGATCGAATTCTAGTTGTTGGAATGGGTGGATCTGGTGTTGCAGGCGATGTTCTTAAGTTGATTTTAAACAAATATTCATCTCTAGATATTGAAGTTCATAAAACATACAAAATTACAAAAAAACATATAGAAAATAAGCCACTTTGTTTATTTATTTCTTACTCGGGAAATACTGAAGAAACAGTAAGTGCTTTAGAAGAAGCTATAAAAGCAGATTTAGAATGGTGTGTTATTTCTAGTGGGGGGACTTTATTGGAAATGGCCAAAGAAAATAGTAAGCCTTATATTGAAGTTCCTTCAGGTCTTCAACCCAGAGCAGCATTTGGATTAATGACTAAAGCAGTTGCTAATTTTACTCCAGAATCTTTAGGAGTAAATATTGAACAAAATTGTAAAGATTCTGGTATTTATTTAAATGAATTACTTCATAATGAATCTGAAAATGAAATTATCAAAATAACTAAAGAAATAGCCAACAATATAGGAAATAAGACTGTTGTTATTTATGGAGGTACTCAATTAAGTTATCTAGTCTCTCAACGATGGAAAACGCAAATTAATGAAAATGCTAAATCAAAATCATATGTTGGATATATGCCAGAAGTTCATCACAATGAAATTTTGTCTTGGGAGGCAGATAAAGATGGATCTAAAAATAATTTTCATTTGATTTTCCTTAGAGACCAAAACGAACACCCAAAAATTAAAAATCGATTTGAGTTCACGAAAGAAATTATTCCAAAAGGCATAGAAATAACTGAAATTGAAAATATTAAGTCAGACAATTTAATTAAAGAATTATTTCATCTAGTCTTAATAGGTGATTTGATAAGTGTCTTCATGGCCGACAATTTAAATGTTGATCCATATGATATTGATTCAATTGAAAATTTAAAAAATATGTTAAAGGAGAAGTAATGTCATCAATTAAAGATTCAAATTTGGCCTCTAAGGGTGCCGAAGAAATCAATTGGGCTACTAGACAAATGCAAGTACTAGAAGAAATTAGTAATGAGTTTGCATTGTCAAAACCATTAGATGGATTAAATATTGGGGCATGTATGCATGTCACAAAAGAAACTGCGAATTTAATGATGACTCTAAAAACCGCAGGAGCAAAGGTTGCATTATGTGCATCAAATCCATTATCAACCAATGACTCAGTAGCTGCATATTTAGCAGAGAATGATATTGAGGTTCATGCAATAAGAGGTGTTTCGAATGATGAGTTTTTTAAACATTTAAATTTAGTCTTAGACACAAACCCAGATATCACCATGGATGATGGTGCAGATTTAGTTACACTTTTACATACAGATAGGTCAGATATATCAGTTCTTGGTTCAATGGAAGAAACTACAACTGGTGTAATTCGCTTAAAATCAATGGAAAAAAATGACAAACTAAGATTTCCTGTTGTCGCTGTAAATGACTCTGACACTAAACATTTATTTGATAACAGATTTGGAACAGGTCAGAGCTCAATGGATGGAGTTGTTAGAGCCACCGATATGTTAATTGCAGGTTTAAACGTTGTAGTTTTTGGATTTGGAGATTGTGGAAAAGGTGTTGCAGAAAGAGCATACGGCATGGGTGCAAAAGTTACAGTTGTAGAACCAGATTCAGTAAGAGCTTTAGAAGCTCTTATGCATGGGTATGAAGTAAAGAACAGCTTAGAAGCATCTAAGATAGCTGACGTAATTATCACTGTTACTGGAAACAAGCATGTACTGGACACTCAACATTTTGATGTTATGAAATCAGGTGTAGTACTTGCAAATGCAGGACATTTCGATGTTGAAATAAACTTGGTTGAATTAAAAAATCAATCAAGTGAAGTCAACAGAGTAAGAGATCATGTTGAAAGCTATATGTATAAAGAAAAAGAGATTCTTGTATTAGGGGAAGGAAGGCTTGTGAACCTTACTGTAGCAACTGGTCATCCAGCCTCTGTTATGGATATGTCTTTTGCAAATCAAGCATTAGCTGCTGAATGGATTAAAGAAAATTATGAAAACTTGGATCCTAAAGTTTATACATTACCAAAATCAGTAGATCAAAAAATAGCAGCAACTAAATTGAAGCTAATGGGTGGTCAGTTAGAAATTCTATCTGATGACCAGCTTCATTATTTAGATTCCTGGGAGTTTGGCACAAGTTAAATTTGAGTATATTTAAAAAAGTACTTTCAGTAGGTAGTGGGAAATTAACTTCTGAATTAAATAAAATTGTTGAAGAAATCAACAGCAGAGAATCCTATCTTGAAAAATTAACAGATGACGAAATTAAAAGTGGCTTTCTTGCATTGTCAGATAAAATCGATGATACACCTCACAGTATTGAAGTTGAAGCTTTTGCTTTTGTTCGAGAAGCTGCAAAAAGGTCAATAGGCCAAAGGCATTATGACGTTCAGCTTTTTGGAGGGCTAGTACTTCTTAGAAATAAAATCTCAGAAATGAAAACCGGTGAAGGTAAAACCCTCGTTTCAACTCTTCCTATTTCATTAATGGCGCTTTATAAAAAAGGGGTCCATGTCGTTACTGTTAATGAGTATCTTGCAAAAAGAGATGCTGAATGGATGAGCCCTATTTACAACTTCCTTGGTCTTGATGTGGGACTAATTTATTCCAACCAAGAATATTCCGAAAAAATTAATGCTTATAAAAAAGATATTACTTATGGAACTAATAACGAGTTTGGTTTTGATTACTTGAGGGACAATATGGCTGTAAATAGTGAACAACTTGTTCAGGGGGATTTGTTTTACAGTGTCATTGATGAAGTTGACTCAATCCTTGTTGATGAAGCGAGAACACCTTTAATTATTTCTGGAAAGGTCGACGACTCAACAAAATGGTATTCAGAGTTTACAAAAATTGTAAAAGGAATGAAAAATGATATTCATTATGAAATTGATGAAGCAAAAAAACAAGTTCATCCGACAGAAGTAGGGGTTGAGTTTGTTGAGGCAAGGCTTGGAATTACTAACCTGTATGAAAACACACAAACAAACTTTATTCATTATTTAACGGCATGTTTAAGAGCTAAAACAATCTTTACAAAGGATGTTGACTATATTGTTTCAGATGGTCAGATTAAAATTGTTGACGAATTTACTGGCCGAGTTTTAGAGGGCAGGCGTTACTCTGATGGCTTACACCAAGCTCTAGAAGCAAAGGAAAATGTAAGGATCCAAGATGAGAATCAGACTTTAGCCTCTATTACATATCAGAATTACTTCAGAATGTATGAGAATCTAGCGGGTATGACTGGTACTGCTAAAACAGAAGAGGAAGAGTTTATACAAATTTACAACCTTGAAGTAATCGAAATTCCAACAAATGTTCCCATACAGCGCATGGATCAACAAGATGCTGTTTATAAAACAAATGATGCAAAATTAAATGCAGTCATTCAAGATATTGAAGATAGGAATAAAAAAGGACAGCCCATCTTACTAGGAACAGTATCAGTAGAAGCATCAGAAGAGGTGTCTAGAAAATTAACATCCAAAGGCATTGTTCATAATGTATTAAATGCTAAAAATCATGAACAAGAGGCAAATATCATTGCACAGGCTGGAAAATTAGGAGCAGTAACTGTTGCAACAAATATGGCTGGTAGAGGTGTTGATATCAAATTAGGTGGTAACCCAGAAGAGATGGCATTACAACAGCAAATTATTGAAAATAAATTAGACGATGAAAATTATCTTGAGCAAAAGATTGAAGAACTTGATAAACAAGTTGAAATAGAAAAACAAGAGGTTTTAGACCTAGGTGGTTTATACGTTTTAGGAACTGAGCGACATGATTCAAGAAGAATAGACAATCAGCTTAGAGGAAGATCTGGACGTCAGGGAGACCCAGGTGAATCAAGATTTTATATTTCTCTTCAAGACGACTTAATGAGAAGATTCCAAGGTGAAAGAATTGAATCAATTATGAACAAATTAAATCTGCCTGATGAGGAAAGAATTGAACAAGCTATGGTCACAAAAAGCATTGAGAGGGCTCAATCTCAAGTCGAGTCTCTTAACTTTGAAATTAGAAAAAACGTTCTAAAATTTGATCAAGTTCTTAATCAACAGAGAGAAGTTATTTACAAATGGAGAAGACAACTTCTTAGATCTGAAAGTATTGAAGATTTGATTGCTGAATGGTTTAATGACGTAATTCAAGTTATAGATGTAAATATTGAGTCTTATAAGCGCAACTATGAAACTCTTGAACAATTTGAACAGTTAGTTTCAGATGAGCTTAGCGATTTACTTAGTGATACAGTTAAAAAAGAATTTCTAAGTAAATTAGAAATAAATGACAGTCTAGACACTGTTGATAATCTTCATCTTTTGTTCGACAAAAATAAGACTCAAGACGAAGAAAATTTTTGGAAACTTGCACGAGGGTCATCCTTATCTTTTATAGACCAAGCATGGAAAGATCACTTATCTGAAATGGATTACCTAAGATCAGGTATCGGATTGAGAGCTATGGGTCAAAGGGATCCTCTTGTAGAATATCAAAATGAAGGATATGAGTTATTCGAGGATTTAATAAATAATGTAAAATTTTCAGTAATCAGGCTACTAATGAATTTTGATAAGACTTTAATTACACAAAGCACAAAAAAAGTCGATAAAGTTAAGACTATAGAGAGTAGCTCTGATAAGGTTGGTAGAAATGACCCTTGTCCTCTTGGATGTGGAATTAAATATAAAAAGTGTGGAATAGATAAGAAATGCAAAAAGATATCAGAAACAAATTAAATTTATTTAGCGAAAGATTAGTTTCAGCTAAGGAGTATCTTTGACTTTGAAAATAAATCAAGAAAGCTAAAAGAACTCAATTCTAAAATTAATAAAAAAGACTTCTGGGAAAATACGAAAAGAGCTCAAAAAATATCAATAGAAGCATCTTCTATTGAAAAACTCATTAACACTCTAAATAGTCTAGAAATAGAACTCAAGGAATTCGGTGAGTTGGTCAGCCTAGTTGATGACAAAGAATTAAACACAGATGAATTTTCAAAAGAGATTATGAAATTCGAACAGCAAATCCAAGAGATTGAAGACGAGGCTTTATATTTTGGGGAATATGACGACCTAAGCGCTGTTATTTCTATTAATGCTGGAGCGGGAGGTGTTGATGCTCATGATTGGGCTGAGATGTTAATGAGGATGTATACTAGGCATCTTTCTGACAAGAATATGGACTACGAAATTGAAGAAATCTCCCAAGGCGAAGAGGCTGGTATCAAGTCAGCTTCAATAAGGGTTGATTCTTTTAGAGCTTATGCAAACTTAGAAAGCGAACGGGGTGTTCACAGACTAGTTCGTATAAGTCCATTTGATAGTAATAAGCGAAGACATACAAGTTTTGCTGGAGTTGATGTAATTCCTTTAATTGAACATAATGATGAAATTAATATACAAGATGATGAGATAAGGGTTGATGTCTATAGATCTTCTGGTGCAGGTGGTCAACATGTTAACACTACTGATTCTGCAGTACGGATTACCCATTTGGAAACAGGAATTGTGGTAGCGTGCCAGGCAGAAAGATCTCAATTGCAAAATAAAACAAGAGCTTTGGAACTTTTAAAGACAAAGCTGATTTTAAAAAAACGAGAAGATGACCTCGAGAAACTAAATGATATTAGGGGAGACCAACACGAAGCTGGATGGGGAAGACAAATAAGATCTTATGTTCTCCAGCCTTATCAACAGGTTAAAGATTCTAGGAGTAATCTTGAAGTTGGAAATGTTCAAAATGTTCTAGATGGAGATATTGCTATTTTTACAAAAGAGTATCTAAAATGGCGTAGACAGGGAATAAATGATTAATTTAAATAATGTATCTTTGGTTTTTCAAGGTGGTAGTGTTGCACTATCAAATATCACCACATCCATTAATGAAGGAGAATTTGTATATTTAGTTGGTCATTCAGGAAGTGGTAAGTCATCTTTTTTAAAATTATTGTATAAAGAATATATTTCTACAAAAGGCGAGATTGAAGTAGCTGGATTAAATGTAGTAGAACTTCCAAAGTGGAAAACACCTTTATTGAGAAGAAATCTTGGTATTGTAACTCAAGAACCTCAATTATTAGAAAATCGTAATACTTATGAAAATATTTCTTTTGCTTTAGAAGTAATGGGCATTAAAGCAGAAGAAATTGAATCAAAAACTAATACACTACTTGACTTAGTTGAATTAAATGAAAATGCTTTTAAATTTCCTAATCAGCTATCAGGTGGAGAACAAACCAGAGTAAGCATTGCAAGGGCAATAGCAAACAATCCATTAATACTATTATGTGATGAGCCTACTGGAAATCTTGATCCTGATTTGAGTGTACAAATAGTTAGTTTGTTAGAAAAAATTAATAGAGCTGGAACAACAGTGGTGATGGCAACACATGATTCATCAATTGTTAATAGAAGAAAAAAAAGAGTAATTGAGCTTTCAAATGGAAAAATAGTTAGAGATGATGAACAAGGTAGATACATTTTAAGGTAGATTATGAATAAATTTTCTTATGTTGTAAAAAATACAATTCTCAATATGAGAAGGACGCCCTTACTCGTATTTGCAACAATTATTGCTGTGCTTGTATCTTCTTTCTTGGTTTTTACAACTCTTTCTGCAAGGTCAATTGTACAGAATAATACCCTTAGGTGGCAGAATGGAACACATGTAGTAGTGTTTCTTGATGACAGAGTTACTACAACCGCACATAAACAACTTCAGGAGTCACTTGAGTCCTATTCAGAAGTTAGAACTGTAGATTACTTTACTAAGGCCGAAGCGGAGGATGAATTCAGAGCACTTTTTAAAGATCAGCCAGATCTATTAAGTGAAGTTGATTATGAAAAGTTACCTTCATCTTTAAGAGTGAATTTAAACAATCCATCAGATTATGAACTAATTATAGAAAGAATGGATGGTAATCCAGCAGTAAAAGAAATTAGAACTAGTGGTGAAGCCATTGAAAGGTTACTAAGTCTTACTGACACTTTAGTTGTATCTGCTTCAGCTTTTGCATTGCTTGTTGGTTTTGCTGCATTTATTTTAATAATTAATACATTGAGACTTGCAGCTTATTCAAAAAAGAAAGAAATTAAAATTATGAGATTAGTTGGGGCATCCTCTACATACATAAGACTCCCATTTATTTTTGAAGCAATTTTTGAATCTCTGATTGGTACAAGTATTGCCGTAGGACTAGGTTGGGGAATAATTGAGTACTCAAAGAACTCAATAGTTGCCGAAAGTATTTTTGATATTACAATTTCCGATTCCTACTTAATATATCTCACTCTAGTTCTGCTCCTTTCATCTATTGTTTTTGGACTTTTTGCATCTTTTGTTGGGATAAGAAAGGTTTTGAATGATTAAAAAATTTATAACCTTAACAACAACTTTAGCAATTATTTCTACTCTTATGTTTCCAATGTCACTTCAAGCTATAACTGCAGAAGATCGACTTATTGAAGTTGAACGTCAACTTCAAGCAATTGCTGATCAAATTAGTAAATATGAAGGTGATAAAACAGATCTTGAAAAAGCAATACTTGAAAATGATCAAGATTTACAACAAGTCAACAGAGAGCTAGCCGAAGTACAATCTAGACTGCAAGCTGCTGAAAGAGAGCTTGAGGCAGCATTAGCTAATTATGATGGAACCTTAGATGACTTAGCAAATGTACAACAGACAATAGTACAAGAGCAAACAAAATTAGGTAAAATTAAAAATGAGATTTCAAATGTATCTGACGAATTATTTGAAACACAGAAGCTATTAGTAGAAGCTGATGAAAAGTTACAAGATCAAGCTGTAAGTCTTTACATCAACGGAGTTGTTAGCCCCACCACAGCATTGTTTATTGAACTTAAAGAACTATCAAAATTTCTTGTAGCTCTTGGCTATGCTGCAACTGTTGTTGATTCAGCTTATGAGATAGTGGAGCAATTAAATGCTCTTCAGAATTTGGCTTCAACACAAACTGTATTTTTAACACAAAGAGAAGATGAGAGGCAAGAGATTGTTGATAATCTCCAAAATGAGGAGGAAAGAAAAACTCAAATTTCTATAGAAGCTGAAGAATTTGCAGAAGAAGTTGAGTTAAAAAAAGATGCTGTAGAAAGAGAAAAACTACAAGTTGAATCAAAAAAGTACCAAGTTTTAAGAGCTAGGCAAAATGCTCAGAGTTTATTAAATCAAGCTAACAAAGAATTAGAAAAACTAGACAAAGAACATGCTGATCTCGAAAAACTTGAAGATGCAATCCAGGCTGATATTGAAAGACTCAGTAGTGTTGGAGGTGTAGCTCCTAATCAATTATCTTGGCCAGTTACAACCGGTTATGTTTCAAGTGGTTACAAATGGAGAAGAATAGGAGGTACAACAAGTTTTCATGGAGCTATAGACATAGCAGCAAGTAGGGGAACTCCTATCAAAGCAGCAGCTGGTGGTGTGGTAATACTTGCAAGGTATTATGGATTGGCAGGTAGAACAGTATTTATTGATCATGGAGGTGGTATGACTACCCTTTATTTTCATATGGATAAAATTTTAGTTTCTGTTGGACAAACAGTTGTTACGGGAGATCAAATTGGAACTGTTGGTTCTACCGGTAGATCAACAGGTCCTCATGTACACTTCGAAGTAAGGTTAAAAAATCCAAGTTCTGCAAATTGCTCTCTGCCTTACTTAGATCCAACTTCAAGAGGTCGTGTCAATCCATATTGTTTCCTAGACTGATGAAAGTATTTGCTCAAAATCGAAAAGCGAGAAATTCCTATAATTTTGAGGAGTTCTACGAGGCTGGAATAGTGTTAAGTGGACCAGAAACTAAAAGTATTAGAACTGGCTCAGTTTCAATTGTTGATGCTTTTGCAATTATAGAAAATGAAGAAGCATTTATTATGGAAATGAATATTGAGCCTTATAAATATGCTGATCAAATTGAATATGACCCCAAGTCACAAAGAAAACTTTTATTACATAAAAATGAAATCAAACGTTTAATTGGACTTACTTCACAAAAAGGATTTACTTTAATAGCAACAAAACTATTTGAAAAAAATGGATATATCAAAATTGAACTTGCTTTGGCAAAAGGGAAAAAAGATTATGATAAAAGAAAAAAAATTATTGAAAAGCAGCAATTAAAAGAGATTAAAGACTACTAAAAACTTTTTCAGTTCCAACCCTTATATCAGCAACACCTTTAAAATTATCTGTTTTATCTTTGTATATTATTGAAATCGGCCCATAGGCATTTTTATATCCATTTTCATTTGTAACTTCATGCCCTTTTTTCTTAAGAAAATTAATTTCTTTATCACTTATTTTTTCAAATTTAATTTTCGAATGTGTGTTTGAACCAAAATAATCAATAACCCACCTTGGTTTTTTAATAATATTTTCAAAGGATTCTAAATTTAATAAATAAGGCAATATAACTTGAATAAGTAGTTGGGGTTGATATCTACCTCCTCTGGTACCTATTATGAATTCAAGATTATCATCTCTACTCCACAGTGTTGGCGAAAGAGTGTGCAGGGGTTTGTTACCAGCTTTTAAATAGTTGGGATGGTGCTGGTCTAAATTAAATCCACATCCTCTGTTATGCAGAAAAAATCCATAATTTCCGACACCAATCCTGCTTCCTATTCCATGAAAATTAGATTGAATGAGCGATACACCAAGGCCATTTTTATCAACAGTGTTCATATAAGCAGTGCCTCCACCATGGGGTTTTGGAAAATTATACAATTCCGATTTCTTCGGATTAAAAAGTTTGATTTTTTCCTGGATATACCTTAAATCTGTTCCAATAAAGTCTTCTAATTTATCTTTATAATCGTATAAAATATTATCCCTATCAGATGCAAAAATTCTATACATTTCAATTAATTGGTGTAGATTAAATTCTCCTGATTCCATCATTTCATAGGCTTTCAATGTTGTAAGTGTTAGGTAACCCTGAGTAGGTGGTTGTGATGTCCATGCTTTATAGCCAAAAATATCAATACTCAATGGTTCTTTCCATTCAGCTTTATAATTTGATAAATCTTTAAGGGTCAGTGTATTGGATACACTATCTGATATTGATTTTGCTATCTCATCTTGATAAAAATATTCAAGCCCTTTTTTTTGTAAAAGCTCTAATGTTTTTCCAAGTTGAGGCCTTCTAATTTTTTCTCCAATTTCATAAGGTAAATTATTTTTATAAAATGAGAACGCAGAGGCATCACCTCCTAATTCGTCTCCGTGAGTTTTTAAAGATTTATACAGCTCTTCACTGACATCAAATCCACTATGACATAATTGAATGCCCAGTTCAAGAATATCTTCAATTGGAATACTCCCATACTTTTTATTTAATTCGCCCCAACCTGCAACGGCCCCAGGCACTGTAACAGAGTAAGGATGATTTAAAGGAATTTCATCTAGTCCCATTAATTTTTTTGGATTTACTCCTGTCCCGGCATATCCGGATGCATCTAGGAATGCAGGTTTATTTTTTTCAGGATCCCATACAATTGCAAATAAATCACCACCAATTCCACAGGTTTCCGGAGCTACAATACCCTGAATCAAGTTTGTTGCAATAGCAGCATCAACTGCATTACCTCCTTTTCTCAGAACATTAGACCCTATGTCTGTTGATAAAAAATGTGGAGAAACTATAACATCATTCATAGTGATAATTATACGTATATTTTTTTATATATTTCCTTTCGAAAGTTACTTGTATAAATTGAACAACTATAAAATTATTAAACAACAAGGAGAAATATGAAAGATATAAATGCAGAAGAGTATGCAGAACTAATTAATTCTGATTCACCAGTAGTAATTGACTTTCACGCGACCTGGTGCGGGCCATGCAAAGTTTTAAGCCCAATATTAGAAGAATTATCTGATGAAGTTGATGGTGTTGAGTTCGTTAAACTTGATGTTGACCAACATCCTGAAATTGCAGGAGCCAACGGAGTTATGGGAGTTCCAACAGTAGTCATGTTAAAAGGTGGCGAGGTCAAAGAACGCTTTGTAGGTGTTCAGCCAAAAGAAATTATTAAAGACAAAGTATCCGCACTAATTTAATTTGTTAAGAGTTATACTTTTTCTTCAAATAGCTCTCCTTGGGTTATTTATTGGTGCAGGTTATTTTGTATACCAAGAACTCTTGTTAATTTCCTTAGAAGTTGACAACGCCTTACTGGTTATTTCAGAAATTCAAGCATTATTACCAAAATTAGAAACAGCAATTAATACAGTAAACAATTTAGAAGAAGTATTTCAAAATTTGTCAGGTATAAGTGAAATTCTGAGTTTATTATTAGATCCATTGCAAAGTAATTCATGAAAAGACAATTAGATTTTTATACAACAGATTGGTGTGGAGATTGTGTTAGATCTAAAGCGTTGTTGCACAAACACAATATCGAGTTTGAAGAGATCAATGTTGATATTGATGAGAAAGCAAATGAATACATAAAGACATTGCAGGTCGATCAAAGAAGAATTCCAACCATTGTTTTTGATGATGGTTCTTTTTTAGTAGAGCCATCAGATATCGAGTTAGAAAATAAATTAAAATCTCTAAAATATTTGTAAACAAATTGTTAATTTTAATAAAGGTCTTTGTGTAAATATTTTCATCGTTTATCTTTATACAAATGCAAAAAGAAAACCTCAATATGGAGTTTGAAAGCTTTATAAATAAAGTTTTAGATGAATCAGGAAAAATTGCTCTAAATTATTTTCGCCAAATTAGAGAGCTTTCATTAAAGGGTGATGCAAGCCCCGTCACCTTAGCAGACAAAGATATTGAGGATTATATAAGATCTCAAATAATTTCAAAATACCCGTCTCATAACATAATCGGTGAAGAGTTTGAAAATATTAAAGGTGAAGAAGATATAACTTGGTATATTGATCCAATCGATGGGACAAGAAGTTTTGTTGCTGGAAAACATGATTTTGGTACCTTAATAGCAGTTACACAAGGTGATCATTTAATAGGGGGAGTTATTGACTGTCCAGCACTTGAAGAGAGGTGGTCATCCTTTTCTACAAAGTTAACAACTGCTAATGGTTCTCTTACAAAATGTAAATCGGTAACAAAACTAGAGGATGCGGTAATGGCAACTACATCCAGTCATGAATTTGGTATGCAAAAGTGGAGAGCATATCAATCACTTGAACATACTGTTAAGGTAACCACAACTGGGAGTGATTGTTACAATTATGGTCTACTTGCTAGTGGTTATATAGATATTGTTGCAGAGAGATTAACATCACCACACGATTATTTACCATTAATTAAAATTGTTGAAGGTGCTGGTGGTATTATGACAGATTGGGAAGGTAAAAAGCTTAATTTTGAAGATAGTAATGTTTACGTATTGGCCTCAGCCTCTGATGAGCTTCATAATTTAGCGCTAAAAAAGTTACAAGGAGCTTAATGAAAATCCTAATTTGTGATCAGTTAAATGAAAAAGTTTTAGATGAACTTAAAACACTTGGGGAGTGTTTTGATATTTCATTGTCTGACAATAAAGATGATGAAATAAATGAAAACATTGTTGATTCAGAAATAGTTGTTATAAGAAGTGGAACTGTTCTTAATAGAGAGATTTTAGAATTAGCAAAAAATATTAAAATTATCGCAAGGTGTGGAGTTGGTGTAGATAATATTGATCTCGAATTTGCTAAGACAAAAAAAATAGCTGTAACAAATGCTCCAAGTGCAAATATTATTTCAGTGGTAGAACTTACGTCCTCCCTGATTCTAAATGCAGCAAGAAAAATTCCACAGGCAGACCTGAGCTTAAAAAATGGTAAATGGGAGAGAGCATCTTTTATGGGTATTGAATTATTTGGAAAACAATTAGGAATAGTTGGATTCGGAAAAGCTGGAAAACTTTTAGCTGAAAGAATGATGAGCTTTGGAATGGAAATCGTATTTTATGACCCCTACATAAAAGATTGGGATGGACCCGAACAAAGTACAGATTTAGATACCCTATTAAGCACCTCAGATGTTATATCAGTACATGTTATTAAAACAGACGAAACAAAAAACTTATTATCTAAAGATAAGTTAGATTTAATGAAAAACGGATCAATAATTGTAAATACTTCCAGAGGAGGAGTGTTAGACGAAGACTATCTTATGGAACTCCTAAGTTCAGAGCATATATATGGTGCAGGTTTGGATGTTTATGAAAACGAACCACCACCAAATACAGAACAGTTTAGAAATCTCAATATTACATCTACACCACATATAGGAGCTTCAACAAAAGAAGCACAACTTAAAGCTGGTCTTGATACTGTTGAAAATATAAAGAAAATATTATCTGGAGATTATTCAGTAACTTTATAATTATTTAAAAAAATGGTTGTAATAAATTTAAAAAAATACAATAATTAAGTTACTAATTAGTTGTTTAGGCTGGCACCAATAACTTTTTAAAAAAACTCTTGTTTAAAAATATTATTTATTACATAATGTGACATGGAAAAAAATACATATTTAGAATCAATTAATTTTAAGTCAATTAATGTAGTCATCGCAATTTTATCAGGATTAATAACTGTTGTATTAGCTTTAGCTCCAAACACAATTTCAGGATTATTAAGACTTGAATATACCATTCAATCAACTGGTTCTTGGTTCAACTCAAGTAGAATAGTCTGGATAACTTCTTTATCAATTACACTTTTGGCACTTTGGGCAAGATACATACAAGAAATATATGCCCAAAAAATATTGCTAAAATTTTATAGTTTTTTCATTGGATCTTTAGCTATTAGTAACTTTTTTGGAGGAATAGAAAATACTGTTCAAAATCACCCACTTAGTCTCGGTTTACTTGGTGTAATGATTGTTTTGAGTTCAGTTTGCTGGATGAAAAGTAGAGGCGTTGTTCCAAATACTAAAGTCTTAAATTCAGAATCAAAATTTTCTGTTTTAAATTCTGAAGAACAAATTGATTATATAAAAGAATCCAATAGTTAAATTAAGACGAACTATAAAGTAATTTAATTCTTTCGTATATCGGCCAACCATTAGGAACACATCCATTAGTAGATTTTGATTGTTGCATCATTACTGGTGCAAGTGCTTTATCTGACGGACAACCACTATGTCCCCATCCAAGGTAGTGACCTACTTCATGGTTAATTAAATAAATACGATATGTACTTAAATCAGTGCCAAAATCTTTTGCCCCTGATAGCCATCTAAACATATTAATTACAACATTTTTTTCGTTCCTGCAAGAGTAAATTCCATTTGTCTGTAACGGATAACACAGCTCATCTACTGTTTCAGGTTTTGCAAAAACAATATTTAAATCGGCATTCTCTGAATTAACAATTTGAAAAGACTTGGATTCTATTGTTGACCATCCTCTAGGATCATTTAATATTCCAATGACCATATTTGAAAGACAATTCGGATCTAGATTAAGTCCTGACTCAACTTTGATTCCAATATTGTAAAAACTTTTTTTATATTCAAAAAAATTGTCAGGAAAATACCATAACCTATCATCATTTAAAGGATTTTCTACAAGACAACCCTGAGTCATATCTACATTAGGTACTGATTTACTATTTATGATTTCTTCATTTGTTTTATAGATTGAAAATGAAGTAACCTTTATTTCCGCCCCATCACTTTCAGGTAATATACTTTTATCTTCTTCAATTTTCTGATCGGCTTCTTTTTCTTCATATTCTGAACTGACTTTAATGTTTGGTTCATTTATAGTTTCTATTTTTTGAATTTTAGAACTTGATTCATTATCCTGGCTATCTTTTTGCATAGATACTTGGTCTTCAACTAAAACATTTTGAGGAATTAATTGAACATATTGAAATTGAAAATTTGAAGTCCCTAAAAATATTATTCCAAAAGAAACAAGTAAAGTAGAAAATAAAGATACTACTGGATTGATTTTCATATATTAAATACTAGGGAAAGTCAATTATTGGTCAAGATTTTTTTTATAACCCTTTTCGTCTATAAAATCTTCAGGCTTCAGTCCAAGTCCATCAGCAACTCTATTTATGTAATTAAAGTATGAAATTACTTGAACTGCTTCAGAAATTTCTCTGTCATCAAGTCCTACCTTTTTTAATTTATCTATATCTGAACTATTAATATTTCCAGGTTTTTGTGTAAGTTTTTCAGCAAAAATACATAATTCTTTTTGCTTGGAGCTGAGATCACTTTCTTTCCAATTATTAGAAATTTGATCAACTAATTTTTGGTCTTTTGTCTCCGACCGGAGATCATATAGATGAGCTCGTATTCAGTATTCACATTCATTCGATATTGATGTTACAACTGCAAGAAGTTCTCTATCAAAACGTGAAATTTTTAAGTTTCCAAACATTGTTGAGTTATATAGTCGCATTGAATCTCTCAGAATTTCAGGTGTTTGGGATTGAATTGTAAGTATATTCCAAATTCTTCCAGCTCTTCTCATACCTTTTTCATACTCTTTTTTTAGAAGACCAGTAGATTTCTCAAATTTGAATAATTTAATAAATGCCATATAAATTATCTTTACTTAGAATTAGAGAATATGCAACTGCCAAATGAACTTAAACAAACAATCGACAATAATGCCTTCTGCGCGATAGCAACAAAAGTTAATGAAAAAGAGCTTCAGAACCATTTGATGTGGATCGATTATGCAGATAATAAGATACTAATTAATACAGAGCAAGGAAGAAAAAAAACTGAAAATATAAGATTAGATCCTTATTTGACTGTTGTTATCTTTCACCCAAGTGAAATGTATCAAAGTTGGGAAATTAGAGGGACTGTAGAGAATATTATCCAGGATCAAAGCGCAAATGATCATATTGACTTTCTCTCAAATCGTTATTTAGGAAAGCCCTATAAAAGACCAAAGGAAGTTTCTTGGGAGCAAGCCAATATTAAATCAAGAGAAATATGGGAAGTGACCGTAGATAAAATTATTTCTATGGTTAGCAGACCTCAGGAAAAGTCAACTTCAGAATAAAACTTCAAAAATGGATTACTTTCAAAAATGTTTTGATTGTCACCTAAATAATCTTTGATTAAGTTTTCTGAATTCAATGAAATATCCCCACCTCTCGAATCAGCATGTCCTGATTTTCTAAATAATTCTTGAGGAATTTTTTTCATAAATCTTTTAAAATTTTCTTCAGATATTCTTAAGAACTTAGCAAGAGAAAGCTCTACTTTTACTGATTGGGGGAGAACGTTGCAACTGTATACATATAAAGAGGCAAACATTGCCCAGTCAAGACTCGAAGGTCTTCTTCCTTTTTCAAAAACTGTAAAATCATAATCAGGAAAATAAGAATATGGCGAATATGCTAATCCAGCTTTATCTGATAAAACTTTATAAATATATCTATCTAATAACTTAATATCCATGTTTGGAATACTATTTTCAATACTTTGCTTACTAATTTGAAATTCACTCTCTGCAGGGAAGATATTTATCTTATTAATTGCTATTTTTCCATAATAATTTTCTATTTCTACTTCAAGTTGAGTGGTTTTAGGTATGAAGATTAAACCTTCATTGTCATTTGAATCAATTACAACTTGTAATTTTTCATTAAGTTCAAAGTTATTGTTATTTATTTTCATATTTAAAATATAGTAATTCTCAAGTATAATTTTAGAACTAATAAAACTGTATGGGGGTGAACTGGCTTCGACTTTGAAGCGAGTCTCTCAGTAGCGAGTCGAGGGTCCTAGGGCCTCGTTAAAAACGTAGGAAAACAATATAACTGCCAAACCTAAGTTGGCTTTAGCAGCCTAACCGCTGCTCGTCACCTATCGGGGCTCCCACCTCGGATAGTACTGGCGTCGAAATGTGGGATGCTGAGTTGGGTTACCGACTAACTCTTAAGATTTAGGTAAACCTGTTAGGTTATAGGTTCCGATGACTTGCCTAACTGTAAAACATCGGATGCGCTCGGAGAAGCTGTTTGATAGCTTGGAAGGACCGGGGTTCGACTCCCCGCACCTCCACCAATGAAAAAAATATATGACGTCGCTATTATCGGTGCTGGCATTGTTGGTATGTCTACTGCTCTTAAGCTTCAAGAAAAAGGAAAAAATGTTCTTGTGCTTGAAAAAGAAAAATCTCCTGCAATTCACCAATCCGGCAGAAACTCAGGAGTAATTCACTCAGGAATTTATTACAAACCACAATCTTTTAAATCAGATCTCTGTATTAGGGGAAGAGAATTATTGATTGACTTCATGAATGCAGAAAATATTCCATACAGAATTGAAGGTAAAATAGTGGTTGATAATGATATAGAAAAAATTGCTGAATTAAATAAAAGAGCTGAAGACTTAAACATGTCAGGTGTGAAAGCTCTTGAAAGAAATGAAATATTAGATTTGGAGCCAAATTGTAAATTTAAATCAGCTTTGTATGTGCCACAAGCTGGAGTAGTAGATTATAAAGTAGTTACTGAAGCAATTTCTAAAAAGTTTGTAGCTCTTGGAGGTACAGTTGAATATTTTCAGAAAATTAAAAATATAAATTCACAAAATGATTTGAAAGTCCTTACAAGCGATAAAGATTCTTTTTCATCTGAATATCTTATTAATTGCGCTGGCCTTTTCTCTGATACTGTTGCAATCTTAGATAACATTGAACCTAATTTAAGAATTATTCCCTTTAGGGGAGAATATTTTGTTTTTAATGAAGAAAAGTCTCATCTAGTAAATAATATGATTTACCCAATTAGTGATCCAAATCTTCCATTCCTAGGTATACATCTTACTAAAACTATTGATGGGAAGATTGAAGCTGGGCCAAATGCTGTATTAGCTTTTGCTAAAGAGGGGTATAAGTGGAGTAATATCAATATCTCTGAATTTAGTAAAACAATCTTATATAAAGGAATGTGGAAATTAGGTAAGCAATACTTTGGTACGGGAATTTCAGAAATGTATAGGTCCTTAAATAGAAAAGTATTTTTGAAAGAAATATTAACTTACATCCCTGATGTTGAGCTCAGTGATTTACAACCTAGAGTAGCCGGTGTTAGAGCACAAGCAGTAAGTTCTAGTGGCGACTTAATTGACGATTTTGTATTTGAAGAATCTAATAATTCACTGCATGTCCTAAATGCACCTAGCCCTGCAGCAACTGCATCTTTAGCTATTGGTGAGTTTATCGCAAAAAAAGTTAATTAATTTTTTCACCGGTTTGTACCGACCACAGTTTAGAGTAAATACCTTCAATATCTAAAAGGCTTTCATGATTTCCAGATTCAACAACCCTTCCATCTTCTAAAACATAAATAATTTCTGCATTTCTAATAGTGGATAAACGGTGAGCTATTGCAATAACTGTTCTCCCTTTTTTAAGTGTATTTATTGATCTTTGAATTGCTGCTTCAGTTTCATTATCTACTGCTGATGTTGCTTCATCTAGAATTAGGATTTCTGGATTTTTTAAAATAGCTCTAGCTATTGATATTCTCTGTCTCTGCCCTCCAGAAAGTTTTTGACCTCTTTCTCCTACAATCGTATTTTCCTTATTTGGTAATAAATTGATAAATTTATCAGATTCAGACAGTCTTGCCGCTTCCCACACCTCTTCATTAGTCGCATCAAGATTTCCATAAGCAATATTTTCAAAAACAGTACCTTCGAACAAGAAAATATCTTGGCTCACCAAACCAATCTTGTTTCTCAAACTTTCAATTTCTAAATCTTTAATATTAGTTTCATCAAACTTTATTTCTCCCGAGGTTGAATCATATAATCTAAGAATTAATTTTATTAATGTAGATTTTCCAGAACCCGTACTACCAACGATTGCAGAAGTCTCACCTTTTTTAATATCTATAGAAATATTATTTAATACTGGGAAATTTTTAACATACTCAAAATTTAGATCTGAAATCTTAATTTTTTCATTGAAATTATCTAGTTTTGTACTTCCGTTGCTTATTGTTGGCTGAGTATTTTTTAAATTTACAATTCGTCTGAATGATGCCATTGCTTTTTGGTAAGCATCAAATATGACACCTAGTTCAGTTAATGGCCAAAGTAACCTTTGCGTTATAAATAACATTACAGAATAAGTAGCAACTTTAATTTCACCATCTAAAGCAAGAAACCCTCCTATCAATAGTGTTGCAGTAAATCCAAATAAAATTGCTATTCGAATAATTGGAATAAATGCTGCCGAAAGTCGTATTGCATGATAGTTCGCACTTTTAACTTCTTGCGACGATACTGTTATCCTTTCACTTTCTTTTCTTTCTCTATTAAAACTTTTTACTGTGAGTATTCCTGTTATGGAGTTTGAAAGATTTGCATTTAAGTTTTCAATATCATTTCTAATTTTGGTATATCGCTCCGCAATTCTGCTTGTAAATCTAAGTGATCCGAAAATAATTATTGGAATAGGGATAAATGCAAAAACTGCGACTAATGGAGAAATATATAGAAATGTACCACCAATGACCAAAACAGTAGTTGCAGTTTGTACAAGTCTGTTTGCACCATTATCTAAAAATGTTTCTAACTGATTGACGTCATCATTTAAGATTGCCATTAGTCTTCCAGATGATTTATTTTCAAAAAAAGCTAAATCTAGACCAAGAACATTGTTAAAAGTGTCAGTTCTTAAAGAGTGTTCAATGTCTTGTGAAATATTTCTCCAAGTAACTGCTGCAATGTAGTCGAATGCCGATTCAAGACCCCAAATAATAAAGGTTAGAACTGCGAGGATTATTAACTGTTGACGCCTATCGGTATATCCAAGATTACCAATAAAGGAATCCGAGCCCTCTACAACTATATCAATAGCAACACCAATTAAAATTGGAGGAGCAAGATCAAATATCTTATTAAGTATTGAGTAAATTATTCCTCTCCGCACCTTGGTGCCTTGATCAAGTGCGTAGTTGAATAAATCCTTTAAATTATTTTCTCTCATAAATTTTTATTTATTTGCTTATTTTATTTATTCCGTCTCTTATTTCTTTTAGTAGCTGAACTTCTTTTGACTCTGCTGCTACTACCGTTTCATCATCGTCATCCGAAACAACTTCTTCAAAGTGGTTGTATGCTTTAATTACTAAAAACATTACAAATGCGATAATGGTGTAGTTGATGACTTCCCCTAGAAAGGCACCAAATGATCCTGCACTCACTCCTGATGATGGGTCAATGTCACCAAATAAACCAAGAGTTTCTAAGTTTGGTACATTAATTAACAAACCGATAACTGGTTCAATTAGTCTTTTTGTAAAAACATCAACAAGAGATTTGAAAGAAGCACCCATTACAAATGCAACACCAAGTTCAACAACATTTCCTCTATTGATGAAGTCTCTAAATTCTTTTATCAATTTTCCTCCAATTGTTTTTATAAATAATAGAATACATGTAATCTAATTACCTATGAGAAAATATTTATTAACTTTTTTAGCTTTACTTCTAATTACATGTTCTTCTGAAACACAGCCAGCAGCTGTCGATTCAGAAGAAAATTCTACAGAGGTTACAATTGCTGATACCACAACAAGCTCTACATCAACTTCAACGACAACAACTGTTGTCATTGAAGAACCATATGCCCTTGACGAATTTGGTATTGAACTTCAAGAGCCTCCATCAGAAATAAAAGAACAATTATCTGAATTAATGACTTTTATTGAGAGAAGGGTTGGACTTGAATTTACTGAAGATCCGTTGTACCACCTTTATACCCTTAATAATTATCAAGAATATAATGCTGTTTCGTTTCTTGATGATTTTGAGGAAGATTATGAAGAAGGAGAGTGGGAACGGGCAGTACTTTCTGAAAATATGTGGGGTCTAAATGACTTTTCACCAGACCAACTTTTAAATTTACAAGTTGAATTCCAAAGATGCTTTTCAGCTGGCTCCTATAATTTACTTGATAAAACCTTAAGATTGCCAATTAAATCAGGGCAGAAAAAACTTAATTTTTATGAGCAACGAGTAATTGTTCATGAATTAGTACATTCACTTCAAGGTCAACATTTTGAAATTTCTGAGTGGTATCAGGAAATGGACGAGTTAGATGACTTTTCAAATTATCCAGGTGTAAGAGCCCTGATGGAAGCTCAAGCTGATTGGGTAGAGGCAAAGTGGGTGGATAGTCTTGACTCATATGACCGCCAGACTATGCAGGCTCAAATTCCAAATATTTCATGTCGTGTTGAACTCCCAGCATATTTTTATATTCCATCAGACCTTTACTACACTTATGGTCCAATTCTTGCCAGAGAAATTATTAACCAAGGAAAAATGGCTGCATTAAATGAAGCATTATCTGAATATAGAGAAACTGGCTTAACAAATCTTCCAACTTCTGAACAGATATATGATTCAACTAAATTCTTTACAAATGAAAGATATGAAACAGTTGAAATATCAACTTTGACTATTCCTAATTTTGAATTGATTGAGGAGGGAACAATTGGATCCCTTGATTTAGTATATTTACTTCAAAGCACTGTAGGTCCTAGAGATGCCATTACCGCAGCAGTTGGTATTGGTGGAGGGTCATGGAAAGACTACACAGATTCTTCTGGTAATTTGATAATGACCGTCAAGATAAGTGGAGATACAAGTACTGATCTTGATGAAATTTATCAAACTTATACTTTATGGGCAGAAACTCAGAAAAGATTTACAGAATCTGAAGTCAAATACGAGGGTACTCTTTATAAAGGATCTACTAATGTTTGGATATCAAGAGATAGTAATTTTGTAAAAATGGTTTTAATCCAAGATATGAATGTATTTGAAGAAATTGCAAACCAGTTAGGTGACTTATAACTTAGTGGGTACTTTTTATATTTGCCCAACCCCTATTGGCAATTTAGATGATGTCTCTACAAGAATCTTAGATACACTAAAAAATGTTGACTTGATATATTGTGAAGATACAAGAAGAGCAAAGAAACTTCTAGATAATTTTCAAATTACTACACCCGTAAGTTCTTACTTTTTAGGTAATGAGCATAAAAAAATAAAAGAAATTTCATCCTTTCTATTAGAGGGAAAAAATATAGCTTTAATTTCAGATGCAGGCACACCTTTAATTTCTGACCCCGGAAGTGAATTAATTTCTCACTTAGTAGAAAACAAGCATGATATTGTTTCAATACCAGGGCCATCTAGTGTTCTAGTTGCGCTGACAATTTCAGGATTCGATTTAAGTGAATTTCAATTTCTTGGCTTCATACCTAAATCTGGTAAAGAGAAAATTGATTTTGCATTAAAATTATTGAACTCTTCAATGACATCTGTGTGCTTTACTTCTCCAAAGAGAATAAATAAAGATATATTATTTTTTCAAGAACAGGGGCTAAATACAGAAATTGTAGTTTGTAGAGAGTTAACAAAAAAATTTGAAACTATCTACAGGGGTTCTATTGATGAAGTAGGAGAACAACTCTTTGGTAAACAGTTAAAAGGTGAAATAACATTAGTAATTGCTGCTCCTGAAAAAGAAGTAAATATAAATTATGATTTGGATTCTTCTTTAAAAGTATTTATTGATAATGAAGTTCCTAAAAGAGAGATTGCAAAAGCAGTATCTAATATAACCGAATACTCAGTTAATGAAATTTACGACAGAATTAAAGATCTTTAATATCAGATATACAAATATTACATAAGAACTTATTTTTTAATTGAAGTGAGATATCTTTTGTATCGCATATAGTGCAGATTTGACTGCCTTTGGTAATAATAAGCTTATTATTTTCTACATACATAGATATTTCGGAATTCGATTCAATATTTAAGGCTTTTCTAATAGATTTTGGAACAACAACTCTTCCAAGATTATCAATTTTACTTCTGTTACCTTTACTCATATTTTTATTTAATCCTATGCTTATATAGTAGTGAATAAAAATGAAACTTTAGAGCAATTTAAATGGGTGGATACTCATTGTCATTTGCAATTAACAAAGGACAAAATAGAAAATTTATACCTAGATAATATTGAATATTTGATTATCCCTGGTGTTGATATCGAATCTTCTTTAGAAGCTAGGGATGTTTCACTATCTTTAAATAAAGAATCATACTGGTCAGCAGGCCTTCATCCACACGAAGCTGATAAATTCGAGAACTTAAAAGAAACTTTTGATGATTTATTTAATGAAGCTGATTTAATTGGAGAAACAGGATTAGATTATTACAGGAACCTATCAACAAAAAGAAACCAAATAAACAGTCTTAAGTATCACTTGGATGTTGCAAATCAACTTTCTAAGCCAGTTATTCTTCACTGCCGAGATAGTTTTTCAGATATGTTTGATGTTCTCTCTGAGGGTGATTACAAAAATCCTATCATTCTCCACTCTTGGACAGGCGGTAATAGATGGACAAAAAAATTTATTGACCTTGATGTATATTTTTCTATATCTGGAATTGTGACGTATGATACAGCACATGATCTCCACTCAGCTGTAGGTAAAATTCCTACAAATAGATTACTTTTGGAAACGGACATCCCTTACCTGGCACCAAAACCACACAAGGGAGAAGTAAACAAACCCTCATATATTATTTACACTGCGCAGAAAGTGTCTGAGTTATTAGACGTAACTCTTGAAGAGCTTTCTTCACTCACAATTTCAAATAGCAATAGGCTGCTCTCAAGGACTACAAATGAGTGAGTATGATTGGATAGAAAAGTTAGAGAAACAACCTAATTATAAATTAGGCCAAAATTTTTTAATCGATACTAATATTTCTAGGAAAATTACTAAACTCGTACAAGGCCAATTGGCAGATCCAATTATTGAGGTTGGACCAGGAACAGGATCGCTAACCAATGAACTTTTAAAAGATAATTACAGGATTAAAGCTGTTGAAATTGACTCAGATGCTTCTGAGTTACTGAAATTAAGATTTCAAGATGTACCTAATTTAGAAATATTTAATGAAGATGCAATGACTTTTGATTATGCAGAACTTACAGGTCCATGGTGGATTTTTGTTTCAAATCTTCCATACAATATAGGTACGAGACTATTAGTAAAACTTATTGTTGAAGTTCCTGTTATACACAGATATGTTGTGATGGTTCAAAAAGAGGTGGCCCAAAGAATAGTTGCTGATCAAGAAAGTGATGATTATGGTGCTTTATCAGTATTATTTGGATTATTTACAGAATCAAAAATTCAATTTGATGTGTCAAAAAATTGTTTTTATCCTCCTCCCAAAATTACCTCATCTGTGTTAACAATCCAGAGAGAGTCTTTGGTAGATCAAGAGATGAGACTTGATGCTTTTGAGATATCTAAAGTCGCATTTCAACAAAGGAGAAAAAAAGTGAGAACATCACTTTCATCAATTATTAGTGAGGAACAACTTGAAGAATTAGATATTGACATTAATAGTAGAGCAGGTAACTTAAGTCCTAATGATTATCTTAAAATAGCAAAGGCTCGACAATGAAGCTTCTTTCATCTGCAAAAATTAATTTAAATCTAGCAATCTTACCTGCAAATGACAGTGACTTGCATGAACTTATATCAGATATTATTCCAGTTGATATTTTTGATGAGATAGAAATCGAGGAAAACAAAAAAAATAGTATTGAGTATGACAAAAAAGAACTTAATACAGTACATACGACTGTACATAAGGCACTTGAGTTAATTGAAAAATGTAATCCAAACTTTGATAAGAAGTTCAATATTAATATTTCAAAGAATATTCCAATTGAAGCTGGATTAGGAGGAAGTAGCTCTAATGCTGGAACTGTGATTAGTTACCTATGTAGAGAGTACGAACTAAATGTTCCTTCATACACTGAAATAGCACATTACATAGGAAGTGATGTACCATTTTTTGTCCATGGTAGTGCGGCAAAAGTAGAGGGGATTGGAGAAAGGATTACTCCTTTAAATGCTATTCCGAACATGAATCTAATAGTTGCAGTTCCTAAATTTGGTTTAAGTACAAAGGAAGTTTTTAACCAATATGACAAACTTAAGTTGATAGACACGCCTAAAGATAAATGGAATCAGATTGATATTTTTAATGATTTATTTTATGCTGCATCCTATTTACGACCTGAAATTATTGATATTAAAAATCATTTAGAAACTGAGTTAAATGAAACGTTTTATATGTCAGGTAGTGGGTCTTCCTTGTTTGCAATTTTTGACGATGAAGCAATTCATAATGAGTTAGATTCAGAAAATTTCAACTTACAATCTATTTACATAACTAAGAAAATTGATTGTAGTTTCTCTCAAAATGATGATTAGAATATATTTGCATAACAATTGGGGGATGGTGTAATTGGCAACACATTGGGTTTTGGTCCCAACGTTGAGGGTTCGAGTCCTTCTCCCCCAGCCAATTTTAAACAAATGAGAATTACAGGGATTATTTTAGCAGCAGGTAAAGGGACAAGAATGAAGTCCGATTTACCAAAAGTTTTGCACACTGTTCTAGGAAAAAAGCTCATATCTTATGCTATCGATTCAATTTCAGGTATTGATGATACCTATGTTGTTGTTGGTCATGAGGCAGACCAGGTAATACAATCCATGCCGTCAGACATAAAGACTATTATCCAACATGAACAAAAAGGTACTGGGCATGCAGTTTCTGTTGTAATGGAATCAACCTCTTTTCAGGAAGATAATTCTGAATATATTTTAATTATTCCAGGAGATGTCCCCCTAATTAGTGATGTTGATGTTGAGGAATTAATCAATAAAGTTATATCAAGTGAATCTTCTGTCGGCTTTTTGTCTTCACATGTATCTAACCCTTTTGGTTATGGAAGAGTAGTGAGGGGCAAGGACACAATTGAAATAATTGAAGAAAGAGATTGTTCTGAAGACCAAAAGAAAATAGATGAAATTAACTCTGGAATTTATTGTTTTAAAAAAGATTTCCTAACAAGATACATTAAAGAACTTGATACATCAAATGCTCAAGGTGAACTTTACATAACTGATTTAATAGGTATTGCAAATAATGAAAAAAAAGATATTGTTATAGTACAGGTAGACGAACATTCAATACAAGGAATTAATTCGATGGGCCAACTAAATGAAGTTGAAGACACATTGCAAAAGAAAATAATTCAGAGTTTCATGGAGGATGGAGTTTACTTCCAGGATCCAACATCAACATACATAGACGAATCAGTCAAAATTTCATCAGGTGCAAAAATATTTGCTAATTCGCATATTAAAGGAAATACAGTTATCGAGGAAAATTGTGAGATAGGTCCTAATGCTCAAATCAATGATTCACATATCGGACAGGGTTCTAAAGTCATTAATTCTGTTATAGACGAATCAAAAATAGAATCTAATGGATCAATTGGGCCATTTGCACATATAAGACCTGGATCAGAGCTAGCCGATAATGTAAAAGTTGGAGCCTTTGCAGAAACAAAGAAATCAAAAATTGGTAAAGGAAGCAAGATTCCTCATCTCGCTTATGTTGGAGATGCTGAACTGGGTACTGAAGTAAACTTTTCCGCTGGAGCTATCACTGTTAATTATGATGGAAAAAATAAACATAAAACAGATATAAAAGATGGAGCTTTTATTGGATCCGATGTAATGCTTGTTGCTCCTGTAACAATTGGTAAGGAGGCAATGATAGGAGCTGGTTCAGTTATTACAAAAGACGTTCCAGAAAAATCTTTAGGTATAGAACGAAGTGATCAAAAAAATATCGAAGGCTATGTTGATAGGAAAAAGAAGAAATGATTGAACAACCTGGTAAAAAGAAGATGCTTATATTTTCTGGTTCTTCAAATATAGAGCTAGCTCAAAAAGTTGCAACTAACTTGGGTACTGAACTTGCCGAAGTTGAGAGAAAATCATTTGCAAGTGGTGAAATTTATTTAAGACTGGCTGATAGCGTAAGAGGAGCTGACTGTTTTGTAATGCAAAGTCATTCAGGAGATATAAATAAAACCATCATGGAACAACTTCTCCTAGTTGATGCTTTAAAGCGCGCTTCTGCAAAAAGAATTACAGCTGTTTTACCTTTCTACCCTTATTCAAGACAGGATAAAAAAGCGCTACCTAGAGAACCTATTTCTGCAAGATTGATTGGTGATATGTTTGTTGCTGCAGGGGTTGATAGATTAGTTTCTATTGACTTACACACACAGCAGATTCAGGGATTTGTAGATCAACCGTTTGACCACTTAACTGCAATGCCATTGTTTGTTGATTATTTTAAAGAAAAATTTAATGAACCAATTTCTATAATCTCTCCCGATGCAGGGGGTGTGAAGAGAGCAACAACATTTGCAAAACATCTGGAGGCATATGTTGGTTTTGTTCATAAAAAAAGAGATCCAAAGATTCACAACGAAGTAAAGTCATTTACGGTAATTGGAGAGGTCGAGGATAGACATGCAATCTTACTTGATGACATTATTGATACAGGAGGTACTATTGCTGCTGCATCAAGAATTCTAAAAGAACGAGGAGCACTATCTGTAAATGTTGCTGCTACACATGGTATATTTTCTGATGGATCGGTTGAGATACTTCAAGATGCACCAATAGACAATATAGTAGTTACTGATACACTCCTTCAAAATGGTAATTCCTCACAATTAGGAAATGTTAAGGTGCTTAGTGTTTCAACAATAATAGCAAATGCACTAACATCAATATTTACAGATGATTCTGTATCCGCCTTGTTCATGGGCGAGAATGTTTTATAAGGAGACGATATGGCAGATAAGTTAAAAGCTAAAATTTATATGGTTGGATCTACATCCGGTATTGAAGTAGAAGTAGATGATAAAGAAAAATTTTTAGAAGAAATCAAGAACTTGTCTTCTTCCAATGATTTTTATCTTCACTCTGATGACGATGGTGAATTAGCTCTTAATACCAGCTTGATTCAAGCAATAGAATTTAATGATGAAGATGGTAACAAAAGGGGAGTCGGACTAGTTTCTAGTGATTAACTACTAAGCCAGTTTTTCTATAGTGTCTTCTAATTGATTTTCTTTCATCTTCAGTCGTTCCGCCCCATATACCTGAATCTTGATTTGTTCTGATTGCATAATCGAGACACTCATTTATTACAGGACACTCAGCACAAATTAATTTTGCAGCATTAACTTTCTTCATAGCTTTCATGGATGACCCAACTGGGAAAAATATATCTGAGTCAGTGTTTGCACACTCTCCTTCTAACATCCAATCTTCTTGTTCTAAGTCAAAATTTAACATTTGCACATTCCTTAATACTTTGTGAAATATTTCACAAGCTAGTTAAATTAATAGTACTAAACTCTAATTTATATGGTGGTATTTTGAAAAATATTTTCGGACACAGAGGATTACCTCAGATTTACTATGAAAATACATTTGAAGGTATAAATAAAGCCTTTGAATATTGTGATTTTGTCGAAACAGATGTCCGCTTAACTAAAGATAATAATCTAATACTGTTTCATGATTCAAACATTGCAGGAAATTTAATTAAAAATATGACACTCAAAGAAATTGATGATGCTTTGAATATACCTATTGATGAAATAACACTTATTTCAAGAGATCAAATCCACGGAAAAGTTAATTTTGAAATTAAAACTGATACATTAGATGATTCAGATATTGATATTCTTTTTCAAAAAATGTTAGGAATTCTAAATTCTACTGATATTGTTACATCCTTTAACTGGAAATCAATTCAGTCTTTCAAGCCTTTATTTAATAGTCATTATGGAATCATTTTTGATAAGGAGGAACAAATTTATCAAGCTCAAGCACTATCTAATCATGACAGTGATCTATTTTTTATGGTTCATCACAATTTAATAGATAATAGGAGCTTCAGCCTTCCGCTAAATCGAACTGTACTGTGGACAGTAAACAATGAGGAAGATTTTAAAAGATATATGGAAATGGATATATACGGTATAGTGACAGACATTCCTGATACAATGCAGTTATACAGAAAGTGAGAACATGGTTTTAATTGACGATTTAAGTACAGCTTTAAAAGAGGCGATGAAAGCAAAAGATAAACCTAAATTAGATGCAATTCGTCAAGTCCAAACTGAGATAGCGAAAAAGAAATCTGAAAAAGGCGAAGAGACTACAGATGAATTAGTACTTGGTGTTATTTCTTCTTATGTAAAGAAAATGGCAAAAGCTGTTGATGAATATAACTCTCTTGGAGAAAGAGGAGCTGAAATGGCAGAAAAAATTCAATTTGAAATCGATTTCTTAAGTCAATGGCTACCAGAACAACTTAGTGAAGAAGATGTAGAAAAATTAGTTGATGAAGTGTTAGCTGAACTTGGAGAAGTTGATATGTCTCAAATGGGAAGAATTATTGGTGCTGTTATGGCAAAAGGTGACGGTATCGATGGTTCAATTGTTAGTAGAATTGTTAAGGAAAAAATAACTTAAAGCAACTTCCTTATGAAGGTATTAAAAGGTTTTATCTTAGTTTTCTTATCGTTCAATATATTCATATTGCTTTTAACATATTTTCTAAATGTTAATTTATTTACAATTTTAAAAATTCAAACTCCAAATATTGAAGTTAATGAACCTAGCTACAAACTTACGAGCAATCCTTTACCTGATCCAGTGTTCCTACTGTACGATACAGATTGTAATAGTTATGGACCGTATAACTTAAGAGACACAGTTTTAGAAATTCAAAAAGGATTAAGTACAACATGTGATGATGAAATACCAGATGAAAATGATATCTTAATAAATCTTCACGACAGAAGAGATGCAAGTTTAACTAATATTAAAAACGATATTTCGAATTTATTGTATTCGTCTTCTTCAAAACTTAATTTATTTCCAGGTTTTGAGGGTGATGAGGAAGCAAATCTGAGAATTCAGTTAGCAATTTTTCAATTACCAGATCCTTTACGCAGTATTTTAACTACTGAAGTCCAGGTATTGAATGGATGCCATCCTTATGGAGAAGCACTTTTTAATAGATGTGTATATGGAGTATTTGATCCAGTTGGTTATGGAGCTGATGGGAAATTTGGAAATGATTGGGCTATGACAATATGGATATCTGATAGAGGCTTAGAATCTGGAAAGCTTAAAGACATTCTTATTCATGAAGCTGCTCATGCATACTCATATTTAGTATTAAAAGAGTGTGCACTCCAAGGCGGAACTACTTTTAGAAATCTGGCTCATCAAAGATATGGAGATGAAGAAAATTTAGCAGATGTATTCGTTTATTACTACGGAGGAAAGTGGACAAATTATTACAAGTTGGATTATTTACCAATTGAAGAGAATAAGTGGATTACAGATATGATTGACTATTGCAATCTTCATCAGGAAGCGATATTAGCCTTATCGGCATCATCATGAAATCATCAAAATTAATTGTTGTTTGAGCCAAAATAGCATTTATCCTTACTAATTATGCAAAATAATTCTTATACAGTAGCTGTTTTAGGTGCAGGAAATATAGGTTCTGCAGTTATTGCACGTTTACTTGAATTAGAAAATGAAATTGTTGATATAAACCTTAAAAAGGTCTTAGTTTCTGATATATCAAAAGATAGAGATGTTGATAAGAAATTATTAACTGATAATTTTTCTGATATATTAGATGACCAATCAATAGATTTAGTAATCGAAGTGTTAGGTGGTGTTGATCCAGGAAAAGAATACATCAAGTCACTTCTAGAAGGTGGAAAAGCTGTTATAACTGCTAACAAAGATATTATTGCAGATTGCGGAAGTGAATTAGTACAACTTGCTCAAGAAAATAATACATGTCTATATTTTGAAGCAGCAGTAGCTGCAGGTATTCCCGTGCTCAAGCCTCTAATTGAAAGCTTGAGAGGAGAGAGCTTAAAAAGAGTTACAGGAATAATAAATGGAACTAGTAATTACATCCTTTCTTCTATGGAAGAGGGAAGTTCATATACAGATGCATTAAATACTGCTCAAGATTTAGGTTACGCAGAACCCGATCCAACAAATGATGTTGAAGGAGTTGATGCAAAATTTAAAGCTATGATTTTATCTATGATTTGTTTTGGTGCAAATCCAACACCTGAAAATTTGTACACAGAGGGAATTTCCACCATCACAAAAGAAGATTTTGATTGGGCAAATAGATTAAACAAGACAATAAAACTTGTTGCTGTTATTGATAATGAAAATGAAGGATTTAATGCAAGAGTCCACCCTGTATTAATTGATACAAAACATCCCCTCGCTGCAATAAGGGGATCATTAAATGCAGTCGTTGTAGAGGGAGAAAACATAAATCAATTAGTATTTTCTGGTCCAGGTGCAGGTGCTGCTCCTACAGCAAGTGCCATTATTGGAGATGTCTTAAGTGCGTGTCATCAGCTATCAAGTGATCAGTCAAATTGGTATCCACTACGAAGTCAAAAGTTTGAAAATAAAGAGTTTAAGAATGTTTCCTCTAGTTGGTTTGTACGATTGTCCGTGAAGGATGAACCAGGTGTTCTTGCCTCAATTGCTGGAACATTTGGTGAAAATAATGTAAGCATAGAAAGCGTTATCCAAGAAGGCCGTGGAGATCAGGCCGAACTAGTTTTAGTTACTCATGAAGCTCCAGAGGAAGATTTGCAAAATTCAATTAACCAAATATCGTCACTTGATTCAGTTGCATCTGTAACATCTACACTGCGCGTTTACAGCTAAGTGGTTAAATATCACTCAACTAGGGGCCATAAAGATACTCTATCTTTTGAAGATGTGATTTTATCTGGTATTGCTTCTGACAAAGGCCTTTATTTGCCAGACTCAACAACCATTGAAAATTTATCAAATTTAACTGTAGAAAATTTAAGTTATGAAGATTTTGTAAAAACAATTTTTATAGCACTTGATAACAAAGCTGGAAAATATATAGATGACTTATCAATTTATCCGGGATTTAGTGATTCACCAGAGCCTGTGTTGAAAGACTTAAATAAATCAACAGTAGTTATGGAATTATTCCATGGTCCAACCAAATCTTTTAAAGACTATGCTTTGCAGCCTCTGGGCGCAATTGCCAATAGAAGACTAAGTGAACTTGGCGAAAGAGGACTAGTTATTGTTGCCACCAGTGGCGATACGGGTAGTGCCGCTATCCAGGCAGTTAAAAGTTCAGACAATATAGACATTGTTGTTTTACACCCTGCAAATAAAGTTAGTGAGTATCAGAGAAAACAAATGACAAGTATTGTTCAAGACAATGTATTAAACATTGCACTAGAGGGATCTTATGATGACTGTCAGAGAATTGCGAAAGACTTACTTTCTGAGAATCCATTTAATAGAAGAATAATTTCACTTAACTCAATTAACTGGCTTCGAGTTATGGGTCAGGTCTCTTATTATGTCTGGTTAACAAAACAATTTACTTCACCAGTAAATGTTGCAATTCCATCTGGAAATTTTGGCAATGCTTACTCCGCATGGTTTGGAAGATCCAATGGTTTACCTATAAATCAAATTCTCTGCAGTACAAATGTCAATGATGTACTCAGACGTTTTATTGATGGGGGAGTATTAGAGCCTTTAGTAACTCAGCCAAGTGTTGCTCCGAGCATGGATATTCAAATCCCATCTAGTTTAGAGAGATTAATTTTCGATCTCTCGACTGAAGCTAAGGAGTTTTATGCTCAGTTACAAAATAGTTCAAAAGCACAGTTAGATGAAAAGAGTGTTGGTACCTTAAAAAGTATTTTCTCTTCTGTAACATTTTCAGATGAGATGATTAAAACTCGTATTACATCGCTGCATGATGAGTTTGGTATTATTTTTGATCCGCATACTGTTACATCTGTACAAATGGCCTTAGACAATGACTCCTCTCTTCCAACTGTCGCAGTTGCGACAGCTTCTCCCGAAAAGTTTGGAAATGTGATATCTCCACTTATAAATAGCTTTACTGAGTCAAAAATAGACGAAAAAGAACAATATATGACTCTAAGCACAGAAAACGCTGAAATTATTGAGGCAATTAAAGCTTTTATATAAATAACCTATTGTCTTAGAAAAAATTCTAATCTAAACTGAGTGTGTTGTTGTAGAAATATATGATGTATAAATTGTTTAGCAATGCTTATGCTCGCATGCGCTATCTGCGTTTTAGAGATATGCGTCCTTTTTTAAATAAAGTCTTTAATGTCTCCCTCTCTTTTTTAATGATTTTTACTCTTGCATTTGTCACGATTGAGACAATTGATCCAGAACCTGCCCTTGCGACAAATGATTTTGCTTGTTTTACTTCAGGCGGTAAAGCGTACGCTTATCAAAGCGTCTGGAATGGTAGCGAAGATCGGTTAGAGATTTATAGATGGGAAGCGGGCACAGGTCAAAGCCAAGGTTCCAATGGAAACACTACTCTTGTTGCAACTTATGAAGCTGATGCCAACAATAATTTTGGATATCTAAGTGGTAGCCCAAACAATATTAGCGAAGTCAACTCATTAATGATGGATAGAGATGGTACGGCATTCGCACTCTTAAAACAAACTGATGGTGATTTATTTGCATTTAAATTAAATGCGCCATCTACTGAAGGTGGAGAAGGAACTACAACCTACATAAACTCATTGACTGATGGTGATAATAATGCTGGTACATATTATGAAAAAAATGGGTACAGATATCTGATCTCATCAAATGGTTTTATGAAAGGTAACCCTATTGCCATCAGGCTTAATGCTAATGATACACAAGCTAGCGAAATCGCAATCAATGCAATTGGAGATGGTAAAACAAACAAAGCTAAAGACTTTACTTGGCTACCAAATGCAAACTTTAGCGGTTTATCTAATGGTACAAGTCCAGACCTTATTGGTTATGACAGGAAAAATGGAAGAGTTGTATATGGTTATGTTACACACACAAACCAGGGCGATGTAGGAGGAGATGAAACCATAACTGTCACAACTTATTACGATTCTGTATCAACTCCTACAAATTGGTCTGGTTCAGGCAATGCTGCTGGTGCTGTATTTGGTTTTGGAAATGATTCAATTTATGCAATAAATAATGACACTGGACAACTATATACAATTGACTATGACGGCAGCAGTCAATTCTCTGTTAATCAAGCCCAGTTTAGTAGTAATAATCTCTATGCAAACGCTACAACAAACAATGACGGTGCGGCTTGTCACGAAGGAAGTCCAACAATTGATTGGGATGTCAGTTTCAGCGCAGCGCAGAGCAGTTCTTGTAGCGGCACTGAAAGAGTCATTGACATAACACTAAATAATTCAAGTGGCGGTATCGATGCAACATATGTTGTCACATATAGTGGAGATGGACATTCAGGAACCATAACAGCTAACGGAGGTACAACTGTTTCTGGTGGTGCTAGTAATACCTTGTTATCTACAGCAGACTCATTTTCAAATGGATCAACAGTGACATTATCGTGGTATGCAGAAAATACTTCTTATGGAACTCGAACTCCAAGCACAGGAACGACCTCAGTTACTGTAACAATTGACGCTTCTGGCTGTAGCTCAGTATCAGCTATATCTTTAACAGATTCTCAATCGCTCGGTAGTTGTTCAGCTGGTTCTGCTACCTCTACACTTTCTCTACAAAATAGTTCCGGATCAACAGCATATGTTACTGCTGAGTACTCAACTAATGGCGGGTCTAGTTGGACTGTACACACCGACGCACAGGAAGCAGACAACTTAACAATTTCCAATGGTCAAACGAACACCTCTTTAACAGTTAGTGTGGCTGATGGCTCAGCAATCCAGTGGAGATATAAAAGTTCTAACACATCAGGGAACTGGACAGGACTAAGTTATATCACAGCTAATGACATGAACAGTGCGACTGTTGATTGTCCTTATGGTGATCCCTCTGTTATACAGTCACTGGGAAGTTGTTCTAGTGGAGCAGCAACTTCAACA
>CACDQN010000003.1 GCA_902555055.1 uncultured Candidatus Actinomarina sp.
TATTTTTTGTTTTTTTTGGTTTAATAAGTTTTTCTTTAGGTGCTATTGGAATTATTATTCCAGGCCTTCCTACGACACCTTTTATGATTTTATCTTCGATATTATTCCTAAATTCTTCGGATAAGCTCTATACCTGGTTGACTACTCATGAAAAATTTGGTAAATATGTGCTCGATTTTAAAAAAGGAAAAGGAATAACTTTTAAAACAAAATTGTATGCCCAAACAATGATGCTATTGACTATGTCATTATCATTAATACCGATTTCACCTGCTTTTATTGAGAACGTAGTTGTACGAATTATTTTAGCTATCTCTGCTGTATTTAGTTTTTGGCTAGTTGGTTTTAAAATACCTACTAATAAATCTTTAAAAAATGAATCTATTAAAAAATAAAAAAATTTTAATAGCACTAGTTTTTTTTGTAATTCTGTATTTCTTATTATCATTTATCGTTGCATTTACTGCATTTAGCATAGGAGAAGAAACTTACAAATTTTCACCAAGTGATTTAGGAATCTCTTATGAAGAGATACAAATACAATTAGACAATTCATACATTTCAACCTGGTGGGTACCCTCTAGTTCAGAAGTAACAGTAATAATGCTTCACGGGTTGAGGAGCCAGAAAGCTAGTCCTGAAATGCTTGAAAAAATAAAAATTTTTAATGACAAAGGTTTTTCAGTTATTGCGATTGATTTTAGAAACCATGGATTATCGGGTGAGGGAAATTTTACATTTGGTACAGATGAAATAAATGACGTTTACACAACTGTAAATTATTTTTATGAAAACAAGGGCTTGAAAAGTTTTGGTATTTGGGGTTTTAGCTATGGTGCAACAACTGCATTGTTTTCAGGCTTAGAGTTCTATAACCAAACATCAAATGTTGAGTTATTAGGTATTTTTGCAGAAAGTCCTTATCTTGACTTATTAGAAGTCTTCACAGATCAAGTTGCTTACAGAACTCCTTTAAATAAAAATCTGGCAAATCTTTTGAAACCTGGAACAATTTTTTTAACTAATTTGGTTTTTGATTTTAATTTCAATTCAATTAAAAAAACATTTGATAATAAAAATGAAATCAGCTTTCCAACGGTAGTTGTTTCTTGTGCAAATGATGAGATAGTTCCGGCATCACAGTCAAGAAAAATTGCTGAAATACTTGGTCCGAATGCAACTTATGAAGAATTTAACAACTGCAATAGTCACGGAGGAACTCTTAATAGTGATCCAGAAAGATATCATAAAATCCTAGAAAATCTATTTAAATAGACTATTTTTGGCAGTTTTGGCAGTCATTAAGGCCTTTTGAAACAGCTGATTTGCAGTAATTAGTGAATTATAATTTTACTATGCCTGATAGAGATAATACTTATTCAACTAATCAAATAAGGAAGATATCACAATGTCATAGTTCTTACGGCAAAAAGACAAGACTTGCAAGTCCCAAACTAGACAGGTGGAAAGATTTAAATAAAGCCATTGTAGATTGGCTTAACAACGATGCTCTAGAAGAAACATCTGTAAAAGTTGCTGAAGAAAACAACTTTCAATTCTATGACACTATTCAAAAGAGGATACTTTCTGATTTGTTCACTAGATTTAGAACAATTTATCCTAAAAGAGATTCCAATTTTAATCATGAGTATTTAATAAAAGAGGCCATAAAAGAAATAGATGGAGAGGAGTATGGAATAACTACTCACTTTGCTTATGAGTTCGAAGATGATAATCAATATGAATATATAAGATTAAAAACTGCTCATGATCCAGAACCAGAGTTAATTGATAGAGCAATTATTACAAAATTAAAATCTGAAAATGAAGAATTTTATACAGCTGCTATTGAATTAGATGACTTAGTAGAAATTGAGATGGTAGAAAATCCTGATGAAATTATTGATGATTATTTCGATACCTTAGAAGAATATCTAGAAGGTAGGAAAAAGCGTACTCCTGGTAAACAATGCGATTATTGTGATCAAGCATCTAGATGTGGGCAATTTCCATTAATTAATGCTGAAAAAATAACTAATCGTATTAGAGAAGTAAAAATATCAAAAACAAATTTGGTAAAACTTTCTAATTGCGAAAGAAGAACTGCATGGAATGTTCAGTATGGTCTACCAAGAGAGGACTTCATTGAGTATGAATCAGAATCAGTGGCTACTAAGTTTCACCAATTTTCACAGGAAATTTTAGTAAATAATGAAAAATTTTCTGAAAAGGAAAATATTGAGAGTTTCAACCAATTAACAAATGAAGAGGACGAAGTTACTCAAGAACAGCTTTATTTAAAATACCAACAGCTAGTTTCACAATTAAATAATTATGATGACTTAAAAATAAAAGAATCAGAATATATTTTAGGTTTTACTTGTATCACCGAAGGAAAAGGCTTGAGAGATGGAAAAGTTGTTGACCAGAAAGTAGCAACAATTTTTACTGGAAAGTCTGACTTAGCTGGAAGACTTGGTGATATACCAATAATCATTGAGCTAAAAACACGCCCAGAAATACCCGAAGACTCTTTAGAAGCCCAGCTTTATGCTTTAGGAGCTTCACAGCTAATGAAATCTGAAAAAGAGATAATAGTATTGCATATTTATGTATCTGACAATAATGCATCTGTAAAAGAAAGAAAGTTTGGCATTAGTGAACTCGAGTCCGCAAAAGTAAAATTTGAAGATATTGCAAAAAAGCCAGCATCTTGGGTACCTTTTGATGCGTTAAGCCCGAATTATAAAGTTGGTGAATGGTGTGATTATTGTGAGTTTAAAAATACTTGTATAGAATTTAGATAAGTTCATCTTTAGACTCAAGTAAATATATAATTATTTTGATGGATCTTTCAAAAACACATATTCAATTAGTAGAAAGAGTTTACAAAACTCTTGAATCAAATATTGCCGAATTCAAAGCTAGAAAAGGACATTCACTGACTTTAGCTGAGAAAGTTTTATATGGTCATGCTAAAGACGTATCTGATATTTCAATAAATAGAGGAGAAGACTTTGGTGACTTTTTGCCTGACAGGGTAGCAATGCAAGATGCAACAGCTCAGATGGCACTATTACAATTTATGCAAGCTCAACTTCCAGAAACAGCCGTACCTACAACTGTTCATTGTGATCATTTAATTCAAGCTTATGAAGGGGCAAACAGTGATTTACAAGTTGCCAATAAAACACATAAAGAAGTATTCGATTTTTTAAGAACCGCGTCTGAAAAATACAATATTGGTTTTTGGGGTCCAGGAGCTGGAATTATTCATCAAGTTGTTCTTGAGCAATATGCATTTCCCGGTGGAATGATGATAGGAACAGATAGCCATACACCAAATGCTGGGGGATTAGGCATGGTTGCAATTGGTGTAGGTGGAGCGGATGCAGTTGATGTTATGGCTGGCATGCCCTTTAATACAAAAATACCAAAACTTATAGGTGTAAAACTAACAGGAACATTAAGTGGGTGGACAGCTCCTAAAGACATAATTCTGAAAGTTGCGGAAATTTTGACTGTTAAAGGTGGTACAAATGCAATTGTTGAATATTTTGGTGAGGGAACAGAATCTATTTCAACTACCGGTAAAGCAACAATTACAAATATGGGTGCTGAGATAGGGGCTACATGTTCTATATTTCCTTTTGATAAAAAGGGTGAAGAATATCTGGAATCTACTGGTAGAGGAGATATAGCTTCCCTCGCAAACGAAAATATGCATTTATTGACTGCTGATGATGATGTAATCAACAATCCAAATAATTACTTTGATCAAGTAATAGAAATTAATTTAGACAATCTTGAACCTCACATCGTAGGACCTCATACACCAGATCTAGCTCGTCCAGTATCAAAATTAAAGAATGATGCATTAGATAATAGTTATCCACTTAAAATTTCAAATGCCCTTATTGGATCCTGTACAAATTCATCATATGAAGATATTGGTAGAGCAGCTTTTATAGCTAGAGAGGCAGCCAAAAAAGGACTTAAGTCAAAAGTGCCATTAATGGTTACACCTGGGTCAGAAATTACTAGAGCAACTATTGAAAGAGATGGATATTTAAAAGATCTTGAAGCAATAGGCGCAACTGTTCTAGCAAATGCCTGTGGTCCATGTATTGGTCAATGGAAACGAGATGATATTGAAGATGGTGAAAGCAATACAATTGTTTCATCATATAATCGTAATTTTCCAGCTAGGAATGATGGAAATAAAGAAACATTGTCTTTTATCGGATCACCTGAGACTGTAATTGGATTAGCTTTAGGTGGAACTTTAGAGTTTGATTTCTTAAACGATACTTTAGTAAATGATGAGGGGGAAGAGGTAAAGCTGTCACCTCCAACTGCAGAAGAATTACCGCCAGAGGGATTTTCTAGCACTTTAGAAGGATTTGTTCAACCCAAAGAAAATAGTGAGGTTGAAGTAGTAATTAGTCCTGATTCTGAAAGGTTGCAAGTTTTGACACCTTTTGATGAATTTAATGCAAACAATTATCTTGAATTGACAGTAATCATGAAAGCAGTTGGTAAATGTACAACAGACCATATTTCACCTGCTGGAAAATGGCTAAGATTTAGAGGACATTTAGAAAATATTTCTCAAAATTTATTTATTGGTGTTAACAATGCTTTTTCAGAAGAATCAGGTACTGGTATTAACACCCTTACCAATGAAGTTATGACGTTGCCAGATTTAGCTAAAACTTATCATGAAAATAATATAAATTGGATTGCAATTGGTGATGAAAATTATGGTGAAGGATCATCAAGAGAACATGCTGCTATGGAACCAAGGTTTAGAGGTTGTAGAGTGGTTTTAGTGAAAAGTTTTGCAAGAATTCATGAAGCTAATCTGAAAAAGCAGGGAATACTCCCATTGACTTTTGCAGATAAGGTAGATTATGAGAAGATAGAGCAAAATGATAAATTGACTATTAAAGATTTAGAAAATTTGTGCCCTGGAAGTAAAGTCACAGTTTCTATACATAAAGAGGATGGTTCAAGATTAGATATAGACACTAATCATTCTTTATCTGATGAACAAATAAGTTGGTTTAAGAGTGGATCAGCCTTAAATTATATTAAATCAAATTAATGGAAAATTTTTCAGAAAAGATTCAGTCTTTAAGAAATGAATATAGCGATTTAGATTTAAAAGTTGATGACTTAAATTCAAAACCGATAACACAATTTACTAGATGGCTAGATGAAGCGATTGAAACAAAAATTTATGAACCTAATGCAATGGTTTTAGCAACTATAAATGAAAATAAACCAAGATCAAGATTTGTATTATTTAAAAACATTGTAAATGATAATTTAATTTTTCATACACACTACGAAAGTCCTAAAGCAATGGAGATATTTGCTAACCCAAGTGTTTCAGGTATTTTTTATTGGGCTGAGATTCATAGACAAGTCAGGTTTCAAGGTAAAGCAAAAAAAGCAGATACAAAAATATCTGATGAGTATTTTAAATCTAGACCAAGAGGTGGACAATTAAGTGCGTGGGCATCTCCACAAAGTAATATCATTTCTTCCAGAGAAGATGTCACTAATAGAATTGAAGAGCTTGATAAGGAATATGAAGACAAAGAGATACCAAGACCAGATTTTTGGGGCGGTTTTTCTATTGAGGTAAATTATTGGGAGTTTTGGCAGGGAAGAAGAAACAGAACACATGATAGATTTTGTTATACTCAAAGCAATAACGGTTGGGATATAGAGAGGATGTCGCCATAATGCGAAATATAAAAGTCACTAAAAATTTTATAAATTCTGCAGAAAATTCAGTTCTTTATGAATCAGGAAATACAAAAGTTTTAGTTACTGTATCAGTTTCAACCCGAGTGCCTGACTGGCTACTTAACTCAGAAAAGGGATGGGTTACTGCAGAATACAATATGTTACCCGGCTCTTCAGGTAATAGAATTTCAAGAAAATCTTTTGAAGGAGGAAGATCTAAAGAAATATCAAGATTAATTGGAAGATCTCTTCGCGCTGTATGCAACTTAGGAATTATAAATGGTTACTCTTTCACAGTCGATTGCGATGTTTTAGAAGCTGACGGAGGTACTCGTACAGCATCCATAAATGGCGCATGGATAGCACTGAATGATACATTTAATCAAATGGTTAATAATAAAAAATTAGTTCAAAATCCATTGACTAGCAAACTTGGTGCAATATCAGTTGGTATAGTTGGAGGAAAGCTTATTGCAGATTTAGATTACGAAAAAGACTCCAATGCAGATGTTGATTTAAATTTAGTTCTTGATGAAAAATTTCAAATATTAGAAATACAAGGCACAGCTGAAGGAAATCCATTTTCAAAAACGAATCTTGATGATTTGTTTGATCTGGCAAAGGAATGTGTACAGGAAATATTTACGGTACAAAGCTAGAATGTATGGAAATACTTTTAGCTACAAATAATAAAAATAAACAAAAAGAATTAGTTGATATTTTCTTTAAACACTCTTCACAACACAAATTACAATTCCCAAATAAAAAAATAGAAGTTATTGAAGACAAGCTATCTATAGAAGAAAATGCACAAAAAAAAGCATTGGAGTATTTTAGCGAATTTAACAAACCAGTTATTTCTGATGATTCAGGCCTATTTGTAAATAGTCTAAATGGGGCGCCAGGTGTGTATTCATCTAGATTTGCTGGGGAGCATGCTAGTGACATAGAAAATAATCAAAAACTTATAGATTTGTTATTAAATTCTTTAGAACGTTCTGCAATTTTTAGAACAGTACTTTGTTTTTATGATGGAAAAAAAATTCTGTATACAACTGGAGAACTCCAAGGAGAAATAATCCTTTCACCAAGAGGCTTAAATGGCTTTGGATATGATCCTATATTTGAAGTAAATGGCAAAACACTTGCAGAAATGACCCCTGAAGAAAAATCAGAAATTAGTCATAGGAAGAATGCTTCAATTAAAATGGTTAAGTTGTTAAATGAAAAATAAAAATATTCTCAAACTATTTATATTCTTTATTATTTTTGCTGGCTGTGAGGTCAAGTGGGATATGGAGATTTCTTTTGATGATGATTTCTCAGGAAGCTACTCAATTGCTGTACTTATAGACCAAGAAGCACAAATGTATGCTGTAGAAACAGGTCAGTCTGCAATTGGTGGTTTAGATTCTATTTTGTCTAATTTACCACAAGGTTTTGGCTCGAGTGTATATCAAGAAGGTGATTTTCTTGGTGTTCTAGTAAGAAACGATTTTGAGGATACTGATGATTTACTTGAGCAATTCGAACAATTAAAAGATGAACAAAATACAGCATTATTATTACTTCCCATTGAAAATATCAATTTTCAAGATAGTGAAGATGAATTTCAAATAAAAGGTACATTTGCTGAAATATTTGTAACAGACGAAGAGAACTTAGAGGGATTTAAAAGAATTTTTGATGGACAGTTGTCATTATCAGTTCCTGGAAATATTAAAGAGCCCAAACTTAACGATATAGTCGACAATACAATAGTTTTTGAAAATGACGGTCTTTCTATTAAAACTTTTGAATTAGTGACTCAAACGGAATCATTTTGGAATATCCAGACTATTATTTTAATTTTAATTTTGACTCTTGTTGCTGTAATTATTGTTAGACAATATCTAAAAAAGAACTAATATTGTCACAATGAAAAAAATTATAATTATTATTTAGGAGCAACGTTTTAAGCGTTGTTACCCTTGCGTTGCAAGGGTTTTTTTTTAGATTATGAAAATTGATATATTTGATACAACTTTAAGAGATGGATTCCAGCAAGAGGGGATATCCCCTTCTGTCAAGGATAAATTAGCGATTGCGAAGCTAATTGATGAACTGGGAGTTTCCTTCATTGAAGGTGGGTGGCCTGGTGCTTCTCCGAAAGAAGAGGAGTTTTTTTTAAAAGCTAAAGATGAGTTAGACCTAAAGAATGCAAAGCTAGTTAGCTTTGGTTCAACTAGAAAATTAAATATTACAGTTGAAGATGATCCTCAAGTTAAAGCGCTCATTGATTCAGGGACTGATTATGTATGTATTGTTGGAAAATCTTCTAAACTCCATATTTCAAAAGCGCTCCAGACAGAAGTATCCAATGCGATCGATATGGCAGTAGATACGATTAAATATTTAAAATCAAAAAATAAAAAAGTTTTTTTTGATGCTGAGCATTTTTTTGATGGGTATAAGGAAGATTCTAAGACGAGTTTAGAAATATTAGATGCTGTTGTTAAGTCTGGTGCTGATTGCTTTATATTTTGTGATACTAACGGTGGAACACTGCCAGACGAGGTTCATATGATACTTTCTCAAGTTTTAGATCAGTATCCAAAAACAAAATTCGGTGTACATTTTCAAAACGACAATGGCTGTGCAGTTGCAAATTCTATGGTTGCAGTTGAGTTGGGTGTAGATCATGTTCAAGGCACAATTAATGGATATGGTGAGAGAACCGGTAATGCTGACTTGTGTACCTTAATACCAAATTTATCCTTGAAAAAAAATTATGAAACTATATCAGAAGATTCACTTTCTAAACTTACTCAAATTGCAAACCACATAGCCGAACTAGTTAATGTATCTATAGATTCAAGACATCCCTATGTAGGCTCATCAGCATTTACACATAAAGCAGGGCTTCATGCTTCAGGAATGGCTAAAGATAATGTACTTTATGAACATATTGATTCTTCCAAAGTAGGTAATTTTACTAGAACTACAGTTTCAGAATTGGCAGGAAGAGCTAGTGTTATAACAAAAGCTCAAGAGTTTGGCTTAGATCTTAATAACGATGAAGCAAAGAAACTTATTGAAAGTGTTCAAAATTTGGAACATGAAGGTTTTCAATTTGAAGCTGCTGATGCCTCACTGTTTATTTTAATGAATACTATTAAAGGCGTAGTTCCAGATTATTTTAGTTTTGAAAGTTTTAGAGTATTTTCTGAACGAAGAAATTCAGAAAATGTTGTGTCTGAAGCAGTTTGCAAAATTTCAGTAAAAGATAATAGATATGTCAAAACAGGTGAAGGAGTAGGTCCTGTTGATGCACTCAGTAAGGCCTTAAAATCAGCATTAGAAAATGACTTTGAGAGAATTAACGACGTAAAACTGATTGATTATAAGGTTAGAATCATTGATTCATCCGATGGCACAGAGGCTAAAACAAGAGTTTTAATAGAGTTTACTGACGGAAGCAAGCAGTGGAGCACTATCGGTGTACATGAAAATATAATAAATGCTTCATGGAATGCTTTATGTGACGGATTTAATTACTATTTTATGACTTCTTAAGTAGATTTTTACACCTTTAGATATATATACTATTTTTTAAAGGGAGACACATTGAACGATAAAATTGAAAATTTGTTAGAAGAGAATAGAAAATTTACTCCAAAAACTGATCTATCACAAAACGCCAATGCAACTTCAGAATGGTTTGATGAAGCAAATGAAAATCGTCTGGAGTTCTGGAAAAAACAAGCACTTGAGAGAATTACATGGTTCAAAGAACCAACGGAAATTCTTGATAGTTCAAATCCACCTTTTTTTAAATGGTTTAAAGATGGTGAGCTAAATCTTTCCTACAACTGTCTCGATAGACATTTAGAAACTGATGCTGATAGAGTCGCTTTTTATTGGGAAGGTGAGCCTGGAGATACACAGCAAATAACTTACCAAGATTTATATGAGAGAGTTTGTAGACTTTCCAATGCTTTAAAAAAATTAAATGTTAAAAAAGGAGATAGAGTTGCTATCTATCTTGGGATGACTCCAGAAATTGTTGTTGCTATGCTAGCGTGTGCACGAATTGGCGCTGTTCATTCTGTAGTTTTTGGAGGCTTTTCATCCGAAGCACTAGCTGACAGAATAAATGATGCAAAAGCAAAACTTGTAATTACAGCAGACGGTGCTTGGAGAAGAGGAGATATTGTTCCTCTTAAAGATAATGTTGATGGCTCACTTGAATTAACTGAATACATAGAGAATGTAATTGTCGTAAAAAGGACAAATCAAGATATTGATATGAAACAGGGGAGAGATCACTGGTATCACGAAATTACAGAAAAAGAACAATCCGTTTGTGAGCCAGAGATTATGAATGCAGAGGATATGCTCTATATTCTTTACACATCAGGAACAACCGCAAAACCAAAGGGAATTGTTCATACACAGGCAGGATACTTAACAGGTGTAACCACTACTCATCATGAGGTATTTGATATAAAAGATGATGATATTTACTGGTGTGCTGCTGATTGTGGATGGGTGACAGGACATAGCTATATCGTTTACGGACCTTTAGCAAATAAAGCTACAAGTGTTATGTATGAAGGTGCACCTAATGCGCCAGATGAAAAACGCTTGTGGAGCATAATTGAGAAATATAAAGTAAATATTTTTTATACTGCACCTACCGCTATTCGAGCATTTATGAAATGGGGAGTAGAGCACCCACAAGCACATGATTTAAGTTCTCTAAGAATATTAGGAACTGTAGGTGAGCCAATTAATCCTGAAGCTTGGATGTGGTACCACGAAAATATTGGTGGAGAGCAGTGTGCAATAGTTGATACATGGTGGCAAACAGAAACTGGTTCAATTATGATTTCTCCATTACCAGGAGTGACAAGCACTAAGCCGGGGTCAGCTTGTGGTCCTCTTCCAGGAATTGAATCTGTAATCATAGATGATGATGGAAATGAAGTTGGAAAAGGTGAGGGAGGGTATCTTGCTTTAAAATCTCCTTGGCCTTCCATGTTAAGAACTGTTTATGGAGATGATCAGCGATATATTGATACTTATTGGTCTCAACATAATCGGCTCTATTTCGCAGGAGATGGAGCAAAGTATGATGATGAAGGTTATATTTGGTTACTTGGACGGGTAGACGATGTAATGAATATTTCAGGCCATAGAATTTCCACTGCTGAAGTAGAAAGTGCTTTAGTTTCTCATGAGGCTGTAGCTGAAGCAGCTGTAATTGGTAGAAGTGATGAAATTACCGGTGAAGCTATTGCAGCGTTCGTGTCTTTAATAGGAACTGATGAGGGTAATGAAGATTTGATTGCAGATCTCAGGCAACATGTAAGTGACAAGATAGGACCTATAGCCAAGCCAAAAAGTATTGTAATAACAGCTGATTTACCCAAAACTAGAAGTGGAAAAATTATGAGGAGACTTCTTAAGGATATTTCAGAAGAAAGAAAACTTGGAGATGTTACAACATTAGCTAATGCAGATATTGTCTCAGAACTTCAAACCAGAGCTTCGGACTCAGATGATGAATGAGAGAACTTTTACGTGGAACCTTCCTAATGATGCAGTACAAAAGTTAGTAAGTTTAGATAAGAAGCAACGAATTGATTTTTTTGGAAATCTTCCAATGGACAATGTTCCAATAGGAGCATTAATGGATTTTTCACGTATAACTATTGATGACAAAGGACAAGTTTCTTTTTATATCACCCCTCAAGAATTCCATTACAATCCCCTTGGAACAGTACATGGAGGACTTGCAGCAACTATCTTAGATTCATGTAATAGCATTTCAGCAAATTGTCAGCTAGACAGTGGATTTTTAACAATGACAACAGACATCAGAGTGAACTATTTAAGACCAATTACAGTTTCAACAGGTGAAGTTACCGCAACAGCTACAATTGAAAAAATTGGAAAAAAAGTGATTTTTGTTAATGGTTCACTATACGACACTAATGGAAAAATTTACGCCACTGCTAGCTCTACAGAACTTGTTGTAGAGGTTCCAATTAACTAGTAAATCATAGTGCGGATGAGAGGAGTCGAACCTCCACGAGCAAAGCTCACTGGATCCTAAATCCAGCGCGTCTACCAGTTCCGCCACATCCGCTAAAATGTTGCGTGGGTCGCCGGGGACTTGAACCCCGAACCTGCGGATTAAGAGTCCGATGCTCTGCCAAATTGAGCTAGCGACCCCTTTTAAAGAATAACTTACATTATGATAGACAAGTATAAATTTTTTCTATTTATTCTTAAGAAAAACAAGTAACATAGAAAAATAATTAAGTTGCGGGCTGTGGCTCAGCTTGGCTAGAGCGCCTGCTTTGGGAGCAGGAGGTCGTGAGTTCGAATCTCACCAGCCCGACAAGACCTGCGGGTGTAGCTTAATGGCAAAGCTCCAGCCTTCCAAGCTGGCTATGAGGGTTCGATTCCCTTCACCCGCTCAAGTAGAGCTCTCGTAGCTCAAATGGATAGAGCAACAGACTTCTAATCTGTAGGTTATAGGTTCGAGTCCTATCGAGAGCGCTGTGGTGATCGTAGCTCAGTTCGGTTAGAGCGCCTGGTTGTGGTCCAGGAGGTCGCGGGTTCAAATCCCGTCGGTCACCCTAATTATTAGGAGATAAATGAAATATAAGGTAAAAAAAGTAGGAGATTTTGAAAATTCTATTGAAATCAATATTGATTTCGAAGATTTAGAATCTAAAAAAGAAGAAGCAATAGCAAAAATTAGCGGGTCATTAAAAGTTAAAGGATTTCGACCAGGAAAAATTCCCAAAAATATAGTTATAAGAGAGGTCGGAGAAGATTATATTCTTGAAGAAGCAGTTGATCTTTACTTACCAGAGCAGATTTTTGATATTCTGCAAAAAGAGGAAATCAATCCTGCAGTTAGGCCTGTTGTTAAGGAATTAACAAAAGAAAAGAAATCTTTTAAAGTGGACGTTCTTATAACCTTATGGCCAACACTTTCAAAACTACCTAAATTAAATCAGACAGTTGAAGTTGAATCTATTACACCAACAGAGGATGAAATAAATGAACAAATTGAAAGAATAAAATTACAATTTGGAGAAGTTGAGAAAGTTGAAAGACCATCAAAAGCTTCCGACTATTTGCTTGTAAATATTTCATCTCTTGAAAATGGGACTGAAGTCAAAGAATTTAACTATCAAGACTATCTTTATGAACTCGGCAGTAATTTATTGACACCCTCAATGGATTCAAAATTAGAAGGTGTATCAAGCGGTGCCATAATCAAGTTTAATGATGACATACCCGCTCTTGGAAAAAGTAATGTAGAAATTACAGTTTTAGTAAAAGAGATTAAACAAAAAGTAATGCCTGAACTTACTGATGAGTGGGTTTCTTCAGTAACAGAGTTCGATACTGTTAAAGAGATGAATGAAGAATTGGTCAAAAATATTGAAGATGCTAAAAAACGTCAAGTAGCTAATCAATATCAAGGATTATTAACATCAAAGATTATTGATGAATCAAAACTTGAATTACCCGAGCAATTAATTATTGCTGAAATGGATAGTATTCTCCAAAACTTTATGAATGAATTGAAGCAAAATAATATAAAAATCGAAGACTATCTTAATATAACTGGACTAACAGAAGAAACGCTTCAAGAAGATTTAAAAAACCAAGCTACTCGAAATTTATCAATGGTTGTAATTTTAGATAAAGTTGCTGAAGTGGAAGAATTAAAACTTGATGAAAAAGAAGTCCAATATATTGATGAATATATTGGAAGCCTTAATGAAGGAGACCAGGTTGAAGCTGCAAGTCGCAGGTTAAATTTGGAATCAGAATCATTAAGAAACAAAGCAATGATACATGTGCTTAAGCAAGGATTGTCTGTTGATGCAAATGGTGAAAAAGTATACCTACAAGATGTGTACAATCAAGAAGAAGAATTAAGAGAGGAAGAATAATATGAATGAAATACCTTCAAATTATGTAATCCCTACTGTTATAGAAAACACTAACAGGGGAGAAAGAGCTTTTGATATTTATTCAAGGCTTTTAAAAGATAGAATTATATTCTTAGGTACACCTATTGATGATGGTGTAGCCAATTCAATAATGGCTCAGTTATTACATTTGGAATCTGAAGATCCAGACAAAGATATATTTATGTACATTAACTCACCTGGAGGATCAATAACTTCACTATTTACAATTTATGACACCATGAATTATATTAAACCAAATATATCAACTGTCTGTATGGGATTAGCTGCATCTGCAGCTTCAGTTATCTTAGCTGGTGGAACTAAAGGAAAAAGATACAGCTTGCCTAATGCAAGAATCATGCTTCACCAACCATCAGGTGGAATGGAAGGTACAGTAGCTGATATGGAGAGAAATTTCGATTTAATTGTATCTATGAGGACCCAATTAAATGGCTTATTGGCAGATTTTACTAATCAAGACGTTGAAAAAGTCGCTCTAGATACTGATAGAGATTTTTGGATGACTGCGCAAGAAGCGAAAGAATACGGTATAGTAGATGAAGTGCTAATTCAAAGGGAGTTAGCCGAAAAAAAATAACTTAAAAACAACAGGGTAGTTAAAAAATGGCTAATAAAGATTCATCTCAGGCACTAAAGTGCAGTTTTTGTGGGAAATCTCAAAAACAAGTAATAAAACTTATTGCGGGTCCTGGAGTATATATTTGTGACGAGTGCATAGAATTATGCGTTGAGATAATTGACGAAGAAAAAGTTGAGAAACTTGAAACTACACCTGAAGAGTACCTACCACTACCAAAAGAAATAAATCAATCATTAAATGAATTTATAATTGGCCAAGAAGATGCTAAAAAAACTCTTTCGGTTGCTGTTTACAACCACTATAAAAGAATCTACAAAAGCGAACTATTAGACGATGATTTAGAAATTCAAAAGTCTAATGTCCTACTTTTGGGGCCAACAGGTAGTGGAAAGACACTATTGGCCCAAACACTTGCAAAAACTCTAAATGTGCCATTTGCTATTGCAGATGCTACAACTCTTACTGAAGCAGGTTACGTAGGTGAAGATGTTGAAAATATTATATTGACTTTAATTCAAGCTGCAGATTATGACATTCAAAAAGCAGAGAAGGGCATAATTTATATTGATGAAATTGACAAAATAACTAGAAAATCTGATAACCCTTCAATTACTAGAGATGTGTCAGGAGAAGGAGTACAGCAAGCATTACTAAAAATACTTGAGGGTACTACTGCGCAAGTTCCACCTCAAGGAGGTAGAAAACACCCACAACAAGAGTATCTCCAAATAGACACCACAAATATCTTATTCATCGTTGGTGGAGCATTTGATGGGCTCGATAAGATTATTACTAAAAGGTTGGGTGAAAACACTATTGGTTTTAATGCAAGTATGTCAGATAAAAAAGAATTTAATAAAGAAGAATTATTTGCTTTTGTCGAACCTAAAGATCTAATCAAGTTTGGTTTAATACCTGAATTTATAGGAAGATTACCTATAACTACAAGTGTAAACCAGTTAGATAAAGAGGCACTAATTGAGATATTAACTAAGCCTAAAAATGCAATTATTAAACAGTTCAAAAAAATGTTTGAGCTAGATGAAGTTGAACTAGTCTTTACAGATGACTCATTAGAAGCAATGGCTGATTTAGCACTTAAAAGAAAAACTGGAGCAAGAGGTTTGAGATCTATTATTGAAAAGCTTCTTTTAGATGAAATGTACGAATCGCCTTCTAGGAAAGACATTACTAAGATCATCATTGATAAAGAGAATGTATTAGATGATATTGCTCCAAAAATGGTTCTAAAGGAGTCAAAAGACGACAAAACAGCATAAACTAGAGCTATGCTAAATGAAAATTATGAGCCATTATCTATAGAAAAAAAATGGCAAGATAAATGGGAACAAGGAAAAAACTTCCAACCAAAAAAATCCGATAAAACTTTTTCGATTGTAATTCCTCCTCCAAATGTAACTGGCTCCCTTCATATGGGTCATGCATTGGAACATTCAATAATTGATGTTATCACTCGTATTAAAAGGCTTCAGGGATACGAGACATTATGGTTACCAGGTACGGATCATGCAGGAATAATCACACAACTTTTAGTAGAAAAAGATTTAGAAGACTCTGGAGTAAATAAACATGACTTAGGAAGAGAAAATTTCCTTTCAAAAGTGTGGGAGTGGAAAGAGAAATCTGGTGACAATATTACTAATCAAATGAAGACTTTAGGTATGAGTTGTGATTGGTCACGAGAAAGATTCACTATGGATGAAGGGTTATCAAAAGCAGTTCTTGAGGTATTTGTATCTCTTTTTGAGAAAGAATTAATTTATAAAGGAACAAGAATGGTTAATTGGGATACTAAATTAAAGTCTGCTGTTTCAGATCTAGAAGTGACTTCAGAAAGTAAAAAAGGTAGTTTATGGACAATAAAGTATAAATTAAATAATACTTTTTTATCTATTGCAACTACCAGACCAGAGACACTTCTGGGTGATACTGCAGTTGCAGTAAATCCAGATGATAAGCGTTACAAAGATCTAATTGGAGAGACGATTCAAATTCCTATAGTTAACAGAAATGTAAAGATTATTGCTGATCAATATGTTGATAAAGAGTTCGGCTCTGGTTGTGTAAAGATTACACCTGCACATGATTTCAATGACTACGAAATAGGAAAAAGACATAATTTAGACATGATTCAGTGTATTGACTTTGATGGAAACATAGTTAATGAGGAATTTATACCAAAAGAGTTAAGAGGCCTAGATCGTTTTGAGGCCAGAAAAATAGTAATTGACCTACTAGATGATGCAAACTTATTAGAAAAAGTTGAGGATCATGAAATTCAAATACCTAAAGGTGATAGGTCTAAAACAATATTAGAGCCAATGGTCTCAGACCAATGGTTTGTTAAAACAGAAAAGTTAGCTAAAGATGCAATAAGAGTTGTTGAAGATGAAGACATTAAATTTATCCCTAAAAATTGGGAAAAAACTTACTTTGAATGGATGTACAACATTCAAGATTGGTGCGTCTCAAGACAGCAATGGTGGGGGCACAGAATACCTGCTTGGTATGATTCAAGCAACAATGTTTATGTTGGTTTAAGTGAAGAAGATGTTAGGAAAAAATACAAATTAGACGAAGAAATAAACTTAGTACAAGATGAAGATGTACTCGATACTTGGTTTTCCTCTGCTCTGTGGCCATTCAGTACTCTTGGTTGGCCTGAAGAGACAGAAGATTTATCATCGTATTATCCAACTACTCTCCTTGTAACTGGTTTTGATATTATTTTTTTCTGGGTAGCTCGAATGATTATGATGGGACTCTATTCAATGGATAAGATTCCATTTAGTGACATTTTAATTCATGGCTTAGTTCGTGATTCCAAAGGGAGAAAAATGTCTAAAAGCTTAGGCAACACAATGGATCCCTTAGAACTTTCAGAAAAGCATGGCGCAGACGCATTACGTTTTTCTTTAATTGAAAAAGCTAACCCAGGACAAGATGTACCTTTTGATGAAGAGTGGACAAAAGCAGCCAAAAAATTTGGAAATAAAGTCTGGAATGCATCAAAATTTGTTCATATCTATACAGAAAATTTTGAAAATCAAAAGTTGAATGAAGTGAAATTAGTTGAAAATAGATGGATTATTAATCAATTTAATGAATGTATTGAACAATTTAATGAGTTATTTGAAAACTATAAAATATCTGATGCTTATAAATTACTGTATAATTTTCTTTGGTCTGATTTGTTTGATTGGTATTTTGAATTTTCAAAAAATTTGATTGAGGATGAAAGCACTAAACATGAAACACAGTATGTTCTGAAAAACATATTTAGTGAATCATTAAAGATGCTCAACCCAGCAATGCCACATATTACAGAAGAAATATGGTCTACTTTTAACAAAAATCTTCTTATTGATAATGATTGGCCAACTAAAATTATTGTAAATGAAACTGGTCATCATGAAGTCGATGAACTAAAAAATATTATTAATCAAATTAGGAATTTTAAGAGCAATTACAATCTCAAAAACAATCTAGTTATCGAACTTTCTCCCCAACAGCAATACCCTGAATGGTTTATATTTCAGATAGAAAAAATTGCTAAAGTAAAAATTTTAGATTCAAGTGTATCTTTAGATTCAAATGAAATAACTTTAGTCTTTCAGTCGGGAAATTTTAAATTTGAAGTTTTAGCAAGTAAGTATGTTGATTTTGAAACTGAAAGAAAGAGATTAAATAATAAAATGGATAAATTAAAAAAATCACTTTTAGTATCTGAAAAGCGATTATCTAATGATAAATTTATTAATAATGCAAAAGAAGATTTAGTCGATGCTGAAAAAGAAAATGTTAAAACTTTAACTTCTGAAATTGAAACAATTGAAGAAACTCTTTCATCATTCGATAAGTGAGTAGTCTAGAATCCTATTTACTTGAGAAATCAAATAAAAGAGGAAATAAGAATTTAAATCAAATCCGTTCCTTTTTTTCTGATAATGACCTAACAACACTACAAAATAATACGATTTCGTTAGTCGGGACAAATGGTAAGTCTTCAACGGCATTGAATATTCACCATTTACTAACTTCGCTAAATCTTACCTCCTTGGTCTTCACATCTCCCCATTTAGTTGATTTTAAAGAAAGAATTACTACTAAGGAAAATATACAATATGATAAATTTTTAGAAAATATACAGTTATTTGAACGAAAGAATAATTTAAATTTAGGTTATTTCGAAGCTCTTTTTTTGATTGCATGTCAAACATTTCTTGATAACGATTTAGATTATTTTATTTGCGAAGCTGGGATAGGTGGGCTTTATGACACTACATCTATCATTCAAAGTAAGAAGGTAGTCATCACTTCAATTTCTCGTGATCATACTGAATTACTCGGTAATGAGTTGAAAGAAATTTTGAGACAAAAAATTAATATTTCTAAAAATATCAATAGGCTATTTACTGGAGATATATCAGATAAATTAATGAATATTATTAACACAGATTATAAACATATAAATCTTGTTAGTAATCTTCGAGATTATCTTCAATTAAAAAAAATCAATATAAATAAAATTTCTACTGTTGAAAAGAATCACTATCTTGCTGTTATGACTCTTGATTTACTCCTAGAAGAAAAGTCATTTAATGATTTGATAAAAATATCACTTCCAAATAATCCTGGAAGATTTGAAATTATTCAAAATGAACCATTAAAGATAATCGATGGTGCACATAATTTAGAGGGTGTTCAAAATCTTATAGAAGATTTTCATCGAATAAAAAAGTCACAATTTGTAGATTTATTTGTAGGATTCAAAAAAGGAAAAGATTTTGTTGAAATTTTAAATTTTATTGTAAGAAATCAAAATCATAGAATAAATTTAATTCAGGACAATACTTTTTTTGAGCAGCAAGAAGTAGCAAAAATTGCTGAATATTTAGATAAAATTAAGCAAAAGTATCAAATTGTATCTATAAACAAATTTATAGAAAATAAAAATCCTTCTATATTGCTAGGTAGTTTATATTTAATTGGGGAGTTTAAAAAGGAAATATAATGAAAACATTTTTTATGATAAAACCTGATGGTGTAAAAAGAAATCTTATCGGGGAAGTAATTACTCGAGTTGAAGAAAAAGGTTTTGAAATTACCAAAATTAAGATGATGATGATATCACAAGCACTTGCTGAAGAGCACTATGGAGAACATAAGGATAAGCCATTTTTTAATGATTTAGTAAAGTTTATAACAAGTGGTCCGGTTGTAGCTATGCAAGTTGAGGGAGAGAATGTTGTAGCACAAATTAGAAACTTGATGGGTGCAACAAACCCTTCTGATGCTACTCCGGGCTCAATAAGAGGAGATTTAGCAACAGAACTTGATAAAAATGTTGTTCATGGTTCTGATTCTGATGCAAGCGCAGATAGAGAGCTAAATTTATTCTTTTCAGAATAAAAAATTTTAAATGTACCTTTAATAGATTAATCTAGGTATACATGGCTGGTTTAAATTTAAGAAGAACTTTATTTGGTGGTAATGATATTGCCATCGACTTAGGCACTGCTAATACTCTTATATATGTAAAAGGAGTTGGTGTAGTGATTGACGAGCCCACACTGCTTGCAGTTAATAAAAATGACAATTCTGTAATTACTATTGGAAAAGAAGCAAAAAAACTTGTCGGACGAGTTCCAGACACTATTGAGTTAGTGAAGCCATTAAGGGACGGAGTTATTTCGGAAATCGAAATGGCTGAAGAGTTAGTTAAGACATTATTAACCAAAGCAATTGGAAGAGCATATTCAAGACCCAGAATTGTAATTTGTGTTCCTAATGGTGTTACAAGTGTAGAACAAAGATCAATAGAGACTGCAGCCCATGCTACTGGAGCATCTGAAGTATTTACAATTGAGGAACCAATGGCGGCTGCAATTGGTAGTGGTTTAAATATTTTTGAACCTTACGGGAATATGATAATTGATATTGGTGGTGGCACTACTGAAATAGCTGTTATTTCAATGGGAGATATCGTAAATGCTAACTCAGTCAGAGTTGGTGGAGAAGACATGACAGAGGTTTTAATAGACTGGTTAAGATCAGAACATCAAATACTTATTGATTCAGGAATTGCAGAAAGTATTAAACATGCAATTGGATCAGCATATCAATATGATAGGGAACCGCAAGTTACAGTAACTGGTCGAGATATTGTAAAAGGGATACCAAAACAAGTACTTTTAGAAGCAAGTGATGTAAGAAATGCATTATCACCTGTAGTGAATAATATAGTTGAGGCAATAAGACTTTCACTATCTCAAACCCCTCCAGCATTAGTTTCAGATATTGATAAAGATGGAGCCTGGATAACTGGCGGAGGTTCTTTATTAAAACAAATGGATAAAAGAATTGCTGAAGATTTAGGAATTCCAATTAATACTTCTGAAGATCCATTGAGCTCAGTGGTTATAGGTTCTGGAATATGTTTAGAAAGATTTCAAGACTATAAATCAATATTAAAACTATCTCCAAAACCAAATTAATTCGATGCTAGAGGCCCAATCAAAACCCAAAAGAAACTATGTGCTTTACATCCTCTTTATTTTTTTAAGTAGCCTTCTAATACTTGTTGATTATTTTTCCAGCAAGGAAATATCAAGCTATATTCCCAGAACCGTAACTTTTGAAATTAACTTAAATGTTTTTGAAACAACTTTTATTGATTCTTTTAATTCTTTACTTACATCAAGGGCTGAACTAGCATCTGAAAATATAAGATTAGAACAGGAAATAAACAACCTTCGGTCTTTAGAGATAGAAAATAAATCTCTAAAAGAAAAAATCGACTCTTTTGAAAATATTTCACTTATAAAAAGTTTTAATAATTTTAATTTTATAGAAACCTCTTTGATTATTAAAAATTCATCAAATGAATTTTTAATTTCAGGAGGTACAAATCAAAATTTTCAAAATGGAGATATAGTCTTAGATGAGAGAGGATATGTTGTAGGGTATTTAAGAGAAGTTTTCTATTCCTATTCTATATTGGAGACCTTTCTATCACAAAGCTTCAAAATTCAGTTACTAGATAAATACAACAATGAATATTTACTATCTTCTGATGGTTATCAGCTTTCTCTTGCCTCAATTAATATTTCTACATTTGATTCAGATATAGACTTTTTGTTTACCGATATTTTATATAATCACGCTGGTAAATTTCCAGTTGTTGATACTAGAACTATTAATTTTGATTTAGTTAATAATCAAATCAATTCATCTTTTAAGTTTTCTAATATTTTTACTTTTAATACGAAACTATTTATCCCAAAGTCAAAATGAAAATTATAAACTCACTATTAAGCTTGATATCTTTTTCAATTATTTTGCTTTTTGAAAATTTTCTTAATTTAATAATTTCTAACACGTACATATCTATTGTTCCCTTTTATATACTTTTGTTTATATTTTCTTTAAAAAGATTTAATAATAGAAATATTTTTCCAATTATGGGATCAGGTATTCTTTATGATATATTTTTGAGTGAAAATTATTTAGGCGTATATGCAATAGTTTTTTTATTAACCGCTGTATCTATCAATTATATCTATGAAAAAGTAATTGATTTTAATTTTAAATTACCCTTTATTTTTGCTTTTAATTATCTAATATATAATATTCCCAATATTTTGAACCCCAATATTTTCTCTATCATTGCTCTTTCTGTATTTATAAATTATTTATTATTTATATTATTAAAAAGAGTGATGAGGTTTCGTGTTTAATAAATATAGATTAAATTCTGTTCTAATACTATTTTCTATATTTTCAGTTGTAATATTTAGTGAGCTGTTCGTCTTACAAGTATTAGATAATGAAGAAAATGCTCAACAAATTGAAAATCAAAATTTTGAAGTATTTTATATACCAGCTGCTAGGGGAGAAATATTTGATATTAATGGTAATAAGTTAGCTTCTAGTATTCTTGAACCCTATCTTTTTTTAAATCTTAAAAAAATAAATGAAGACAATAAAAAAACTTATACTCAACTTATCCAGTTTAATTTTAAAGAGATTAGTAATTCAGAGATTGAAGAATTTTTTAAATCCAAAGATCTATTCATTAAAATAATAAATCTATCCCAATATGACCCGGAAATAAGGATAAGGCTTTTAGACTTCGAAGCTTTCGAGGTATTTAATTTGCCAACTAGATTTTACCCCTACAATGAACTTTTTTCTCATGTCATTGGATATGTTGGAAATCCAAACAAGGATGAACAAAATAATTTTCCTAATTCTATAAACAATAAGTTGGTAGGAAAAACTGGACTGGAAAGATATTATGAAAATATTATAAGCGGTACTGCATCTGAAGTAATTGTTCAAAATGGAAACATTGTAGAGATAAAGCCATCAGTATCTGGTAAAGATATTCAACTTGTATTAAATACTAAAACTCAAAATGTTGTAAAAGAATCCCTTCAGGAGGGGATTATTTTAGCAAATAAAAATTTTGAAACTACAAATATGATTGAAAGGGGAGCAGTCGTTGTTCAAAAAATTGATACTGGAGAAATAGTTTCAATGGTATCTCTCCCTGACTTTGATCCAAATCAATTTGTACTTGGAATATCTGAATTTGACTTTAAGCAACTAAATAGAACTCAAGCATTTAATAATTTTGCAATTCAAGGATTATATCCACCTGGCTCAGTGTTTAAAGTAGTAGCCTATTGGCTTGCTTTAAATGAAGGTATTTTCCCAGAAACAGCAATAAATGCCCAAGATTATATTGATTGCGAAGGAAGTCTTTCTTTTGGATTTGACGATGGTTCTAAGCAGGTCTACCAAGATTGGAAACCTGATGGCCATGGGAAAGTTAATTTAAGTCAAGCAATGAAACAGTCTTGTAATGTTTACTTTTGGGATATTGCATTAAAAATATGGAGAACATTTGGAAACACTGACTCAGAAGCTCTACTTCAGGAGTATTCTAAACAGCTAGGATTTAGCTCCCTTTCTAACATAGATCTACCATTCGAGAAAGAGGGAGTTGTACCTGATCGTGAGTTATTCGAAGAATGGACTATTTCAAGGCCAGAATTGGTTAGGCCAGAAGGCTGGTTGGGTGGAGATCTGATGAATTTAATTATTGGTCAAGGAGCAATTACTACAACTCCTGTTCAGGTTTCAAACGCATATAGAACATTGTTAACAGGAGAGAAGTCATCACCTTTTATCTCACTTGAAAGTTCTAATAACATTATTGAAAAAATTAATATCAGTGATGAATTTGTTAAATTTTTATTAGATGATTTAAATTTAGTTACCAATCCAGGTGGTACGGCATATAGATCTTTTCAGATTATGGGTGACCAAATATTTGATATTGGTGGAAAAACTGGAACTGCTCAAAATGCAGGAGATTTAAACAACACTTCATGGTTTGTAGGAGTTGACTCAATTTCAGATCCTAAGTATATCGTTGTTACTGTTGTTGAAGAAGGGGGATCAGGGAGTGCTGTTGCTGCACCGATATCTAGAAGAATAATCCAGCATCTTAGAGAATCTGAGCTAACACCAGTAGAATTTGGAGAAATTACAGAATGATAAATAGAAAAATTACTTTACTAGGCCCAGAAGGTACCAACCTTTATGTAATATTCCAATTCCTTCTTTTTAATGTTATTTCTTGGTTTACCTTGTTCAATATAACATCTGAACTTTCATTTAGTCTTGAAAATATCCTTGTACGGCAAATTATATTTACAATTTTAGGATTGATTGTATTTTTCTTTTTTACATACATTCCTATAAGTAACATAATTTCTTTGAGTAATATTTTAATGATTTCCTCTACTCTTTTATTGCTTGGCGTACTTTTTACCGAAGAAAGTTTAGGTGCTAGGAGACGTTATGACTTAGGTATTTTTGACTTTCAGCCATCAGAATTTACAAAAGTTGTATTTGTAATATTTATCGCAAACGCATTGTCCAAGAAAAATAATAATTTTTTAACAATAGGTTTGGTAATTACCAATCTTCTTTTAATTTATATCCAGCCCGATTTAGGTACAACGGTAATTTTATTATTACTTGTATTCTTTATGTTTTTCCTAACAGATATAAAGTTTAAAAATATAGTAGCCTTCTCATTGCTAACATTTATTGCATTTTTTGTACTTTTAGAATTTAATTTAGTAAATACTTTTCAAATTGATAGGATAACTGATTTTTACTCTAATGAAGTTAAAGACTTTTCCCAGCAACAAAGTCGCTTACAAATTTCTTTAGGTGGTTTTCTAGGTGAAAACTTATCTAACACCAGCAATATTGATATATTTGTTCCTGTTCAAACAACTGATTTCATTTTTTCATCTTTTTCTAAGTCATTTGGCTTTTTAGGTTGTGTAATTCTTTTAAGCTTTTGGTCTATATTTGGATTTAGAGTTTATTCACTGATAATTAAAACTGAGTCAAATTTTGAGAAGTTTTTGCTTTCCGGATTCATGATACTTTTATATCTCCAAATTTTTATTAACATAGCAACAGTTCTAGGTTTAATTCCTTTGACTGGTGACCCATTCCCACTACTTAGTCTTGGAGGGTCATCAATAATTGCAATATCTTCTATTTTTGGAATAATTAACAGAATTTTTATTGAGAATAACCTTGTGATTTAACTTTCTAATACTACTACTCTTTAAATATGTTAAGTTTTAATAATTGTCTTCACGGAGGTTTTAATGTTTGGTCTATTCAAGAAATCAAAAATAGTCAGAAAAAGTAATAATTTAGACGACACGACTACCAAATGGTTTAATGGTCAGAAAGTAAAAATTAAATCTGGTACTACATCTGTATCTAATCGTAGAAATCAAAATAGGAAACAAAAAAATCCTACATGGTTTAGAGAGACACCTCTCCCTGTACCATCTGTAGAAAAGAAGCAGATGTTAATAAGTTCATCAAATGGAGTTTCTAAAGTAGCTATTTTAGAAGGACCAACTTTGGTTCAGTATTATTCATCTGAAAACACAGGAAAATCAAAAGTAGGAAATATCTATCTTGGAAAAGTCAAGAATGTATTACCTGGAATGGAAGCAGCATTTGTTTCTTTTGGAGAAGAAAAAAATGGTGTTCTTTATGTTGCAGACATAGAAGGTTCAACAAAAGGCTCTAAAATTGAAAACTTGTTAAAACCTGATCAAGAAATTTTAGTTCAAGTTGTTAAAGATGCTATGGGAGAGAAAGGAGCTCGTTTGACAGGTCAAATTTCACTACCTGGAAGATATCTTGTACTCATTCCTAATTCAAAAACTAAAGGTATTTCAAGAAGATTGTCAGATAATGAACGTGATAGATTAGATCGAATCATAAGAAAAATTAAGCCAAACAATTTTGGTGTAATTGTGAGGACAGCTTCAGAAGGTGTCAGTGAAGCGTCTCTAAAGGTAGACATAGATAAGCTTGTTTCAGAATGGGAGACTGTAAGTAATTATAAAAGTGGTGACGCACCGAAATTGATACATCAAGAACCAGATGTTTTTTTGAAGGTTATAAGGGAACACTTAAATACTTCATTCAAGAAGTTATTGATTGATCAAAGATCACAGTTTGAGGAAATTAAGGATTATGTTCAACAAACTTCTCCAGAGATAGTCGGAATAATTGACCATTATCAGGACGAATTGAATTTATTTGAAAGATATCACATTGAAGATCAAGTTAAGAAAGCCCTTGATAGAAAGGTATGGTTACCATCAGGTGGTCACTTAATTATTGATCCAACAGAGGCATTGACTGTTATAGATGTTAATACAGGTAAATTTGTTGGAAAAAATAGCCTTGAAGAGACAGTTTTTGAAAATAATATTGAAGCGGCGGAAGAAATTGCAAGGCAACTTAGATTAAGAGATATCGGAGGAATAATAGTCATTGATTTTATTGATATGGAATCTATTAAGAAACAGCAAAGTTTATTAAATAAATTTAAACAGGAATTAGCAAAAGATAAAACAAGAACTCAAGTCTTTGATATTTCAAGGCTTGGTTTAGTTGAAATGACAAGAAAAAATGTAGCTGCTGGGTTAATTGAAAGCTTTTCAGATGAATGTGAAAAATGTAATGGTAGAGGATTAATTATTAATAATTCATTTTCTAACAAATCGATAGAAGATGGTTTGCTTGAGTCGGAAGCTGTAGTAGAGTAGTTGAGTTATGAGTAAATATGCAGTTATAAAAATTGGTTCTTCACAAGAACGAGTCTCTATTGGAGACAAATTAGTTGTATCTAATAGCTTTTCAGACACTTCTTTAACTCCAATTTTAGTTAGCCCAAGGAAAGGTCAGCTAGTTACTGAAGAAAAAGAACTTAAAAATTTTAAAGTTGAAATTGAGCTTTTAGATGAAACTAAATCAAAAAAGATTCGCATTTTTCAATATAAAAATAAAACTGGCAATAGAAGACGTATGGGATATAGAGAAGACAATAAGATTATTAAAATTAAGAATATCGCAGGCCTTGAAGGTAGTGAGGAGGAGTAATGTCAAAAACTAAAGCTGGTGGTTCAACTAGGAACGGTAGAGATTCAGAGTCCAAACGACTTGGTACTAAAGTTTATGATGGAGAAAAAATTACTGCAGGATCTATTGTTGTAAGACAAAGAGGTACTAAAATTCATCCAGGTGAAAATGTTTCTAAAGGTGGAGATGATACTTTATTTGCAAAGGCAGATGGTGTTATTAAGTTTTCGACAAGAAATGGCCGAAAATTAATTAATGTAATTCCGCAATGAACTTATGTTCGTTGATGAAATCAATCTAACAGTTCTTTCTGGAGCTGGTGGATCAGGCTCAGTAAGTTTTAAAAATAGTTCTATTAAGTCATCACCCAACGGAGGTTCTGGAGGTACAGGCGGCTCAATAAAAATAAAAGTTAATTCTGAACTACACGATCTGTCTCATATAATTTCAAATAGTTCACTTAAAGCAGAAAATGGATCCGATGGAAATAAAAATTTTCAAAATGGAAAAAATGGTGAAGATCTAACTATAGAAGTACCAAGTGGAACTCAAGTTTTTGTTGAAAATGAACTCTATGCAGACTTACATGAAAGAGGTTCTACCTATAATGTCATCGATGGTTCAAGATCGGGTAGAGGAAATTTTGATCTCATTTCTAAAAGAAATCCTAACCCGCAAATTTGTGAACAGGGTCAAAAAAGACAAAAATTAAACATAAAACTTTTATATTCTATATATTCAGATCTAGCAATAATTGGACTTCCTAACGCTGGTAAAAGTACGCTTATATCTCAATTAACAAACTCTAAAGCAAAGATTGGTGATTATGAATTTACCACAATTACTCCAAACTTAGGTATCTTAAATAATTCAGACTTTAAATTAAAAATTTGTGATCTTCCTGGATTAATTAAGGGTGCATCTGAAGGAATAGGTATGGGTAACAAGGTTCTCAAACACTTAAGAAATACAAAAACTATAGTTTATTTATTAGATCCATTAAATGAACAATATTCTTTAAATGAACAAATTAATTTGTTGAATCATGAAATTGAAGAATTTGATAAGAGCCTTTGTAAAATCCCAGTTATTAAAGTTGTAAATAAATCAGATGCAATTGAAGAAGATGATGATAGTTATGTTTATATTTCTGCAATTCAAGCTGAAGGTTTAAATAAACTTATAAAAAATATTGAAGAAACATATAATAAAGGCTCTAAAAGAATTTATGAAGACTTTCAAAAAATAACAATTAATTCTGACAATTTGAATATCTCTTATGAAGAAAATAAGTTTACATGTACCGGTTCAATTGTTGAATATATAATTGGCATATCAGGAAGTAGTGAGGAAGTAAATAATGAAATTTTTTATAGATATGAAAAATCTACAATTCCTGAAAAACTTCAAGAAGAAGGTATACAAAATGGTGATACTGTAGTGTTGGGAAACTTAGAGTTTGAATACAAAAAATAAAAAAACGTTTGTTATAAAAATAGGTACAACTTCTTTAATAAAAGAAGGCAAGTTAATGGAATCCTTAGTTGTTTCTTTAGCTCAAAAAATTAAAAACCTTCAAGATACACATAATTTCGTAATAGTTACTTCTGGTGCTGTTAGCTTAGGAGCACACGAATTGGGCTATAAAACTAGACCTACCTCAATGAAGAAACTTCAAGTAGCATCTTCGGTTGGACAAATAAAGTTAATTAATGAATATCAAACAATTTTTAATAAAAATAATTTAAAGATTGCACAAGTTTTGATTACAAAAAATCTAATTGACGATAGGGAACAATTTATCAATACCACTCAAGCTTTAAATGAGTTATTATCTCAAAACATTATTCCAGTAATTAACGAAAATGACATTGTTGCTACTGAAGAATTAAAATTTGGTGATAATGACCGTTTATCAGCAATAGTATCAATTATAGTTAACGCATCAAAGCTTTTGATTATTACCAATAAAGAAGGTTTGTACGATTTTAATCCAGATAAAAATTCTGATGCAAAAGTTATTGATTTTATTCAGTATGACTCCTCACAACTTACTGATCTTATTCCTATATCTGGACATGGGGAAGGCCAAGGAGGTTTTTCAACAAAAATAATGGCAGCTCAGATAGCTGGATTTTCTGGCATTCCTACCCAAATTATTTCATGGTCTGAGGAGAATATTACAAAAGCTATAAATGGGGAACAAGTTGGCACTTTGATTTTAGAATCAGAGAACAAAATAAGATTAAAAAAATTATGGATTGCCTATGGAATGAGAGCAGTATCAAGAGTGATCATAGATGAAGGAGCATATCAAGCTTTAAAAAACGACGCTTCTCTATTATTTTCTGGAGTAATAAAAATTGAAAATAAATTTAATGTCAATGATGGTATAGAAATAGTTTTTAATGAAGAAATAGTTGCAAAGGGTTTAGCTAAAACAGATTCTGATGATGAATCTGAAAATGGTGTTTTAATTCATAAAGATGACTTAATTATTTTGTAAATAATTTTACTAATAAGAAATCTTAATTAACCTTTATATATGTTTAATGAAATCGGAATCAATGCTCAAAAAGCTTCTAAAGTAATAGCAAGTTTGAGCACAGACGAAAAGAACACAGTTCTTTATGATATGTCTCAAGAGTTGTTAGATAACACAGATAGCATACTTTCTTCAAATAAATTAGACTTAGAAAATTCACAAGAACTAGAGCTTTCAACCGCCCTAATTGATAGATTAACTCTTAATGAAGATCGAATAATAGGAATGTCTAATGGTTTGCAAAAAATTATCCCTCTACCCGATCCAGTAGGGGAAGTTACAAAAGAATGGGAGTCAGAAGATGGATTGATGATTAGTAAAGTAAGAAATCCATTTGGGGTAATTGGCGTCATATATGAAGCACGTCCAAATGTTACTAGTGATGTTTCTGGGCTTTGTTTGAAATCTGGTAATTCAGTTATTTTAAGAGGTTCAAGCTATTGTCTAGATTCAAATAAAGCAATATTACAAGTACTTCAGAATGCACTAGAAAAAAATAATTTGGATAAAAATATAGTTCAACTTATAGATAGTAGGGATCGTGAAGATACTCTAAAATTTATGCAAATGACAGATTATATCGACCTAATCGTTCCTAGAGGTGGAAAAAGTCTTATAAATGCTTTAGTTGAAAATGCCAAAGTTCCATTCATACTTGATGGAGATGGAAATGTTCATCTTTATGTACACTCTGATGCAAAAAGAAGTGACATTATAGATATAGTTCTTAATTCAAAAGTTCAAAGACCTGGAGTCTGTAATGCATTGGAGACTCTAATTATTCATAATGAGATTTTTGAAGAAATGGGTGATGAGATTATTAAATCCTTACTTGATGCAGATGTAGAATTGTTTCTTGATAAAAAAATAGCAAGTAGGTATGAAAATATCGAAGAAGCAACTAATTTGCATTATGAAACTGAATTTCATGATTTAAAACTAGCAATTAAAATTGTAGATGATATCAATGAAGCTATAAATCATATAAATCTATTTTCTTCAGGTCACACTGAATCTATACTTACAGAATCTGATGACAGTGCAGAACTTTTTACAAGTTCAATTGATTCATCTGTACTTTTCGTAAACGCTTCTACAAGATTTACAGATGGGGAGATGTTTGGGTTTGGAGCTGAAATTGGAATAAGTACTCAAAAATTACATGTTCGAGGTCCAATGGGTCTTGAAGCTCTGACATCAGAAAAATATGTTGTTAAAGGAAATGGGACTATAAGAAAATGAATCTTTCAAAAATCGATATTAAAGAATTTGAAAAACATAATTATTTTGCGACCAAAGATCTAGTGGATGTTATTAATGCTGCAATGTTTCTCCATAAGCCTTTATTAATAGAAGGCCCTGCAGGAACGGGTAAAACTTATTTAGCAAAAACACTATCTAAATTACTTCAAAAAGAACTCATTAGACTCCAATGTCATGAGGGTATTGATGAAGATAAAGCTATTTATGAATGGAATTATAAGAAACAGCTTTTATCAATACAAAATGAGAAAAATGAAAAAGACTTATTTACAGAAGAATACCTTATAGAAAGACCAATTCTACAGTCAATTAAAAACGATAACTGTGTTTTTTTAGTTGATGAAGTTGATCGATCTGATGAAGAATTTGAAGCATTACTCCTTGAAGTTTTAGCTGAAAATCAAGTTACGATTCCAGAACTTGGAACTATTGTTGGTAAAGGTAGTAACTTAACAATCCTTACCTCAAATGCCACACGAGAATTATCTGAAGCTTTAAGAAGAAGGTGTATTTATTTTTATCTAGATTACCCATCCGTTGAGATAGAGACAAAGGTTATATTAAATAATGTAAATTCAATTTCTGAAGATAAAGCAAAGAAGTACTCACTTTTCAGTGCATTTCTCAGAAAACTTAATTTAAATAAACCACCATCTCTAATAGAAACAGTTGAATGGGTGAAATATAATCATGAAAATAATTATGACCAATTAGATTCAAATATCGGAATTCTAATTAAAGATAATGAAGATCAGGCAACATATACAGAAAAAATAAAACAAGATAATGAATTTAAAAACTGATGATGTTATAAATTTTTCGTCTATCTGTAAAAAAAATAATTTACAATTTCCTTCTGAAAGATTCAGTGATTTAATTAATTATTTAAACATACAAAACCTTGAGACTGTTAGTGATGAATTACAAATTATGTATCATTTACTTCCAACCAATAAGAATGAGAAAGAAAAATTAAAAGATTTAATTAGTCAGTATTTCGGGTATGTTATAAAACAGGAAAGACTAGAGTTTATTGATTTAGATCAGTATAAAGAAAAAAATAATTTTGATAATATTACAGATGATGTAAATACTAGATTTCACAATATATCAAAAGATATTCTTAACAATTTTGGTGAAATTGATTTTAGTAGACCAGTTTCAAATATGTATTGGTTAAACCAGATTAAGAAATCTCAGGTTTATGAAAATGAAATTTCATTCTTTAATATTTCATTTGAAACTGAGCTTGACCAGATTGTAAATAGTCAAAATAAAGAGAACTTTACTAACAACTTGGATATGAAATTACTTGAATTAATTCAGGAGATGAGGAATCAATTTAAAGATTCATATATGCCAAATGAGTTAAGCCAAAAAGAAAATCTTGAAGAAACAGATTTTCTATATACAAATAATGATGAAAGAAATAAATTACTCAAAGAAACTAAAATTCTTGGCATGATGTTAGCTAATAAATTTATAAAACACTCTAACTCTTTATCTAAAGGTAAATTAAATCTAAGAAAAACAATTAGAAAGTCATTACAAAATGGTGGCTCATTATATAGTACAGTTTTTAAACCAAGGGTAAAAAAGAAACCAAGGTTAATTTTAATGTGTGACATCAGTGGATCAATGGCTCTGTATTCATTGTTTGGCTTAACTTTATTATTTGGAGTAGTTCAAAGATTTAGATCAGTTAAAGCATTTGTATTTATTGATGGCTTAACGGAAGTTACAAAAGATTTACAAAAAATGAAAATTAATAATATCAAACATATTTTAAATAATTGGAATAGTTATGTAAAAGCTGACGGTCACTCAGACTACCAGCGTTCTTTTGATGAGCTTTTGCATAATAAAAAAGTTATTAATTCTTCTATGAATTCTTTACTTGTAATTGGTGATGCTAGAAATAACTATAGGTCCATATCTGAAGATACAATACATAAATTATCTAAAACTTTTGATAGTATTTATTGGATGAATCCAGAGCGAAAGCAATATTGGAATACTGGTGATAGTAGATTTATGGATTTTCAAAATATAATTGAACATTACAGTGAGGTTAGAACATTTACTCAGCTTAAAGAATTTACTAAAAAAATTAATTTTAAAAAGGTAATTAAATGAAAAAGATAGGAATTCTTGGTGGAACTTTTGACCCCCCTCATAATGCTCATCTTGAAATTGCTGAGAGATCTATAAAGCAATTCGATTTAGATAAAGTAATTTTTTTACCCTCTGGAAATCCGTGGCAAAAGAAAGATTCTACATCGTTTATTCATAGATTTGAAATGACAAAAAAATTAATAGAGGGTTCCAATTTTTTTGAAATAAGTGATATTGAGAAATCAGAAGATGTTCCTTCCTACACAGTTGACACACTTACCAAATTTAATTATAAAAAAGATAATTTATATTTTATTCTCGGATCCGATACTGCTATGAATATAAAGACTTGGAATAATTATGAAAAATTATTAAATCTTACTAGTTTTTTAATTGCTCTAAGAAGGGAAGATAACATAAAGGATTTAAATGAAAACTTTCCTTTCGATTATAAAATAATTGATGGTGAGAAATTAGATTTAAGTTCTACTTCTATAAGGGAAAAGCTGGAAAATAGTATATTTGATGAAAATGATATTCCATTAAAAATAATTAGTTACATAAAAGCGAATGATATTTATTAAGAAATTTACTCAATTTTTTTATTAATTTGATCTATTTCTTGTTCTAATTCTTCAAGCTTTCCTAAAACACCATCTTCTAATTCTTCAAGCTTTTCTATTTCTTGTTCTAATTCTTCAAGCTTTTCTAAAACATCATCATTAGTATGATGATCTACATAATTTGCAATGAATTTTGCAGACACAATAGCTGTTACAGTAGCAATTAATCCAAGTCCTATAAACATTAAACCAGCTGCTACGATTCTTCCAGTTGTTGTGAGTGGCGTAATGTCACCATAACCAACAGTGGTTACAGTAACTAATGCCCACCAAATTCCATCACCAAAAGTTTTTATTTGAGGCTCTGTAACATAAAATAAATAGCCAAAAATACAAACAAAAGTTACCAAAGCAAGGAGTATAGTTCTTAAACGTCGACTATTAAATATAGTTTCAATTAATGCTAAAAAATTTTTAATTCTATTCAAATCTTCCCCATTTATAAGAATAGTGTCTTTATTTTTTACATGGTAATATATTTATAAGTGTCAAATTTGAAAAAACAAGAATATATTGAATCTTTTTTTACTGAAAATATTTTAAACATCCTTGAAAGTCAAAAATTACAAAACATAACAGTATTTAAAGGAAATATTGAATCTAGTCATCAAAAAGTTATCATTGGCACATCTACATCTAATACCCAAATGAATGGAATTGTAAAGAAAATAAATGAATTCATTTTTGAAAAGTCAAATTTAAATATTGAGGGACAAAATTCCTCTTGGTTGTTGATCGAAGTAAAAGAAATATTAATTCATATTTTTATGCAAGAGTCAAGAGACTTCTATATGATTGAAGATTTATATTTTGACTGTGAGTTAATTTATCAACAAGGATAATCTTAATTATTAGGGGCTGTAGCTCAGCTGGCAGAGCGCTTGCATGGCATGCAAGAGGTCAGGGGTTCAAATCCCCTCAGCTCCACACAAGATTATGAAAAATTTTTTATTAGAAACTAAGGAGCTACTTCTCTCACAATGGGTAATTGCAATTCTTGCAATAATCCAAGTAAGAATAGTGGCTGGAAATTTAGGTCCAGAAATTTACGGCAATATAGGAGTTTATTTAGGTTTTGTTGGAATTAGTTTCAGATTGTTGAGTTCAAGAAATTCTGATTTAATTTTAATGAATTATAAATCAACTACTAAAAATTTTTTACAGAGCTCTTTACTATTTGAGCTTATGTTAGGTTCCATTTCTGTTTTCTTTGTTTTAGGGATTTTTTATTTATATTATGGCTTTATTCCGGAATACCTTTTTTTATATTTCTTTACTAGAATTTTTCTAAATTTTCTTGAAGTATTTAAGGGTGTTTTCACCCATGCGGGTAATATGAAGATCTATTCTTATGTTGAAAGCTCATCAAATATTGTAAGATTTCTTTTAATTGTGTCATTTATATCTGTTAATCCATCTATAAGTAGTTATTTCTACGCCTTGTCTTTTTATCAGATTTTTGTAACAGTTTTAGTTTTATTTTTACTAATGACCAATAACATTAATTCAGGTCCTAAAATGAAGTTTAAAAATTATTTGAATTTGTCAAAAGACAGTTTTTACAAAATTAGAACTGATCAAGCAGTTGGCTTAATACCTACCCATCTTGATGTAGTTGTTATTGGTTATTTTTCTAACTATTACTCCGCAGGAGTATACAGAATAGCTAAAAAACTTGTTGAACCCATAAACTCTCTGATAGTTGCTTTTTCACCATGGATGTTAAACAAAATTGATAAAATAAATAATTACAAGTTTCGTGACTTAACTCTTAAAATTTTAATTCCTTCCTCGTCAGTTATAGCCTTAGCATATCTCTTTTTTGGTAAACAGCTAATAGAACTCATTGCAGGAAGCGAATTTTCAGATTCCTATATTCCAATGCTTATATTAGGAGTTGGTTATCTTGCTTATTATTTGACTTTCTGGACTCGGCACTATCTTTTGCTGAACGGCCTGATACTACAGCACACAAAAGGAAGAATCGTAAATTTATTTGTCTTCATGACTACCTCTCCATTGTTAATACCCGCTTATGGGTTTAACGGCATCGCTTTATCAGTAAGTTTAAGTATTCTTTTTCAAAAAATTTATGAAATAAATGCATATTTTAAAAATAGAAATATCAAAAATTATAACTAAAAATATATAAATTCATTAGTTAGAGTTAAAGTAATGATAAGAAAAAACTTAACATTTGAGAAATTAATAGAAGTGCTTCTTTTTATCTCATTTTTATTAATTTTCTTAGATTCTTATCAGTTATTTTCTATTCCACTTACTTGGGTGGGCAGCTCCTCACTACTAATTGTTACTTTTTTAATTTATTTAAAAGAAAATATAAAAATTGATAAATTATTTTTGTTAATTTTAATAATTTGCTTGATCCCTACAATCTTTAACTTTCTTTTAAATGACTATTTTGAATTAGATATTTTTTACACCATTTTGAGAATATTTAGCTTTGTTAGTTTTGCTTTTATAATTTATATATTTTTTAATTCAAACTATAAAGAAATGGCAATTAAAGTTTTAAAATTTGTTTTTTTAGTTGTTATTGCAGTATCTATTTATGCATTTTTTGCTCAGTTATTTAATTTATATGAACCATTTAGAAATAGACCTGGAACGGGAATACTCGGTTTTGATACACAAACAAATTTTTGGATTTCAGGAAGTCACAGGTTGGTAGGAACTTTTAGAGAACCAGTCTTTATGGTATCCTTACTGTTTCCTTGCTTCTTAGTAATCCATTACAAAGCCATGAATTCTAGATTATTCTATTTATTTTCAGGAATCTTGTTTGGCTTAACTAAAAGTGAACTTTCATTATTTTTCATTTTATTTTTTTTAATTATCGAAATATTGTTAAAAAATTTTAATCATAAAGTTATGATATTTTTACTAGTATTTATAACTTGTTTCTTCGTATCAATTAGAGAGTGTGACATAAGTCCTAATAATGCTGAATGTCCTCAATATGAATCAAGTATGACTACAGATTTTATTGATGATTCAATTGACGATCAAACTTCAAGTCCTAGTTCATTTCAGTTCAATAATAGAGAACGATTGGATACAGCTTCTTTTACTTTAGAATATTTGAATAAGAATATCGGTTTTGGATTTGGTTCTACAAATGAAAATTATACGGATTACTTAAGCAAAAATATAAGTAATGAAATGTATTTAACAAACCGAACATTTCCAAAGTATCTAAATATTAAATATCTATCTAAATCATTTGGTACAGGGAGGTATTTTTTGACTTATGAAGATATAAATATTCAAAATAACTTTCTATTTAATTTATTTTCTATTGGTATGTTTTATTTAGTTATTTTATTTCTTGTCTTCGTATATTTAATAAAAGTAAATTTTCACAGTGGTATAAAAACAATTTTTCTAATCATCTGTATTTCACTAGCTGCGTATGAAGATTTATTACCAATATTTGGACTGTATTTAAGCCTCATGTTTACAATGGATAAAAATGCAAATAAATAATTTTTCTGCAGGGCCATCAAAAATACCTGAATCTATAATTAAAGAAATTTCAAAAGATCTTATAGATTATAATAAGTTAGGCTATTCAGTACTAGAGTTATCACATAGAAGTGATGAATTTTCAAACATAGTAAACAAAACTAAAGATCACCTCATTGAATTATTAGGCATTCCTAATAATTTTGAAATTCTTTTACTTCAAGGCGGTGCAACTTTTCAGAATACGTTTATTCCAGCAAATAATCCTGAAATAAATAATGATGTAGCCTTTTTACTCTCAGGAACCTGGGGAATAAAAACTTATAACGATTTTAATCATTATTTTAATTCAACAGTTCCCTCCGTATCTCTTCAGAATCAATCTATTGATGAAATTGTGTATGAAATTAATAATCTTAAGGAAAATTACTTATGCTTAACCTCTAATGAGACAATAGAGGGATTACAAATCAGAGAATTTAATAAATTTAAAAATAAAAAATTAATTATTGATATGTCTTCTGATATATGTTCATATAAATTTGATTGGGACAATATTGCATACGTATACGCGGGAGCTCAGAAAAACTTAGGTATTCCAGGAGTAACTGTATGTATTTTCGAAAAAAAATTTTTTAAAGATAACAATTTAACTAGCTATTTAAACGCTCAAAACCATATTGAAAAAAATTCAGCATTTAACACCCCACCTACATTTTCAATTTATGTGATGCTTAAGGTTTTAGAGTGGATTCATGAAACTGGAGGAATCGAAAAAATTGAAAAAAATAGCAAAAAAAAAGCAAAATATTTATATGATTTCTTAGATGACAATAATCAGAAGTTAATTTTAAATGTATCAAAAGAATATAGGAGTTATTCAAATATAGTTTTTGATTTTAAAAATCAAAAACTAACAAAATTATTTTTAGAAGAAAGTATTAGTAAAGGGTTTATTGGTTTGAATGGCCACAGAAATGTTGGGGGTATTAGAGTAAGTAATTACAACAGCATTGAATTAAGGATGATTGAAGAATTCATTCACCATCTTAAAGTTTTTTTATCAAACAACTAATTAAAACATGATTATTAATAATTTTGTACAGTTGCAATTATCAAATAAAAATCTAATAGCTTATAAAACGCAGCTTAATATTTTAAATAATAGGAAAATAATAATTCCACATGAGGAAATAAAAAATAATAACTATATTACTAAAGACATAATTTCCCATTCTTTAATTGTCCTTGGTGTTATTTTTGAATCTATAGATGAAGAAATAATCTGTAAGGATGAGATGTTTATTCTAGATGGTCACCATAGATTTCAATTTATATTAGAAAATTCACTTAATGAATATTTTAATGTAGTTTTACTTGATTTAAATAATATTAAAATTGAGTCTTATAATTCAGAACTGCTTGTAGATAAAGATATATTCTTAAATAAATTAGATTCAGAAAATATTTTAACCAATAGTTCAGAATCTAATTTATTTATTCAGGTTGATGAGGAGAAATATTATTTAAACAACATTACAAGTATTAGCGATCTCTATAGTTATAAAAAAGCACTTATGGCAGACAACTTTATTTCACCTATTGCAAATGATAAAAAGACAAAAAAAGTTAAAGTAAATTTTACATCTCTTACTTCTAATGACTTTAAGAAAGGTAGTATTTTCCCCTATAAGTCAACATGGATAACTCCAAGGTTTAATTCATAATGAAAGATTATAAAAATTCTGAATGGTCCATACTTAATAAAACAGGTATGAAAATATGAAAATTTGTCATGTCATTAATGACTTATCAAGAGGCGGGGCAGAAACGCATTTACTTTCTTTAGTTGAGCTTCAAATTCAACAAGATAACGAAGTTAGTGTTTTATTGCTTGGAAGAGATCAGGATCACTTTGTATCTTTAGAAAGGGAGTTTATTGAATTAGGTGTAAAACTTAAGCGACTTAATGGTCCAAAAAAATTACAAGGTTTAAATCCATTCTCAATTTTTATAGCGACTCGATATTTCAGTGTTCAAAAATTTGATATTGTCCATACTCACTCACCAAGAAGTGATTTTCTCGTTTATATTTCTCAGAAGATTTTTAAGAATATTAACAAACGAATAGTTTCTATTCATGGAAAGTATGGAACCTATTTACAAGGTAATAAGTATGTCGACATCCTAAGAAGGTATTTCATAAATAAGCAGGCTAAAATTTGGCTAAGCGCACATAAGGTTATTGTCATATCTGAAAGTATAAAAGAATGGCTTAATGCTTTAAATCCCTCAATAAAACCCGTAGTCATTCCTTATGGAATAAATAATCAAGATTTAGAAATTAATTTTACAAATAAAAATATAGGTTTTTTAGGTAGATTAAATAAAAATAAAGGAATTGAAGATTTGATTACAGTTTTTAATTCCATAACAAATGAACATAATAAAGAAATTTCACAATTCACTCTTTATATTGGCGGTGTTGGTACAGATACTTACGTTAAAAATTTACAAAAAACAACAACAGATAAAAATATTGAATTTCTTGGATATGTAAGTGATAGAAATAAATTCTTTAAATCACTTAGTGTTTTTGTTTTTCCATCATACTCAGAAGGCCTAGGTTTAGTATTGCTTGAGGCAATGTCATATGGAGTTCTCTGTATTGCTAGAGATGCTGCTCCAATGAACAAAATAATTAATCATGCAGATAATGGTTTTTTGTTTACTGATAATCAAGATCTAAAAAAAATTATTGAAACAGCATTGAAATTGAATCAAAAAGAAAAAACTCAAATTATTAAAAATGCTCTTCATACAATAGAAAATTCATACAGTATAATTCAAATGTATTCGAGTATTGAAAAAGTTTATAGCAGTTAATAATTATGGTTTTTAATCACACCGAGATAGAAAAAAAGTGGCAGGAACAATGGAATAACCAGCAGCTAGCAAGTTGCAATGTGTCCATTAAGAAAGATAATTTTTATAATCTTTGTATGTACCCTTATCCATCTGGTGACTTACATATGGGGCATATAAGAAATTATACAATTGGTGATGTAATTACCCGCTATAAGCAAAAAAATGGTTTCAATGTACTTTCTCCTATGGGTTGGGATTCATTCGGCCTTCCAGCAGAAAATGCAGCTATTAAAACTGGAATACATCCAAAAAAATTTACTGAGGAACGTATAAGTAACATGAGAAGTCAGATAAAAAGATTAGGGTCTCTTTATGATTGGAACAAAGAAGTTGCTGCTCATGATCAGGACTATTACAGGTGGACACAGTACTTGTTTATAAAACTATTTGAAAATGGTCTTGCTTATAAAGAGGACGCCCCTGTGAACTGGTGTACATCATGTAAAACTGTATTAGCAAACGAACAGGTAGTAGAGGGGTGCTGTGAAAGATGTGATGCAAATGTTCAGCAAAAAAACTTAAACCAATGGTTTTTCAAAATTTCTGAATATTCTGAAGAACTTCTTCAAGGACTAGATGAAATAGGGGATTGGCCATCAAATGTCAAAGCTATGCAAGAAAATTGGATCGGTAAATCCCAGGGAGCAGAGTTCAGCCTTAATATTTTAAATACAGATTTAAATTTTGAAGTATTTACAACTCGCCTAGACACATTATATGGAATGACTTTTGCGGTTTTAGCACCTGAACATCCTACAGTTAATGAAATTCTTAAGATTTCTCCAAATTCTAAGGAGATAGAAAAATATATATCAAAATCAAAATCAAAATCAGAATTTGAAAGAATGTCAATCTCGAAAAAGAAAACTGGCATTGATACAGGCCTATTTGTTTCAAACCCTATTAATGGAGAAAAAGTTCCATTGTGGATTGCAGATTATGTTTTAGTAAATTACGGCACAGGGGCAATAATGGCTGTTCCTGGGCATGATGAGCGAGACTATGAATTTGCAAAGGTTTATGATCTTGATATTGTACAGGTAATCATTGATGAAAGAAAATCTGTAAATATTGATAAAGAGCCTTATGTTGATAAAGGTATATTGATTAATTCTGGAGAATATAACAATCTTAAGTCTCATGATGAAGCATCAGAAGAAATTTTAAAGCAGCTTACTGGGAATGATATTGGAGAGAAAAAAACAACATTTAGGTTAAGAGATTGGCTTATTAGCCGCCAGAGATACTGGGGTTGTCCAATTCCAGTAATTAACTGTAGTAATTGTGGTTTGGTTGCAGAAAGTCTTGATAACTTACCCGTTCTATTGCCTGAGATTGATGATTATAAAAACTCTGAAGATTCACCACTGGCTAAAAGTAAAGATTTTATTAATACAAACTGTCCTAAATGTGGCATTCAATGCACAAGAGAGACCGATACTATGGATACATTTGTTGACTCATCTTGGTATTTTTTAAGATTTTTAGATTCAGACAATACAAATCTACCCTTTAATAAAGAGATAATTAATGATTGGTTACCAATAAACCAATACATTGGTGGGGTAGAGCATGCAATTTTGCATCTACTATATTCAAGATTTTTTGTAAAAGCATTGAGAGATATTGGGATGCTTGATGTCAATGAACCTTTTCATAACTTATTTAGCCAAGGTATGATTAACTTTGGTGGCTCTAAAATGTCTAAGTCAAAAGGAAACGTTGTTGACCCTGAGTCATATTTTTCTACCCATGGTGCTGATGCTTTAAGATTGTATATACTTTTCATGGCACCACCAAGTGACGGAGTAGAGTGGAATGATGGTGGAATAGAGGGTACGAAACGATTTTTAAATAAGATATGGGATAATTTTGAAAAATTAGCTTTACTTGAAACTAACGAACAACATGAATCAGATTTGGACATCATTAGAAAAATTAATCAAACCATTTTTACTGTTACCAAACATCTTGATAAATTTGAATTCAATACTGCAGTATCTGATTTAATGAAATTAAATATTGAGTTAACTAAATTTTTAAATTCAACAATAAAGGTATCTAAAAAAACAAAAGAGTATATTACTTTTAACATTTGTAGCCTTCTTTATCCTTTCGCACCTCATATGTCGTCAGAACTATTTTATCTTTATACAAATCAAAATATTTCTGAATTTTCCTGGCCAAATTTTGACAAAGAAAACTTAACTAATCCTACTTATGAGCTAGTTGTACAAATAAATGGCAAGAAGAAACATACAAAAATAATCAATACCGGTACTTCACAAGATGAGGTTGAAAAAATTTGTGCACTAGAATTTGAGATAGAAACAAAAAATTACAAAAATATTATTTTTGTAGAAGATAAAATTATAAACTTTATTGGACAATGACTTACTTAATAGTTACCGACACACTTATTGATAACTTGGAAAGTTTAGATTTAGATTTACAATATCAAAAAATAACTAAAGATGAAGTTAATTTAAACGAACAAAGTTCATTATTTAATGATGATTTTTACAAATTTGTTAATGATGCATACTTTACCTACAAGAATCTTCAAGATAATCAATATAACTTTTCTTCAAAATATATTTTTCAAATTAAGAAATCAAATCTTCAAAAATTTCAAGATATTGATGAATTAACAATTATACATAATACGTTTAAAGAAAAAGAAAAATTTCCATGGGATCTATCAAATATAATTTTCAACAAAAACAAGAAATTAGATATAGAGTTATTGCATTATTTTTCTGATAAAGAAAGCAACTTTAGAAGTTTTTTTTATTTTTTCACTAAAGAAATATTTCGGCTTAAGTTATTGGTTAATAATAATTCCGATGAAGTCTCTGAAATATTAAATGAAAAAAAAGATTACAAATATGAAAAAGCAGATGATCTTTTAAAAAAACTTGATAAAACTAATGTAGATGCAGCAATCAAATTACTTTATAAATTAGAAGAAAAAATGATAAAGTCTACATACAATCAGGAAAATTCAAAAAGGTTTATTATAGCTGTTAAGCAAAAATTACAAGTTTGATATTTTTGACTTATTTCTGTCTCTAAACTTTTTATTGATAATACCTTTTGAATATGCAATATCTAGAGATTTTAGAGCTTGATTTTTTGACTCAGTACTAATTTCTTCATTTTCTAATATTTTTAATGTAGTTTTTAGTTCACTTTTAAGTGATTTATTTCTAACATTTCTTTTAGAATCTTGTCGAATTCTTTTCTTTTGTGAATTAATATTTGCCATGTAAAACCTTTCAGTATATAAGATATTAACTTGATAAATATGTTACATAATAAAAATTTAAGAAATATTTCGATAATAGCTCATGTTGATCATGGTAAGTCAACTTTAGCTGATAGGTTTATTGAAATTTCTGGATTAATTAAACCTGGTGAGCATGTAGATCAAATTCTTGACAGTATGGATCTAGAAAGAGAAAAAGGAATTACAATTAAATCACAGCCAATTAGGCTTCAGTTCAATGATCTCATACTTAACCTAATTGATACTCCTGGACACGTTGATTTTTCTTATGAAGTTTCTAGAGCACTGATTGCATGTGATGGAGCTATATTACTAGTAGACGCTACTCAGGGAATTCAAGCACAAACATTTGCACATTCATATGCTGCAATAGAAGCAGGGCTAGAAATAATACCAGTTTTAAATAAAATTGATTCAATAGATGCTGATATTGAAAATGCTACAAAACAGATATTTAATTTAATTGGATCTAAGGAAAATGAAATATTTCAAATATCAGCAAAAACCGGCGAGGGTGTTAAAAACTTATTACATGAAATTCCTAATCTTATATCTCCACCAGAACAGAAAACGGAAGGAATTAATGCATTAATATTTGACTCTTTCTTTGATTCATATAGAGGTGTTGTCGCATCTGTTCGAGTGTTTGGTGATGAAATACCTTTAGGACAGAAACTAAAGCTAGTAAATTCTAGATATTCATTTGAACCATCTGAAATGGGTTATTTTGATTTAGACTTCTTACCTACTAAAAGTTTAAACACAGGCGAAGTTGGGTATATCATCACCGGAGCAAAAGATCTCTCACAAATTAGAGTAGGTGATACTTTAGTCTCTGATGAAGATGATAAGCCAATTGTAGTTTCTGGATATAAAGAGCCACAACCTACTGTTTTCTCAAGTGTATTTCCATCAGATTCTGATGATTATTCAAAATTAAGAGATTCTTTAGACAAGTATGTACTTAATGATGCAAGCTTTTTCTATGAGCCTGAAACCTCTTCTGCTTTTGGCTTTGGTTTTAGATGTGGCTTTCTAGGATTACTCCATCTAGAGATAGTTATTGAACGACTAGAAAGAGAATTTGATCTCTCATTAATTGTTACACCACCTTCTGTTGAATTTATGTTAGTAAGAAATAATGATGAAGAAATCATCATAAGAAACCCAAGTGAAATTGAAAAATATACAGATATAAAAAAAATTAAAGAAAAGTATTGCCTAATAAATTTATTATTTCCTAAAGAGTACTTGGGCCCAATTATGCAGCTATTAAACGAAAAGAGGGCAATACAAGAAGATATAAATTATTTAAGTACAACAATGGTAAAAATTAAATATAAACTCCCTTTACTTGAATTAGTAAATGGTTTTTATGATAATTTAAAATCTATTTCTCAGGGGTTTGCATCTTTAGACTATGAAATCTTAAATTTTGAAGATGGGAATTTGGCAAAATTAGATATTTTAGTTAATGGTGAGATGATTGATTCATTTAGCTCAATTCTAGCAAAAGAAAATGCAGAATTTATTGGTAGAAATAGAGTAAAAAAACTATCAGAGTTGATTCCAAGACAACAGTTTGATATCCCAATTCAAGCAGCAGTAGGATCAAGAATTATTGCTCGAGAGACCATAAAAGCACTTCGTAAAGATGTTACTGCAAAATTATATGGTGGAGATGTTACTAGAAAGAGAAAGCTTTTAGAAAAGCAAAAAGAAGGTAAGAAAAAGATGAGACAAATAGGAAAAGTCAATGTTCCTAAGGAGGCTTTTCGGGATTTTCTTAAGCAATAATGTTTACTCCCACTGTGTATACACCTGATGTTGATATTGGAAATAATAAAGTTAATCTTTCTGCGTCGAAGTTACATCATATAAAGAACGTTCTTAGGTTAAGGGAAAATAGTGATATAAACATATCAAATGGCAAAGGTCACATAATGTATGGAACCTTAAAAGAGGATTTTGTTTTAATTAACAATGTAAAAGAGTTTCAAAAACCAAATCTTATTAAGATATTTATTCCCTTTTTAAGGGAAAAAAATAGATTCAGATACTTAATTGAAAAATTAGTTGAACTGAATGTAGCAGAGATACATATTGGAGAAACTCATAATACACAAAAAATTAATATCAAAAGTGAAAAGATTGAGTCTTGGGTTGTTTCTGCTATTGAACAATCAGGATCACCATTTTATCCAAAGATAATATACTCAAAATACATAGATTTTGATTTATTTGATACATGTTTTGATATTTCAGGTGAACAAATCACTAATAATAAAAATATTACTAATTTTGCAATAGGACCTGAAGGTGGTTGGTCTAAAGAGGAGCTTAAGAATTTTAAGTTTAAATTCATGCTCACAGATTTTAATTTAAGAAGTGAAACGGCAGCTATAACTGCATTATCATTAATAATGTAGGTCAAATGAGTAGTAAATCAGTATTTGAATTAATTTTATCAGGTGAAATTGAGTCTGAAATCATTTATGAAGATGATGATATTTTTGCTATTAATGATATCAATCCAGTAGCAAAAGTTCATATATTGGTTATACCAAAAAAGAAAATTGAAACGATAAATGATTTAAAAGACGCAGATGTTAATTTAGCAGGAAAAATGATTATGGTGGCTAAGGAATTGGCTTATGAAACAGGTATAGACCTTACAGGCTATAGATTACTTTTTAACACAAATGATGATGCAATGCAGACAGTGTTCCATATTCATTTGCATTTAATTGGGGGGGAGAAGTTGAAAAATATTTAATGAATATTGAAAAAATAATTCCAATAGATTACGAACTCGTTGATATATTTGGTATAAATGATAAGAATTTAAAATTTCTCAAAACAAATTATAAAAAAGCAAAGATTAATGTAAAAGGAAATGTTGTCTATATATCTGGTGATGACAAGACAACATCTGAAATTCTACAAATACTAGATGAGATGCTTTCAATTGCTAATAGAGGTGACGTAATAGAAATTGAAGATTTGAAATTGATTTCATCTATTAAGAAAGAACAAGACTCTGTATCTAGTAAAAGTAGCAATGTGTTGATTCACAATAACAAAAATATTAAAGTTAAAAACCTTAATCAACTTAAATATATGGAAACAATTGAAAACTCTACAATTACATTTGGTATTGGACCAGCTGGTACAGGAAAAACCTTTTTAGCTGTTGCAAGTGCAGTAAAAATGTATTCTGCCAACCAAATAAAAAAGATTGTTTTAACGAGGCCAGCAGTTGAAGCAGGAGAGAGACTAGGATACCTACCAGGAGATTTATCTCAAAAAATTGATCCTTATTTAGTTCCACTATTTGATTCCCTAGAGTATTTTTTTGGAAATGAAACTTTGCAATATCTAATAGATAAAAGAAATATTGAAATTGTTCCACTTGCGTACATGAGAGGAAGAACTCTAAATGATGCATGTATAATTTTAGATGAAGCCCAGAATGCTAAATTTAGTCAAATAAAAATGTTTTTAACTAGATTGGGTGAAAATTCAAAAATGATAATTACTGGAGATGAGTCTCAAATTGACCTTATAAATAAAGACTTTTCAGGTCTAAAAAAAACTAGAAAGACTATTTCAAATATCGATGAAATTTCAGTAGTAGAATTTCAAAATACTGATATTGTTAGAAATAAGATTGTTTCAAAAATTTTAGAAGTATTTCCAGATAAATAATGAATATATACCTTACACATTTGAGAAAAATATTATATATATTGCTATTTTCTACTGCTGTGTGGTTTATTTCTTTTTCATTATTTCCTGAAAACCAAATTATTAAAATTGAAGTCGGAGATACTTCACCTGCTACTTTTTCTGCTCCTAGATTTATATCAATTATTGATGAAAGTGAAACTGAAAACCTTAGGAATGAAGCTATTGAAAATGTACCCCCCGTATATTCCATTGATACTAAAGTTAATGTCCAAGTGATAGATGGAATAACTGAAATGTTCTTAACAGTTATAAAGGCTCGAACAGAAGAAGTCCTCACAACCGATGATGAAGCAAACCCGGAAGAATCTAATTCAACCGTTACAGTAGTTGACTTAAGTAAAGTTGATCAAATTTCAAAAATAAAATCCTCACTTTTATTTTCCACTATTTCAACTTCCGCTATTGAAGTTTTGGTAGAGATTTCCAATATTGATCAAGACAATTCATCTAATTTTCTTACGCAAATTGAATTTGAATCTAAGAATCAGGCTAACAGATTGCTTTCTAGTGGTATAAACAATGAAAACCTAAATCAAGTCAGGCAGACCATTGTTCAAACTCCTCCAAATTTAAATCTTCCAAGCGAGCTTTATGTAATTGTTCCAGAAGCTCGTGTTAGGTCTATGGTAGGTGAGATAGTTGCAGAAAACTTGGTTGCAAATCAAAAACTTGAAGAAGAGCTGTGGAATGAACAAAAAAATAAAGCATCTGAGAATATTGAAGCTGTTATTATCCAATTTTTTAAAGATGAGATTGTCGTGAGTGAGGGACAAATTATAAATGATGTTAAGTATAAGGCTTTAGATGAATTTGGTTATCTTTCAGGTGAATCAAGAACCGTACAAACCGCAGCAATTCCAATTATATTTTCAGTCTTTCTAATACTCTATGTTCTTTTATGGAGACTGAGGGACTCAATATGGAAAAATGACAATGAACTATTATTGATGCTTACTCTAATTCTTGTTTCTTCTCTTTTTTTAAGAGGTGTATCTTACTTTTCTCAACAATCTGACTTTGATTTTGTGCAATATGCACTCCCTATTTCTTTTGTTGGAATTATCTCAGTTACACTATTGAATTTAAGAGCTACTTTGATTTTATCTTTGTCTAGTTCTCTTTTAGCACTAGCTGGAGGTGGAAATATTGGGCTAGTTGCACTTGGAGCTCTAGGTACAATTATTCCCGCAATATTTCTATCTGAAGATACAGATAGAGCACTACTAAGAGAAAGAATAATATATATATCATTAACCCAACCTTTGTTAGCTTTTGGAGTTTATTTTTTCCTAAGAGATGATGCGAACATTACCCAAATACTTGTATTTTCATTTTTGAGTGCTTTAATTGCTAATCTAGCTGCTTTTTCATTAACTTCTTATATCGAAAGTATATTTAGGTTGACCTCTAATTTTAAATTATCTGAATTAGCCGATAGAAATCACCCAGCTTTAAGGTATTTAGAAGAAAATGCATTAGGAACATTCAACCACTCTTTAGTAGTCGGCACCTTAGCAGATAGAGCAGCAAATCAAATTGGAGCAAATAGTCAATTAGCAAGAGCAATGGCTTATTACCACGATTTAGGCAAAACTGAGAACCCTACTATGTTTGTAGAGAATCAAATAGGATATTCAAACCCTCATGAAAGTTTATCACCTAGTGAATCTGCAAAAATAATAAAAAGTCACGTTACAGAGGGAGTTAGACTAGCAAAAAGGTTCAAAATTCCCGAGATAGTTTATAAAGGCATTATTGAACACCATGGAGATGGGGTCATTAGATATTTTTATGAAAAAGAAAAATTAGAAAATAGTGAAGTCTTAAAAAAAGATTTCAGGCATTTAGGACAGAAGCCATCCTCTAAAGAATCTGCTATTTTAATGCTTGCAGATTCTTTAGAAGCTGCCTGCAGAGCTATCTTTATGGTTGAAGATGCCGATGAAGTGAAAATTAAAAATGTTATAGAAGAAATATTTAATGAAAAAATAGCTGATGATCAACTCAGTAAAGCACCTATTACATTTGAAGAACTAAGTGTCATTAAAGATTCATTTCAAAAAAGCCTCGAAGGTTTGTATCACCAAAGGGTACTCTATCCAGAAATCTCTGAAGAAGAATAATTTATTTTGAGATTCAATTACAGCGGATATTTTTACAATTTAGAAAAACAGGCATTTAATTCTGTAAGACATGAATTTGAAAATAATTTTAAAATATCGGATAAATTTACTTTGTTCATCCATTCTATATCTAGAGAAAATTCAAGAAAATTAAACTATAAAACTTTTAATAAAAATTATCCAACAGATGTTCTGACAATTCCCCTTTATAACAATTTAAGTGAGATAGAAAAGCTTGATAAAAATAATAACGAAGTCCTTGGAGATCTATTTCTTAATAGAGCATTAATAAAAGAAAATGCTACCAGGTATGATAAAAATCTTGTTGAAGAGTATCAATTAGTTTTACTTCATGGATTGTTACACTTAATTGGGTATTCACATAATGATCAAAATAAATTAAGTGGAATTGAAGAAAAAATATTAAAAAAGGTATGGAATGAATAATAAAGAGGCATCTCTTAAACACTTAGCAATAATCATGGATGGAAATGGAAGATGGGCCTTAAATAAAGAACTGCCAAGGACTTCTGGACATGCAGAAGGAGAGCACTCACTTTCTAGAACTATTGATTGGGCCATATCTAATAAAATCAAATGGCTTACAGTTTATGCCTTTTCTACTGAAAATTGGTTACGCTCATCTGATGAAGTTGATTACTTAATGTTTTTTAATAGAGATATTCTTATTCGAAGGAGAGATGAATTTAATGACAAAGGTGTGAAATTTCGATTTCTTGGGAATTTGAATGATGAAAAAATTCCTGATGAAAATAAAATCTTAATGAAAGAAACAGAGGAAATTACAAAAAATAATAGTAATTTGAATCTAGTTTTTGCTTTTAATTATGGTTCACATAATGAAATCCATAGTGCAATTATGAAACTGCACAATAACAATCTTGAAAAAATGTTATCTCTTGAGGAAATAACAGATAGTTTTTATAGTAATTTTCAATACCCTGATATTCCATTTCCAGATGTCTTACTTCGAACTGCTGGAGAAGAACGTATAAGTAATTTCCTATTATATCAACTTGCTTATACTGAATTAATTTTTATTGACACTTTATGGCCTGATGTAAATCAAGACATATTAGATAATGTATTACTAGAATTTAAGTCAAGGAATAGAACATATGGAAAAAACTAACAAAGATTTGTTTGAAAAAATTGTTACAATTTCCCAATCTAGGGGTTTTGTATTCAATGCTTCTTCAATTTATGGTGGGTTACGAAGTTCTTATGACTATGGCCCCCTTGGTGTTAGTTTAAAAAACAATTTAGCAGCTAGTTGGTGGCGAGATATTAACAATGATGATGTTTTGTCAATTTATCCTGTAGACACTGCAATAATACAAAGTTCTGAAGTTTGGAAAGCATCTGGACATTTAGCTGAATTTTCAGATCCTATGGTTGATCATAAACCTACAGGTGAAAGATTTAGAGCAGATCAGGTGCCAGATGATATTAAAAAAGAAGACTTAACAGAACCTCGTCATTTTAATCTTATGTTTGAAACTAATATCGGTCCAGTTAAAAATGAAAACTCAGCCGTTTATCTAAGACCAGAAACTGCTCAGGGTATATTTGTAAACTTTGAAAATGTTTTAAGAACAATGAGAGCAAAATTGCCATTTGGCATAGCAAATATTGGTAAATCTTTTAGGAATGAAATTACACCCGGACAGTTTATTTTTAGAACTAGAGAGTTTGAACAAATGGAAATTGAGTTCTTTTGTAAGGAAGAAGATCAAGAACACTGGTTTAACTTTTGGATAAACAAGAGACTCGATTGGTATAAGTCACTGGGAATTTCAGAAGATAAGTTGAGAATACGACCCCATGAAGAAGATGAATTAGCTCACTATGCATCTAAAACATCAGACATTGAATTTATGTATCCATGGGGTTGGGGAGAGTTAGAGGGCATTGCCAATAGAGGAACCTTTGATTTAACATCTCATGAAAGAGAAAGCGGAAAAGACCTAACATATTTTGATCCTGAAACTAATAAAAAAATTAATCCTGTTGTAATAGAGCCTGCTGGAGGCCTGACTAGAACTTTATTTGCTATTTTATGTTCCAATTATGATGAAGATACTGTAAACGACAGTACACGTACATTATTCAGATTCAATTTTGATATTGCACCAATTCAAATTGCAATTCTTCCACTTAGTAAAAAAGACAATTTAATTAATATTTCAAAAGAAATTAAGAATAATTTACAAAAGAGTTTTAGAACTGAAATTGATTTAACTCAATCAATTGGAAAAAGATACAGAAGACAAGATGAGATTGGAACTCCGTATTGCATAACAGTTGATTTTGAGACAGCAGATGATAAATCTGTAACTATAAGAAATCGAGACACCATGGACCAAGAAAGAGTTGAAATTAATAAACTTCATCATTATTTTGAGAATATCTAATGGGCATAGCAAGACATTCTATTGAAGATTTAAAAAAAAGAACAAAGATTAGTGACTTTATACTTTCTACGACCACTGGCAAATTAAGAGGATCAAAGGGGATGGCATTATGTCCATTTCATGGAGAAAAAACCGCAAGTATGAGTTTTACTGATGTAGAAAATTTGTTTCACTGCTTCGGTTGCAAGGAGGGTGGTGATGTTTTTAAATATGTACAAGAAATAAATAATCTAGAATTTCAGGATGCAGTAGAATTTGTGGCTGATAATTACGGATTTAAACTTTCCTATACCACCACCGGGCAAAATGAAGATTTTAAAAAATACCAATATAAAATGAATATTATTAGTGATTATTTCATAGAAATAATGAATTCTAAAGCATCAAAAAAGGCATTAGATTACTTAAATTCTAGAGGTTTCGACTCTTCAGATATTAAGAAGTACTCAATATCTTTTATAGATTCAGATATAGAAAATTTTCAAAAATATTGTAAAAAGAATGAAATTGATAACCAAGATTTAAAACGTCTTGGATTTATGAGTAGTAATGACAATTTTTTATTTAAAAATAGGATACTATTTCCAATCCTTAACATTCGATCAGAGATAGTTGCTTTCGGAGGAAGAGCATTAGATGACTTTGGACCAAAATATTTAAATTCATCCGAATCACTTTTGTACAAAAAAAATAAAAACTTTTATTTTACCCGAGACTTTATTTCTTCAATTAAAAAGAAAGGTTATGTTTTTTTGGTTGAAGGATATTTTGATGTTCTCGCATTAAACAAACTTGGATATTCAAATGTTGCTTCTCCATCTGGGACTGCTTTATCTTCGCAACAATTGGAAGTTTTATCAAGATATACCAAAAAAATACTATTATGTTTTGATAATGATGAAGCAGGTTTAGCTGCTACAGAAAGAGTCCTTGAATTAAGAAATCAGATAGGAAATAAATTAGAAATTAATTGCTTGAATCTTCCCCAGAATTATAAAGATTTGTCTGAACTATTCGAAAATAATCCCGAATCTTTCAAAGATATACTTAAAGATAACTATGAACTTGTTGAGTATTTAATAGATAAATCTCTTTCAATAACTACCGATAAGCAGCGTACATTTGAGTATTTCCAAAAACTATCAAAATATCTAAGCCCATTGGAGTTAGATGTATCTCTTGATTTACTTGCTAAAAAAATTGACACTTCTAAAGATATTTTAAAAAGGGAACTGACTTTTCATACTAAAAATACAATTGATAATCCTAGTTCACCAGCAAAGTCAAAAACTACAAATCCACATCTGGTATTTCAAGAGATTGTTACTGCTGATATTGTAAAAAGCAATTTTAGTTTTGATGAGCAAGTTTTAGAAATTCTTAATTTAAGTGACGAATTTGCAAAAACCGTCAATCAGTTGGAAAAAGATGGAGATAAAGATAATCAATATACAAATATTTCTTACACTTCCGAACAATATGATGAATCCATATCGCGTCTTTACTTGCATTTTGCAAACATAAAAATTAATCAACTAATTAAAGAGTTTGAATCATCTAAAAATAAAGATTTTTCTCTTTTACAATCTGTTGAAGATATAAAAAAGAAAATAGAAATTTATCAGAGTACCCTTTAATTCATAGTATTATTAATTTGCTATCCGAGGTAGCTCAATTGGCAGAGCAGCGGACTGTTAATCCGTTGGTTGTGGGTTCAAGTCCCACCCTCGGAGCTATACTTACAAATTTTCACTATAATTAAAATGAATGGAGGAACAATGGATTATTTAGCAGAGGTACAACAAAGAGCTGAGGGAAAAGACCTATCTACATTAGGTGGATCAGTCAAATTTGTTGTAGGAGAGAGTATTGTAATGATTGATGGCTTAAGTGGTGAAATATCAACTAATGATAGCGAAGCTACATGTACTGTTACAACTGATGATGAAACAATGCAGTCAATAATGGATGGATCATCAAGTCCACAGGCAGCATTTATGACTGGAAAGTTAAAAGTAGCTGGTGACATGAGTATGGCATTAAAGATTCAATCAGTAATTTCATAAATATTAGGGCCTGTAGCTCAGTTGGTTAGAGCAACGGACTCATAATCCGTCGGTCGTAGGTTCGAGTCCTGCCAGGCCCACTTGAAGGAAAAATTGTACTTTATTTCATTGGGTTTGCTGGGTGCAGTTTCATTAATTTCACCCCCAGGTTTTCTTAGACTCGGTTTTATCGAGCTTTCAGATTTTTTAGTATTATTATTTTCTGCATTACTATTTTATGATTTTATTAAAAATCATGATTATAAAAAGATAAACTTTTCTTCACCTTCAGTAAGATTTTGGGGACTTTTATTAGTAATTTTATTTTTTTCATTAATAATCTACGGCCTTAATGTTTTGATTTTTAGATTAATGTTTTATTGTATTCTCGGATACCTATTTTCGAATTTAGTTATTAAGAATACTCCTGAAAATTTAGAATATTTTATAATTCCTTTTTCAGTTGTTACACTTTTGAATTTTGTCGCAGTAATCTTTCAGCTTTCTTATGTTGACAATACAATTGGCTGGATTTCTTACTTCTATGAAAATCCAACATTTCTTCAACGTGGTAGACTATCTGGATTTCAAGGCTCTGGTCCCAATGTTGCTGGAGGTTTGTTCACTATTCTCACATTCCTTAATTTGTATTTTTATAAAGAATTAAAAAAAACATACTTTATCTTTTTTTCTTTCGCTAATTTATTTTTAGTATTTTTAAGTTTTTCTCGCGGTTCATATTTATCAATAACTCTTGGAGCAATTCTTTACCTACTTTTTCAAAGAAAAAGTATAAAGCTTACACTTGCCATATCACTAGCTTTGATATTTTCTGTACTCGGAATATTATTTGTTGGTGATTCTAAAATCCTGTTAAAAGAAAGTGATAGAAGTTTTTTAACACAAATAGCTATTGAAAATATTTCATTACATAAAGGACTTGGGCCAGGTCAGTACGTTGAAGAAATATACAATGATTATTTTCTATCAATCAATCCTGACATTCTTGAAGAAAATTTAAATATAAATCTTAATAGAGTTGAACTTGGTATAACGCCTGAGGAGTATAGAGATTCCAATATTGAGTTTTTTATTGGTACTTCAGGTGGTGGATATGAAATTTTAGTACAAAGTAAACTAATTACTGAATGTGCTGAAGACAGAATAACTTGTCAACATGTTCGGGTTAAGAGTTCTTTGTTAGTCGAATTTTTATCTGCTGTTTTTCAAATAGACAATCTAACATTAAATAATTTAATTTCAAGTTCTGGTTGTATTGACAAGAAAAATTTAAACATTTTAAGAGGAGAATTTTATTGTTTTTTAGATAAAATATATGAGGATAATTTATATCAAGAACTAGATACGGTCAATATCCCTCTTGGTTTCTTCTTTGTACCTTGCACTGATGACACAGCAATATCATGCGAGAATAGAGAATTGGCTATTGGAGAGCTAGCTGTAATTGTTGAGCAATTAAGCATCAGAGAAAATATAGTCTCACTTGAAAACTATAAAAAATATTGTATGGAATGTAGTTTTAGGAATACACAAGGTTTTATTAAAATGAAATTTCAAAAAAATGAAGGCATATTACCAAGAAGCTCTGTTTCCTTTTACACTTCTTCGGATTCTTTAAATTGGGATATGATAGGTTATCCAAGGACTTCTGGAGATGTAATTGAATTTAATAGTAACTCATCTTATTTAGAAATAGGTGGACATTCAGATGGCCAATCATTTGGTAATACTTTCTTCGATGCTATTGTTGAAGAAGTTACAATTTTAGATATTAATAATTTTAAGACTACAAAATTTACAAAAGAAAATTTAGGAAATGATTATTTCGTGTTCAAGCCTAATTCTGTATCTCCATATAATGCAAATATAACTTTTGAAAATAATGGAATCAAACTTTTTAGACCAAACAAATATTGGGTAGCTATTGAAAATAATTATGACTTTACTAATGATTTTGAAATAATCTTAAAACTAACACTTCCTGAAATACCTTGGGATAGACAAACTTTAATTTCTAATACTTCAATCATAAATAATCAAGTCCAATCTTGGAAATTGGAAGTTGACGATGGACGATTGTTTCTTTATTGGGCTAATGACGATGGTGTATTCGTTGAATCAAACACAATTGGGGACAAAAGTTTAAGGAGTGGTGTGTTAGTTCAACAAGATGGAAAAATATCTAATACACAACCGCCTATTGTAGATCCTTCTTTTTTAAGCCAATTAACAACTGCTCATAATGGATATTTAACTTTTAGTGTCGAGTTTGGAGTGATTATTTCTGTTTTATTTTATTTTATTATTTTTTATTACATTCTCAAATTCCTATTTTCTAAAAAATTTAATAACATCTTTGCCTTGCTTGCAGTATTAATGTTTTTATTTCAAAACATAACAAATGATATGATATATTCACCCGATATGTTCTTCTTATTTACTATTAGCTTTGGATTTTGTTTTCAGTCGAGTAAGTCATTTGAAGAGACGAAGTCATAAAAATTTTCATTAAGAATTAATACTTGAGCACCACCCTCTGTTGTGTAGTTATAGGTTGGAACAGTTAATTTATTGATATTATTAAAATTTATATCTTTAAAATCCCATAAGAGATTAGTTGCTTCAATTATGGAAATATTTTCGTCAATTGTAAAAGTATTTTCTAGAGCATTTACAAATTTTAAAAAATCATTGAATGAGCTAAAATTATTTATCCTTTGCATCATTGAAATAATAAGCTCCTGTTGTTTTTTAATTCTAGTTAGGTCACTGACGCCAGGCATCGGTTTCCAAGATGAAATATCTTCTCCATTTTCATTAGTAATTTTCTCTCCATCTAATATTTCAGTATTTCTAGAGACTATCCAATTAAGTGCAATTTCACCATTTAGTGTATTGCATCCTTTTTGAATTTCAAATGAGTAGCCCTCCCTTTGTGTTTCATTTACACAAATTTCAACTCCACCCATACTATCTATAATTTCTTCAAATCCCTCAAAACTAAATTTTACAAAGTGATCAATTTTGAGTCCTGTAATATTTAATATTACTGCAGATAAATTTTCTGCGTTTGATCCGCATCCATTGTTTTTATATGAACTGTTAATTCTTTGGATATTTTGACTACAAGGGTCTTCTATAAGTAAATCCCTCGGAAGAGAAATAAGGGATACATTTTCTTCAGAATCAATTATTACAATCATAATAACATCTGCTCTGCTGCCTTCTACTATTCCTCTACTTGCAGATGAAGATTCACTTCTTTCATCACTTCCAATAACTAAATATGAAGTAAATATTTTTTCAATCCTTTTAGTAGTATTATTAATTAACAAACTATCATAAATAGATGTTTCAAAGAGTTCTTCATCTTCTTTTTTAAGTTCAGTTTCAGGATTAGCAACCTGATTATTTTCCTCAATAGTCGTAGTTGTTATTGTTCCTGAGGAAATATCTTCAATAATATTGGTGTTAAATTCTTCTCTTTCAAAGTTAGGGATAAAGGAATAAGCTATTATTCCTACTAACAGAATCCCTACAAGCAAGAATGTTTGTTTATTGAATTTCATAGTCAAATTACAACTTTAATCAATATGTTCTTTTAATATAAGGAAATGGAAAAAAATTATGTAGTTATTGCTGCTGGTGGCCTTGGAACTAGGTTAAAAAACTATAACAAAAATAATCATACAAAAGTTTTAATTGATATAAATGGGATAAGCATGATTTCTCTTCAAATTAAACAATTGATATCTTGGGGGTTATCTAATTTTGTTATAATTACAAATCCCGAATATCACAACATGATTAAAAATGATGTTGAATTAAATTTTAGTAATATAAATTTACAATTTGTTGTGCAGCAAGAGCCTAATGGCATTGCAGACGCATTATCTTATGCAAACGACTTAATTCCAAAAAATTCATTAGTAACTTTTGTTTTAGGTGATAATTTTTTTGGCTCCAATCCATTATCTGATTTAAATTTAGATAATTTTACCGGAGCTCATTTGTTTGTTAAGGAAGTGTCAAATCCTCAAGAATTTGGAGTAATTGAAGTTGTAGACAATAAAGTAATTAATTTACATGAAAAGCCCCAAGACTATATTTCATCATATGCGGTTATAGGTCTATACATATATGAATATAAATGTTTTGATTATATAAATCTTTTAGAACCTTCAGAAAGAGGGGAATTGGAAATTACCGATTTAAATAAAATATTTTTGAACAAAGGAGATATCAGTTACAGTATTTTTGAATCTTGGTGGATTGATGCTGGTACAGAAGAACGCATTCAAACTTTAAAGAATCTACTTTAAAGGTTCCATTTTTTGAAATTTTAAATATAAAAAAATAATAAATAGCATATAAATCACAAATACAATCAATGACAAAGATTCAAATGCTATAGATACTGCTAGCAATACAAATATGAAAATATTAATTACTGAAAATAGCATCAAAATTTTTTGAACAGAATTTCCATAATTCAATAATCTATGTGATATGTGATCAGTCCCTCCTTTTGTGGGAGATGTTTTATTTTTTACTCTATGAATAAATACAGTTAAAAAATCAAGCAAAGGAACTGTGAAAAAAAGGAATACAGGAGGTATTGAACTATATAGATAACTTTCACCTCCTGGATTCCAATCAAAAATTATACTTATAAATCCCAATATAAAACCTATAAATAAGCTCCCTGAATCTCCCATGTAAATTCTTGCTGGTGGGAAGTTGAAAATTAAAAATCCAAGTATTGAAAGTAGTAATATAAAACTTACATCCGCAAGATAGTTTTGATTAAAAATAAAAGCTAAAATTGTTATCGCAATACAGATAAACGCACTGTTTACTGCCGCAAAGCCATCCATGTTATCAATAAAATTTATTGAGTTCATTAATACTACAATCCACAATACTGTGAAGAAAAAATTTAAATAATTAGAAAAATTTAATCCCGTGATATTTTCAATATTTATATATTCTCCAAGAAATTGTATTGGCATACCAACAAATAAAAACTGAAAAAGAATTTTAATTTTCCAGCTTAAATTCAAAAAATCATCAATTACTCCTAGTATAGATATTGCAAGAGCAAAAATAGATATTGTCACCATTTTTGGATCAGCTTCTCCTAGTAATCTAACGGATACAAAAAAACTTATCGCCATAGCTACACCACCAAGTGGAACTATATTCAAACTTGAAAGCCGTTGTTGTTGATTTTCTATAATCTTAAAATTCTTGTTCAATTTAATAACTATATTGCACAATATTAGAGAAAGCATAAATGCAAGAGTAGATGCCAGATATATCGAAAGTTGAAAATCTTCAAACAAATTCATCATAGATTTTGTTAAATTCTTTAGCAATTGCTTCAACAGAATAATCACTATTTATAATATTTTTTGCATTCCCATAGTTAGATAACTCGTTATCTGAATTAAACGATTTTATTGCGTCAACATAACTTTCGATATCATTGTTTTTGATTAGTAATCCAAAGTTAGTTTTCATAATTATTTCTTTAATTCCAGGAATGTCATTACAAATACAATACAAACCTGCATACATGCTCTCTAAAAGTATTCTAGAGAGTCCTTCATGATGGCTTGGCTGAATTAATATATCATAGTTGCAAAGCTCTTCATAAACATTAATTTGTCCCAGGTAATCCACATAGGGACTATTCTTTATACTTTCCAACTCTTCTTCGCTAATACTACTTTTATTTCCAAAGTCAGGTTTTCCTGCAATATAAAATTCTAAATTAGAATCTTCATTCATAATTTTTGCAATTTTGATATATTCGTATATCCCTTTTTCTATCATCAATCTACCAACAAAAATAACTTTAGTTTTTGGATTCGTATCTGCTTTTATTTTAATTTTCTTCGTATTCAGCCCACTTCCCTCAACAATTCTGGTTTTATTACTATATTTTGAATACTTAATAAAATCTTTCTTATTTTCAATATTTTGAAAAATAATTAAATCAACCTTTTTATTAATCTGTAAGATTATTAAAAATCTTGTTAAAAATTTTACAACTTTAGCTAATAGAGTATTAGCAAAAAGAAATCCTAATCCGGTAATGGAAACCATTACTTTAAATTCTTTATTATAAAAAATTGATGCAAAAATAAACATATAAAGTGACTTAATTGTAAATATATGTAAAGTGTCACTTTTGTCTATTTTTGAAAGTATTTTTCTTAATTGAATAATTCCTAAAACATCAAAAAAAATGTTTTTATTAGTGTTCCATAATATAGATTTATTGTAAATATTAATTACTTCTTCTGAATTTTCTTCAAGCGGACAAATTGAAGTTATTTTAAACTTGGTATCTAGAGATTTAACTATGTCAGCTCTTGATTGTTTTAATATCCAGTCAGAGTGCGCAAGATAATATATCATCAATGTCATTATAAAGTCTAAAAATATGTATCATCAAATTATGCAATTAGTTATTGTTGGAGTGGGTTATGTTGGTTTAATAACAGGCTTATCATTTGCTAAAATAGGACATAATGTAAGTTTTATTGATACTGATAAAGATAAAATCAATGTTTTAAATCATTACCGCCCACCATTTATTGAGCCTGAACTTAAAGATTATCTTTTAAATTCAGAAGTACAACAAAACACCCAATTTTTTGATAATTACAACGATATAAAGTGGGACAGCATCGATGCAGTAATAATATGTGTTCAAACTCCAACTACTGAAGAAGGAGATGTGGATATCAGCTATATTTCTTCTGTTTTCCACAACATCAAAGATTTAATTGATAATGAAACTATAATTTGTATCAAGTCGACAATCCATCCTTTAGCTCTTGAAAAGCTCTTCAAAGACTCGTCTATTAATTATGAAGATCTGGTTTTTAATCCAGAATTTTTAAGAGAGGGAAGTGCGTTTGCTGATTTTTTTCATACAGATAGAGTTATTGTTGGTTCTCTTAATAGTGAAAATATGAAGAAAATTGGAGAACTTTATAGCAGTCTTGATACAGAAATAATCTACACAGATCCAGTAAGTTCTCAATTAATCAAATATCTATCAAATGCATATTTACCTTTACGGCTGTCTTTTGTTAACGAGGCATCAAGAGTAGTTGACGAATTGAATGCTAATCAAGAAGATGTTTTAAGAGGTGTAGGTTTAGATTCTAGAATTGGCCTTGATTACTTTAGACCTTCTCCCGGCTGGGGTGGTTCATGTTTTCCAAAAGATGTAAAAGAAATTCAGGAACTCGCTAAAAATCAAAATTTAAATTTGCCATTAGTTCAATCAATTATTAATTCTAATGATGTGCATATAAGCTGGTTTACAGATAAATTGGTTGACATGTTGGAATCTAACAATTTAGAAAAAGTATGTTTAATTGGAGCTTCATTTAAAGAAAATACTGATGATATAAGACACTCTCCAACATTTGCAATCTATCAAAAATTACAACAACGTAGTAAAAAGGTTGAAATATATGACAACTATGTTTTATCAGATTTTGTATTAAATGACTTTGATTTGTTAAAAGATTACTCTCTTATCGTTGAAATGTTTCCTTTGGATGATTCTTATAATAAGTTGAAAGATAAAACCCAAGAACTTCAAAACACTATCTACTATCGATTTTGGAATTAGATTATGAAGTATTTAATAACTGGTGGGGCGGGATTTATAGGCAGTCATTTGATTGGTAAAATTATAACGAAAGCTGATAAAGTTATTGTTCTAGATAATTTACTCACTGGTTCAAAAAAAAATATTGAAAAGTTCATTAAGTTAGATAACTTTGAATTTAAACCTCATGACATACAACATCACTATGATATTTCGGAAAAAATGGATTATGTGATTCATCTAGCTAGCTGTGCGTCTCCTTTAGCGTATACTAAATTTCCTATCAATACACTTAAGTCAGGAAGTATTGGCACTATAAACGCATTAGGAATTGCAAGAAAATTTAACTCTAAATTTCTTCTTTCTTCGACATCAGAAATATATGGAGATCCGAAGATTTCCCCACAAAGTGAAGATTACTGGGGAAACGTTAATCCAACTGGTCCTAGAAGTATGTACGATGAATCTAAAAGATTTGCTGAGGCGGCAACACAAGCATATGTTAGTGAATATGATTTAAATGCAAACATTATAAGAATATTTAATACATACGGAGAAAATATGCAATTAAATGATGGTAGAGTGGTAACTAATTTTATTGTTCAAGCTTTAAATAACGACAATATCACGATTTACGGTGACGGACTTCAAACGAGATCTTTTTCTTACATTGAAGATACTGTTAATGGACTTTTACTAGCATTAAATTATCCAAAATCTGAAATTTTTAACATAGGTAATGATAATGAAATGTCCATTAAAGATTTAGCAACTTTAATTTTAGAATTGACTAAATCTGATTCTAAAATAATTTATAAAAAGCTACCAGTTGATGATCCATTGCAAAGAAAACCAGATTTAACTAAATCAAAAAAAATATTAGGTTATCAGCCAAAAATCGATATAGTGACAGGATTATCAAAAACTATTCAATGGATAAAGAATAATTCAAATAAAATTGTTTAATCTTTTATTAAGTGAACTTAATGAATGATTTTTTAGATTATGGTTTATTGAATCAAAAAATTTATTTAGTTCATCTTCTTTTACATTTCTTAATAAATTAATTTTTTTAGTAAGGTCTGCCGTATTTTCAAAAAAATAATAAACTGAATAATTTTTATAGATACTGTTGAAATCTGAATTATGATAGAAATTCACTATTCCCATTGATAATGTTTCTAAAACGGACTTGTCAAAGAAACCTTCTCCAGCACAATTAAAATTAACATCATATTTTTTTAAAATACTTGGAAGATCGGCATGTTTTACCTTCCCCAAAAATTTAATATTATTAAAATTTTCATATTTTAATTTTAATTTTTTTAAATATTGCTCATCATCTTGATTAAGTGTGCCTCCAATAATATCTAAATTATTATCTCCTTCATTTGAATTTAGAAATGCATCAATACCAATTTCTAAATTTTTTGATTTAGAAATTCTAGATAAGATTAAAAAATTATTTAATTCGTACTTGTCTTTTTGATTTACGAATTTGTCCTGGTTTATTGAATGTCCAATAACATGAACTTTTTCTGATTTGAAAGGAAATGATGTTTGTGATGCAGTCAAAATTTTATCTGAAAGTTTAAAAGCAAAATATAAAATAATTTTTTTAAGTCCAAATTGTGGTCCAGGATGAGTAAACCAAAGAGTAGATTTTATATTTCTTCTTTTTAGTAAAAATGCAATTATAAAAACCGATATAGGTGACATGTGTGAAAAACAATTTTCATAATTTGTTTTTTTAATTAATTCTTTTGCCGTTTTATAAAGAAACCTATATTTATATAATTTATTTACTTTATGAGTTGGGCCATGTATTGTTATTTTCTTATCTAATTCTGGTAATTTACCAAGTCTTAGTGTTATAACATCTACTGCTTCATAGTTCTTTGAAATTTCTTCTAGCCACCCAATAGCAAATCCTAAAGATGTATCATCACTATCGATTGCAAGATTAAGATATAATAATTTACTCATAGAGGGACTCTTGTATTTTCCTCCAGTTTTCATCAAACACCCCAGAACCAGATAAAGACTCAGATAGTTGAAATGCTTTCATAGCTAGTTCTAAGCGTGTTTGATCATTTTTAAAAAATAGCTCTAAATTTGTAGTAAATTCATTAGTGTTGTTAATTTCATAAAGCATAGTTCCTCCTTTTGAATTAAAAGGAGTGGAAATACCATTAATATTTGTAGCCAAACTAGGTAATTTACATAGTCCACTTTCTATTAATACTCTCGGTAATCCTTCGAAATTACTCGCCATAACCAAAATAGCAGAATCATTCATTTTTTTTGCAACTTCATCTGGCTTCAATGCATCATAGAAATTTATATTCGGTATATTATTTTTTGATATGTAATCTTGGCATTCTTCAAAGTATTGAACATTGGGTCTACCACCTACAATTTTAAATTGGTATAAACCATCATTATTTTTTTGAAAATGATCAAATGCTTTTATGAGAAAAAGAACACCTTTTCTTGGAATAATATTTCCAACAAATAGTATGTTGTTCGATTTTGTATTATTGTTGTTGTGATAAAAAGTTGTATTGTCAACCCAAGCAGGAAATACTGAAGTAATTTTTTTATATTTGTCTTCAAGTAATTTAGTTTGCTCTTCATGAACCCCTCTAATTAAATCACAATTTTTGTATGTAAAATTTGAAATTTTACTAGACAGGTATATCGTAAATTTTTTAAAATATAATTGTCTTTGGTTTAATAATAAATTTAGAAAATCTCCGTGGTGCTCTATGACCAACTTAAAATTCAAAATCCTTAATTTCAAAAGTAAAGTAGGAATCAAAGCTGTTATAGGATCTTTTGCTGAAACAATATCAATCTTTTCATTTTTAACAAATTTATAAAATGAAAAGATATTAAAAAAGTAAAAATATAAATAATTAATTAAAAAGTTTTTGAATTTTTTAGTATAAAAAATTTTTACCACTTTGTGGTCTATGTATTGAGCTTTCTTGTTACTTGAATATACAAAGAGATTAAATGATTTAGACAATTCATTAAACTTATTAAAATCTGATGAGCTTAACGAAATGGAATAGGGTGTTGTACCGTAAAAAAGTAAATTTTTCATTTTTTTAGTATCTCTAGGTATGTTTTTAAGTTTTGTTCTTCATTAAATAACTTATGTAGATTTTTCATTGCATTTTTCTTCAATAATCTATCTTTTTCCATATTGTTAGTCAATTCCTCAATTATTTTTAATAAATCTTCTTTTACTGGTTTAAATGACTTACGTAATTGCCATATCCACCCATTCCTACCATTCATCAATACTTCGTTTGTCCCACCAATCGGAGTACTAATGATTGATAAATTGTGACTAATTGCTTCTAATATTACGTGTGGCAATCCTTCATAGCTAGAACCTTGAATATAAATATTTGACTTTTCATAGAATTGACTTAAAGATTCTTTATCCAGTTGTCCGGTAAAAACTACTTCTTGTTCTAGAACTAATTTTCTTGTCAACTCTTTTAGAGCCACTTCTTCTGGCCCACTTCCTACAATATAAAAAATAAAATTATTATTTAATCTTTTATACATTGCGAAAGTTTCAAGCATTATATCGATATTTTTCCAGGGAGCTAATCTACCTACTGTAATAAATTTTAATTTCTCAGGACTTACTTGATTGTCTTCTCTTTTTGTTTTATCTACTATTGTCCCGTTGTAAATAACTTTAATATTTTTATCAGAAACCCCCCAATTCTTAACTATGTTCTTTAAGTGATTTGAAGGAGTAATGACCAAGTGGGCTTTTGTTGCAGTCCAACCTCTTGAAAATTTTGCTATTTCCAAATGTAAACCGTGTTTATTATTTTGAAAATCATCAAAAGATTCATTTATTAATTTACGATTCATTCCACGTTCCCAAGCCCAATCACCAACAATTTTTCTATAAAGTTTTTTTCTAATTAGTAAATTAGCTATGTATGATTCCATAGGAAGACCATTTACAAAAATTAAATCTGAATTTACTCCATGCTTTAGTATTTGAAATATTGTTCTAAACCATCGAATTACTAAATTTTGTTTTCTTAAAATCCTTACAATCTTAAAATTTTCCTTATCCAATTGGTATTTATCAGTTAAGCAAATTACTGTTACTTCATTTCCAGATTTTGAAAGAAGGTTTGCTATTTTTGGTACAAAACTAGCAGGTCCTCCGATGTCAGGAGGAAAAATTCCAACAGTAATTAATATTTTCAATTATTTATTTTTTTATACTCAATTATTTCTTTGATCATATTTTCTATCGTCATAGAAGGCTCATAACCTGTAGCTTCTACAATTTTATCAATTGAAGGCGTTCTCCGCATTGGGTCTTCAAATTTACTTCCATATACTTCTTCATGTGTTCTATATACTATTTTTGAATTTGAATTACTTAATTTTATAATTAATTCTGCAAGCTCTTTAATCGAGATTTCTTCAGTTTGTCCAATATTAAAAATTTCGCCATAGAGTTTTTTATTTGATAGAAGATAGAAATATTCAATTACATCATTTACCCAAGTAAAAGATCGAGTCTGAGTACCATTTCCATGAATTATGATATCTCTATCTTGAATTGCAGCTTCGATAAACTTTGGTACAACCATACCAAAATCAGAAACTTGGTTGGGTCCAATTATATTAAATAGCCTAACTACAATTGGATTCAAATTATTATCGTTGTATTCAGACAACACTAAAAATTCATCAATTAGTTTCGATGCAGCGTATGACCATCTTAATTTTGTTGGGGGACCGATTAAGCTTTTAGTTTCTTCCGTCCACACCTTGTCACTTGAAGTACCATAAACTTCAGAAGTGGATGTAATCAACATAGGTATATTGTTTGCCTTACATGCTTCAATAATTACATGTGTTCCTTCAATATTCGTAAGCAATGCTTTACTTACATTTTCCATGATATATTGAACACCTACTCCTGCAGCTAAGTGGAAGCAGAAATCATAGTCTTTAAACAATTTTTCAAGATTTTCGATATCTTCTATTCTGGATTCGATAAATTCAATATTATTTAATCCAATTAAGTTGTTTTTATTCCCAGTTGATAAGTCATCAATTATAAGTATTTTTTCGGTTCCTTCAGATAAAAATTTTTTTGCTAGGTTTGAACCAATAAAACCTGCACCGCCAGTAATAATAATATTTTTTAAATTATTTTTCATAGTCATACTTAAATTTAATTTTCTGAAGGTAAGATTCATTACTTTTATACCATTCAATTGTTTTTTCTAGTCCCTCATCAATATCAGTAAATGGTTGCCAGTCAAGTTTTTGCTTTGAGTTATCTAAGTTTGGAAGTACAACATCAACATCATTATATGCCCTATCTCTAAAAACTAAATTTGCTTTTTTACCAAGGTAATTTTCAATCTTATTGATTATTTCAATTAATGACCATGTAGTATTTGAACCAAAATTGAAAGTACCACTTTTGTTATAGTGTCTTAACTTATTTAAACCATCCACAATGTCCATAACATAGGTAAAAGACCTTCTTTGCTCTCCGTTACCATAAATTATTACTTCTTGATTTGTTGCAATCCAGTGAATAAATCTCAATATAGACATATCAGGCCTGCCGTATGGACCATAAACAGTAAAAAATCTTCCAATCTTTAATATTTCGTCTTCTTCAGAAAATACATTTCTTACCAAAGTTTCACCGAATGCTTTTGTAGCAGCATAAATTGAAGGAGGTTCATTTAATTCATCTTGATTTTCAGTTGCTAAATTGTTACCTGTATCACCATAAATAGAAGATGTTGAAGCTAATACAAGATTTTCTATACTTAAATTTTTTGCGGTCAAAGCTAGATTTACAGTTGCTGTAGTGTTGTCTCTTATGTACTTATCTGGTTCTAAATAGCTTTGCCTTACACCAGCACGAGCACCTAAGTGCACAATTGTTTTTGCTCCGTTAAAACTATTTAAATGATTTTCAATTTCATTCTTTTCAGATAAATCTATTTTTAAAAATTTGAAGTTAGAAATATTTTTTAAATGTTCTAGTCGTAAATCTTTTAATCTTGAATCGTATGCATTATTTAAAGAATCAATTCCAATAATCTCGTAAGTTTCATCAAGGGAATTTATAAAATTAAAGCCTATAAATCCACATGAACCTGTAACAATAATTTTTTCCACTATCAGATTCTAACTCTTTTGATATATATCTTTTGGATATTTCTTGGTTCTATTACTATAAATTATATGCTTACATTCCTAGGCCATGCTGCTTTTATGTACGAAACTGAGAATGAAATCTTACTTATGGACCCATGGATGTCAAAATCAGGTGCTTTTGATTCATCTTGGTATCAGTTTCCTTCAAATCATCTTCTTGGCGATGATGTTCGAGAATTAATTGAAACGACAGACAAAAATGTATACATTTATATAAGTCATGAACATAAAGATCACTTTGACCTTCCTTTTCTTAAATCCCTTCCATTAAGTAAAATTAATTTTATTACTCCAAAATTTAGAAGAGACCATGTGGCTTCTGTTTTAAATAAATTAAATCCTAATTCTGTAACTACACCTATTGATTCAGAAATAGTTAATATTGGAAATCTAGAAATAAGGCTGTTTCTTGATGATCAAGAAATTGTCAGAGATTCAGCTTTAGGTCTCCATGATTCTGACTCTGATTTTACATTTTTAAACCTAAATGATTGTAAAGTTTATGATCGTGTAGATGAACTCTTCGCAATATACAACAAATTTGATATTTTTACATGTCAATTTTCTGGTGCCGTTTTTCATCCCGTTTGTTATGAATATCCTGAAAAAAAATATTATGAGATTTCTGAATCTAAAGTTTATGGAAAATTTGGTTCTGTTAAAAATCTTATTCAAAAATTTAAACCAGAACTTTATATACCGGCAGCTGGCCCCCCAGTCTTTTTAGATCCAAATTTGATTCATATAAATTTTCAAGATGTAAATATATTCTCGTCACCTTTTAAATTTAAAAAATATTTAAATGATGCAATACCTGAATTAAATGTAGAAGTCCCTGTTCCTGGTAGTAAATTTTATTTTAAGAAGCAACAAGTAGATATTGAACATCCTCTAGAGAATATTGAAGAAATGTACGATAAAAAAAATATTCAAGATTATGCAAATAATTACGAATCTATTTTCTTAGAGAGAGAAAAGCAAAAATCGTCTTACGACCCTATCGAAGTCCAAAAAAGATTGTTAGTTGAATTAAACTCAAAATTAAATGGTTTTAAAATTGAACAAAAAATGAATATTTTAATGGAGTTTTCCTTAAGTGAAATTGAAGATACTTCTATCTACATAGATTTTGAATATAACCAAATAGATATTAAGAATAAAATTAATAAAAGTTCTGACTTAACCTATGAGATTAGCGCATCAGCAGGTGATATTGGAAGATTATTAGATGGGTATCTTAATTGGGAAGATTTCATGCTTTCATTTAGACACAAATTGAAACGAACCCCTGATATCTATCAAGTAGCTATCAACGGTTTCTTAACAATGGAAAAAGAAGATGTACCTGAATTCGTTAATAATTTAATGCGATTACAAAACCAAAGAGAACGAATTTCTGTTGAAGTTGGTGGAGTGTTGTACTCTATTGATAAATTTTGTCCTCACCAGGGTAGTGATTTAACTACTCATGAAATTGAAGACGAGAGATTTCTGATTTGTCCTAAACATAGATGGTCATTTGATTTAGAAGATGAGGGTAAAGCAGTGGGACATGATGCTTCAATAAATGCAGTAGATCTTGATGGCGATGGTTCTTAAATATATTGTCATATAATTCTAAATCTCATTTGATAATAGTTCCAACTTATAATGAAATTGATAATATAGATAAATTTATCGAGGAAGTTTTTAAAATTGATGTTTCTCTTCTAGTTGTTGATGACAATTCTCCTGACGGAACTTCTAGTTATGTAGAGAATATTATGAAAACCCATCAAAAAATATATTTGTTAAAAAGAAATTCAAAACTAGGATTAGGTTCTGCTTACAGAGATGGTTTTAAATGGGGGTTAAATAAGGGATTCACTCATTTTATTGAAATGGATGCAGATTTTTCTCATAGTTTTGAAGATTTGTTGAAAATATTGGATAGCTCGCATTATTCCGATGTAGTAATTGGTAGCAGGTATATTTCTGGTGGAGGGAGTACAGGTTGGGATACGAAGCGAAAAATATTGTCAATTACAGCTAATAATTTATCAAAATTATTACTCCGTTCAAAAATAAATGATATGACGAGTGGCTTTAGGTGTTATTCCAGAAAAGCTTTAGAAGAAATAGAATATTTTAAAACTAATTCAGATGGGTATTCCTTTCAAATTGAAATGACAATCAGAAGTATTGCAAAAGGGCTAATTATTAAAGAGGTACCAATAATTTTTTATGAAAGAAGACTTGGAAATTCTAAAATGTCCAAATCAATAGTTTTGGAAGCATTACTATTCCTCTTAAAGAATGGATTAAAAAGATGGTTAAATATAAAGATAAATTAATTAACTTTCAAATTTTTCTTGTCTTCCTAATTCCAATAACTCCACACATATCTATTTCATCCTATATAGAGCTAGATGATATTCCAGTAATTTTATTTCTAGTATTATTTATGATCAACATATATTTAAAAAATTTAAAACAAATTTTTTACAGGCAGTTAATTCCTATATGTATTTTTACTTTTTATATTTTTGTTCAAAATATATTTATTAATAATGAACTAATTTTTAGTGACGGAATGAGATATATATTCTACACCGCTTTATATATTTCACTACTAGGTGACAATGATTTAAATCAATATGATAATCTGTTTAGAAATCTTACCTTATTTTTAAATTTTTTTTCAATTCTATTTTTTTTCCTTCAGTTAAATTTTGGTACTGACTCATATAATTATTGGAAAATGGGATTTAATGAAAATCAATGGATATTTACTGATGGAAGGATGAACGGTTTTCAAGCAGGAGGTCCTAATGCTTTTGGAGGCTTAATAGCAGCACTAAATTTATATTGTATTTCCAACAGTAACCGAGTTTATAAAAGAATTTTTATTGTAACCGGGATATTGGGCTGTTTCTTCACTTACAGTCGTGCATCCATGATAATTTTAATAATTTTGTTGACTGCGTATTTAATTTTATCAAAGAATATATTTGAAGTTTTTTTAGTGGGATTAACAATTATTTTTGTAACAAATTTCGGTTTATTAGATAGGTTTATTTCAGAAGCAGAAACTGAAGGAATTCAGGATAGAGTAGAAATGCAGCAAGCTACTATTTCTGATATATCTTCTAGAGGCTTAGCTAATAATTTATTTGGTTATGGACATAATAATTATGGAATTGTCAGAAGCGAAATACAGCAAACTACAAATTTTTCACCTGAGTTAAGGCCAACTGGACCCCACAATTCTTTTTTGTTTATAATTTTAGATTACGGATTTGTAGGATTGTTATTATTTATTTGTATCTTTATAAAACCAGTTAAAGTGTTTTTTAAAGATATTAAAGATAATATTTTAGATAAAAATTTTTTATTTTTAGGATCTTTTGTAGCTATGTCTCTTACAGGTGATTTTATTCAGAATCATTCAGTTTCGATTCTCTTCTTTTTTGTATTTTTTAAGTTAAACATAAGTATTCAAAATGAAAGATAAATTAAAAATATTACACGTAGTTCCAACCTTAAAAAAAGATGGTGCTGAAGTACAACTCGCATCAATAATCAATGAAATTAAAAATATACACTTTGATATATTTACATTTGATATGTACAGAAAAGGAGATTCTGTAGAAAAAAGTCTTGAAAAATATTCGATATATACCGACAAATTTTTCGGCTTATTTAGTTTATATAAATTAGTTAAAAGAGAAAAATACGACATAGTACATTCTCATTTGCCAAAATCTGATTTCTATGTTGGAGTAATTAAGATTTTTAATAAAGATTTTAAACATGTAATCTCAGTTCATGCAAAATATGGCACAAGAACTGGAGAAAATAAATTTAAATATCTTTTCACAAATTTTTTTTGGAGAAAGATATTAAATCAATCAAGTGGAGTCATTGCAATATCTGACAGCATTAACAAATGGTTAACCAAACATATTAATTTAGAAGAAGGTAATGTTTCTACAATTCACTATGGAATAAAGATTAATGATAGAAATACAAAAATTCATAATCAAAATGTAATTGGCATGGCAGCAAGAATGTTACCTTGGAAGGGATGGGATAAAGTTCTTGAAGTAGGCTCATTTTTAAAAGAAAGTGGTATTAATTTCAAAATTAAATTAGCTGGATCTGATGATATAGGCTATTTAAAAGATTTAAACAATATGATAATAAAATATGAACTAGAAGAAAATGTAGAGGTGTTTCCTCATTTTTCAGATATAAACAAATTTTTTCATGAAATAGATTTATTCTTATTTCTATCTGAATCGGAAGGGTTTGGCTTAGTTGCTTTAGAGGCTGTAGAAAGTAATGTTGCTGTAATTTGTTCAAACATTAGTCCTCTTAATGAGTTTATCTTAGATATAAATGGTTCTTTAGTTGATAGAAATGACACACAAACCATCGCTGAACTCATTGGTAATTATTTCAAAAATGAACAAAAGATTTTAAAAAGTGTTCAAATCGGTCAAAAAACACACGTAGTTAAAAATTTTTCTTTAAGAAAATCTGCAGAATCTATTGAAAAATTTTATATAAGCACAAATAATAACTAGTTACCATATATTATTGTAAGATGAACGTTTTAGTTGTTGGTGGAGCTGGCTATGTTGGTGGTGGCATAGTTGACAAACTTAAGCCTAAACACAATGTTACAGTTTATGATTCACTAATTTATGAGGAATCATACAGAAAAGATGTAAATTTTGTAAATGGAGATATTCGGGACACCGATAAATTACTTCCTTTGTTAGATAAATCTGATGCTGTTATATGGCTAGCTGCATTAGTTGGTGATGGCGCATGTGCTATAAATCCAGAATTAACTTTTAAAATTAATTCAGAATCTGTAAAATTTTTGGTTGAAAATTTTAAAAAAAGAATAGTATTTTTATCAACATGTTCTGTTTACGGCGCACAAGATGGACTTTTAGACGAGAGTTCATCTGTAAATCCTCTTTCTGAATATGCTTCTTCAAAAGTTCAAGCTGAAGAATATTTGGAAGGTACTAATTCTATTATTTTTAGATTAGGAACTCTATTTGGAATTAGCGATGAATTTTCAAGAATAAGACTAGATCTAGTTGTAAATATATTAGTTACTAAAGCATTAACAGAAGGAAAGTTAACAGTTTTTGGAGGGGATCAGTGGAGACCGCTATTACATGTTACGGATGTCGCAAATGCTATTGATCATACAATTGAAATGGAAACAACAGGTGTCTTCAATTTACATTATCAAAATTATAAGATTATTGATATTGGAAATTTGATTATTGAAAAAATACCTACTGCGACTATTGAAACTACTCCTATGAAATTTCAAGATGCAAGAAATTATCAAGTCAGTAGTGATAAGTTATTAAAAGAAACTGGTTTTGAATCAACCATAGAGCTCGCTAAAGGAATTGAAGAAGTTTATAATCTTATTTCAAATAATAGAATTAAGAATGTAAACCATATTCGTTATTCAAATCAAAATTTTCTTGAGAAATATGGCGTAACTTGATAAATCAAATTACTATTCCTACTCTGTTTGAAAAAGGACAATCTAAAGATCATAGAGGCTTTGTTGAATACTACAATTCACTAGATTTATCAGATTTTAAAAGGTTTTATATAGTAACAAACCCAAGTAGAGGAACTGTTCGTGCATGGCACGGTCATAAAATAGAAGCTAAATTAATTAAAGTTTTGAAAGGTGAATTTCTTATTGCAGTTGTGAAAGTAGATAATTGGGAAAACCCCTCTAATGAGAATAAAGTTGAAAAATTTAAAATGAACGAAGATTCAGGAACTTTATATATACCACCTGGATATGCAAATGGTGCTATTAACTTAGTTACTGATAGCAAAGTTATGTATTTTTCGTCCTTAAAGATAGAAGATTCTAAAAAAGATGATTATAGATTTGATGCAAAATTTTGGAATCCTTGGTCTGAATATTCTCCGGAAATTTATGAGTAGCGCTAAAGTTTTAGTTTTAGGTGCAAACGGAATGCTTGGAAAGATGGTTGCTCTTTACTTGGATTCAGCCAAAGACCTTGATGTAGATATTACTTCAAGAAGTAAAAATGAATTTGTTGTAGAAAATTTCGATGGTAATTATTATATTTTTGATGCCAATAAACTTGATCAAAATCCTTTAGAAGAGATTATCAAGATTTGTGATTATGATTATATTGTTAATTGTATTGGGATTATAAAGCCTAAAATTAATGAAAATGATGTGGACTCAATTACTAACACCATATTAATCAATTCCTATTTCCCACAAAAGATTCATAAATTAGCATTTGAGAATGATATAAATTATATTCAAATTGGAACAGATTGCGTTTTTTCAGGTTTGGGTGGAGATTATACAGAAGTTTCTTACAAAGATGCACTAGATCTATATGGAAAATCAAAAATTGTTGGAGAGATCGAAGGAAGTAACAAAATTGTTATAAGGTCTAGCATAATTGGTCCAGAGCAAGGAATCGGATTCTCATTAATGAATTGGTTTTTGAATAATCAAGAACTAGTTGTCTCTGGATACAAAAACCACATGTGGAATGGTGTTACAACATTGAATTTTGCGAAAATAATTGAGGGAATTATTATGAATAATAAAATTAATGATTTTAAAACTCAACATCTTATTCCTAAAAATGTAATATCAAAAGCAAATTTACTTGAACAGTTCAAGATTCATTTTAAAAAACAAATTGATATTGACCATTTAGATGCCAGTAGTGTAATTAACCGAACTCTCAAGTCAAATAACAGTAATTTGAATGAAGAAATATGGAAATCAGCAGGTTATGATCATGTTCCTACTATTGAAGAAAATATTGAAGAACTAGCAAATTCTGAACTTACTCATAAGATAATGATATAGCATGAAAGATTTAGCAATAATATTAGGGATAAGACCAGATGTAATAAGGGCGAGTAAAATTTTAAAATTATTAAAAAACCAAAAAGAGATTGATTTTGATTTTTTGTGGTCTGGCCAACATTATTCTGAAAATATGAAAGATACTTTTTTTAAACAACTAAATGTACCAATACCTGACTTCGAATTTACTTTAGATACTCAAAACGATTCAACTATTGTTTCTTCAACTATTACAAATTTATATAATCATTTTGGTAATCATAAATATAAAGCTGCTGTTTTCTTAGGAGATACAAATACAGTTATGGGCTCAATTGCAGCTGCACAACACAATATACCAATAGTTCATATTGAAGGTTGTATGAGATCTTACGATTGGAGAATGCCAGAAGAAAAATATAGAACAGTCATTGATCATTTATCTGATAGAATCTATGCGTATTTAGATAGTTATAAAAAACAAGGTTTAAACGAAGGAATTAGTGAAAAAATCATAAAAGTTACTGGTAATCCAATCGTTGATATTATTAATGAAAATTTTGAAAAATTTGAATCTGGATTTACTTATTTGGAAAAAGATTTACAAGATATAGTGAAAAGTAAGTATGTTCTAGTGACGAGCCATAGAAGAGAAAATATATTAAATATTGACAGTTTTACAAATATAGTAAATTTATTGAACTCAATAAATGATAAAAATGTCATATTTCCAATGGGGTATAAAACTCAAGAAATTTTAAAAAACTCTAAATTGAAATTAAATAGCAATATTAAAGTTTTAGATCCAATTGGTTATTTAGAATTTATGTATTTATTAAAAAATTCCGCTTTTGTAGCCACCGATTCTGGTACAGTTGTTGAAGAGGCTTGTATCCTAGGGATTCCATCCATACAAATGAGATACTCAACAGAGCGACCCGAAGTATATGATGTCAAAGCATCTGTAAAATTTGATCCAACTGAAGATAATCCACATATCTCTAAAATTTTAGGTGATGTCGAAGCTATGAACAAAAATTGGGATAATCCATTTGGTAGGGGGGATGCTTCAGAAACTATTGTTAATGATTTAATTGAACTTTCTAAAAGTAATAATTTTAAAAAACATAAACCATCTGATTATGCTTTTGATGTAAGTAATTCCTTTAAAGAATGAAAAAGGTTTTATTTCATTCTTTAACAATTCCACCAGATCAAGTATCTACAGGTAAACTTGTTGCTGATATTGCTTCTAAATTTAAAGAGAACAATATAGATGTTGAAATATTAGCATCAACTCCACAGTATCGATTCGACCCAGATTCCTTTTCTAATGAGCGTTTAATTAAAATTTCCAGAAATATTTATATTTCTTCATACAAACAAGTAAAGATTACACATTTATCATCTTCAAAAAGGTCTTTCAACAGAATTAAAAGATTTTTACAATGGATTGGCTATCATACAAAATCAATAAATTATTTAATTAAAAATAGAAACAAGTTTGATACTATTTTTATATTTAGCTATCCACCGACAATGAACTTAATTGCAATATTCACTAAAAAAATATTGAGAGTAAATACAATCTACTCGGTATGGGAACTTTATCCTGAAATAGCTAACAAATTGAATGAAATGAATTTTAAGTTTTTACATGAAATTTTTAGGAAGATAGATAATTATTGTTTAAAGAAAATAGATCACGTTGTTGTTAATTCTGATGAACTGAAAACATATTTAATTGAGAATAGAAAAATACAAAAAGATAAAATTAAAGTAATTTATCATTTTGCAAATGAGCTAGAAGTTCCAAGATGTAAAAACATAACAAAAGACATTATGTATGCAGGAAACCTAGGTACTCCTCAAAATATTGAATCTTTTATAAATATATTTTCAAATTCTAAAAAAGAATATAATCTAACTATTTTTGGTTCAGGTAGTCAGTATCAAAAAATTTGTGACCTTTCTAATTCTTTTATTAAAGTTAATCAATATGTATCTCGAGAAAAATTAGTTCTTTTAACAAATCAGATTCCTTTTGCTTTAGTTTCTTTATCACCTGAAATTACAGTTGAGGGATTTCCAGGTAAAACTTTTGATTATTTGAAAATGAATAAAATTTTAATTGGTTACTCAAATTCTGAATCTAGCTTGGCGAAGTTTATCGAAAAGTATCAATTAGGAATTAATATAGATCCGTATAATAATGACATCGATATTAAACTCAGCATGCTTGAAGATGAGAAGTTTATAAAACAAATTTATTCAAACATTTCTGATATGAATAATCATTTTGCTAGTGTTGACACAGTGGTTAAACAGTATATGAAACTGATTTAGTTTGCACCTTTTTTAGTTAAGACTGATAAAAATGTTTTTAAAATTATTTTGAGGTCTTTATAAAAAGAATTATTTTCAATATATTTTAAATCCCAATAAAGCCTTTCTTGCAAACTCAGGTCTAATCTTCCCTGTACCTGAGCTAAACCAGTAACTCCAGGCAATACAGAATTGCGTTTAGAATTATATTCGCCATACAATTTTGATTCGTATTCAACTAAGGGCCTTGGTCCGACAAGAGACATATCACCCTTTAATACATTAAGAATATTAGGTAGTTCATCCAGTGATGTTTTTCTAAGGTACGCACCTAATGATGTAATCCTGTCATCATTTTCTATTCTAATTGGCTCTAAGGGAGAATTACTAGGATCTACATTTTTTCCTTTTGATAAATCTAAATAGTGAGATTTATGAAAATCTTCTTCAGCACTTACTTCCATGGTTCTGAATTTGTACAATTTAAAGATTTTACTGTTTTTACCAACCCTATTTTGAATAAAAAATACTGGAAAACCTTGTTTTATTGACAAAATTAAAGAAATTATAACAATAATAGGTATAACAATTGGAGAAAAAATTAATATTGCTACTATATCGAATAATCTTTTAATCATCATATTTATAATAAACTATATAAATTAATGTTATTCAATTAAATTAATTCAACATTAAAGTTAAATTAATGTGTGGAATAGCTGGTGTATTTAACTTTGATAAGACAAATATAAACCCAGAAATAACAAATATAATCAAAAACTCTCTAGAACATAGAGGACCAGATTTTTCAAGAGTAGATTATTTGAATGAATATGTTGCTTTAATTCACACTCGGTTGGCAATAATTGATTTAGATCATAGGTCAAATCAACCTATGATTTCAAACGATAAAAGATACTCTATTGTATTTAATGGTGAAATCTATAACTATAAAGAAATTAGAAAAGAACTTGAGTCAAAAGGTGTTGTATTTTCTACAGATGGGGATACCGAAGTACTTTTAGAGGCTTATGCTATATATGGCAGTCATGTTCTGAATATTTTAAGAGGACAGTTTGCTTTTGTAGTTTATGACTCATTGGAAGAATCATTTTTTTTAGCTCGTGATAGGGTAGGAATTAAGCCGTTATATTTTTCGTTAAACGAAAAAAATTTAATTTTTAGTTCAGAGATTAAGGCAATAGAAAATTCAGGGTTAGTACCTTTTACACCAGATTTAGATTCGTATGTAGCTTATTTGAGACACTTATGCATCCCAAGTAACAAAACTGGCAATAAAAATATTTCAAAAGTAGAACCAGGCCATTTTTTAAAAGTATCAAATGATGGGGTTATTACGAAAACACAATACTGGGATCCTTTTTCAATTGAGGTTAATCATGATATGAGTGAAAAAGAAGCAATCAGTAAAGTAGAGGAGCTACTAATTGACTCTGTAGAGTATCGTAAAGTTAGCGATGTTGAAGTAGGGTTGTTTTTATCAGGAGGTTTAGATTCATCTTTAATTGGAAAGTTAATGTCAAATGACAAAAGCTCAGCAATAAAGAGTTTCAACATTGACTACGAAGACCATTTTGATGGATATACGGGGGAAGTTAATGAAGCCAGATTTGCAGCATCTAATATTGGAATCAAGCTAATCGAAAACAAAATTCAGTATGACGATTTCAAAAAAATAATTGATAACTATTCTTTCTATCAAGATGACCTTATAGGCGATGAAGTGGGAATACCTTTGTATTTTCTCGGAGAATCATCAAAAAATAATGGTATTAAAGTTGTACAGGTCGGAGAAGGAGCTGATGAACTTTTTTACGGTTATGAACACTGGTTAAGATTTTTGAAGTTAAACAGATATTTAAAACCAATAACTAAAAAAGATATTAAATCACTATATTTAAAAAGCCACAGAGGAAATTTAGTTTCAAATATTTTACTTAATAGGACTTCATTTGCTGGAGGAGCATTGGGATTTAATTTACCAGAGATACACAACTTACTAAATGGAGGATTATCTAAAGAATTTCAACTTGTAAATTACGTAGATAATAAATGGAATGATTATTTTTCAAATAAGAATGCAAAACTTTCTAAATGGATGACTCTTATTGATTTACATATTAGATTACCTGAGTTGCTACTTATGCGTATGGATAAACTCATAATGCAATCATCAATAGAGGGAAGAGTTCCATTTCTTGATCATAAATTAATAGAGTTTGTTCTATCAATACCAGAAGAAATAATATTCAATAAAACTACTACTAAGCCCTTACTGAAAAAAGTTGCTAAAAAACACATTCCAAAAGAAATTTTCAACAGAAAAAAACAAGGTTTTAGAGCTCCAGTAGGTGAGTGGATAAAAAGAGATCAAGATTATTTTTATGATTCAATTAAAGACTTCAATTCTTCTACAAATATGTTTAATAATAAGTCTATTGAAAATATTATCACTGGGAATGATTATCAAAAGAAATGGTACTTATCTAATTTATCAAATTGGCACATGCGAAGGAGCAAGTAATGATAAAAAACTGGAAGAGAAATACAGTTTATATCTCAATAATGCAATTGACTCTTCTTCTGGTTAATTTCTTTTTAATTACAATTATAAGTCGTGAGTACGGGGCTGAGACATATGGAGAGTACGCATCGTCCAAAAGCTTATCAGTGCTTATTGGTACTGCAACGGTTATGTCGTTAGCCCTAGTTTCTACAAAATATCTTGCCCAAAAAAATGAAAATTCAAAATTATTGTTTTCAAATTCCTACTATATAATCATTAGAAATTTTTTAATTGCATTACTAATTTTGTTCCCAGTTACTTTCATATTTCAAAGAGATGTTTCTATGACTGCTTTATTTTTAATCGGATTTACATTTAATGAAATGATTCATGTAGCGTTAGCTTACTTCCAAGCAAAAGGTGATTTTGTAACCAGTTCTAAACAAATATTAATAAGGACAATTATCTATGGTTTAGGAGCTTGGATAATTATTTTTCAAGGTTTTTCAATTATTGCTGTAATTGTTTTCCAAGTTTTTATGCTTGTGGCGTTTTTTTTAGTAGCTCATCTGTCTATCCCTAAAAATGATGTAGTTATTCAAACTGAATTATCTAAACCTGTGAGAGACGATTTACAAAAATCTGGGAAAAAAATGGTACTTACTACATTTTCAAGTGCCTTAATTTCAGAACTTGACATAGTCTTATTAGGAATATTTTATTCTGGTTCTTTGTTAGGCGTTTTAGCTTGGTCTAGGAGAATTCTTGAGATAGTTTTTCAACTACTAGCTGCAAGTTTAGATATTTTATTTCCGGAGTTATCTAAAGCAAAAGATAAAAGTGAAGTAACTTTAATTAGAACCAGGTTAACTAAAGTTTTTTATGCATCTTTTTCTATTCCTATTATTTACTTTATTTTTAAAGATATTGGAAATTCTATATTTACCAACTTATTAGGTGATGAATTTGATATGGTCTCCGAGTACACTTATCAAATATTATTTTGTATTCCATTAATGGTTTGGTCAAGAATTAATATAATTTTTTCAAGAGCATTAAATTTTGAAATTAATTTATCAAAAACCATTATTCTCGGAGCAGCATTTTCTTATATTATTTATTTAGTAATGCATAGCATAGGTAATAACCCTGCTGTATTATCAATCATTCTTTCACAAATTGTAATCGCTTTACTTACTACTTTTAGTTACAGAAGATCTTATGAGAAGTTTTAAAACACTACTGAGAAAAATCAAGTATACGACTAGTTATTTAATAAAATCTAGTGTTGAAATTCCATCAGAATTTAGATTACTAAAACGAGGAAAAACTCAACATCAAATTTTTTTCCAAAATTGCAGATCTGAGTTATTAAATGAATTTAATTTGGATGATAATCTAAAAATATTTGGCAAATATTCAGATAATTATGAAATTTCAACGGATATATTTTCAAATTTTGATTTTTCTAATAAAAAATTAAAACCAGCTTTTTTTAATAACGCCGATGTCAAGGTTCCTTATGAGGCTTCCAGGTTACAATATTTACAAAAAGCATATACAGGAAGTATTGATGTTAATAAGTTTCCATTAATTTACTGGAACAGTCCTATGGATGTAGCGATTAGAAATATCAATCTAATTTTTCATTTATTCAATATTGAAGCTGGTCAGAAAACTGCTGAAATTCTAGGAAATAATCTTGATCTATTGACGACTTATATAAGCCAGCATTTTGAATTTATTAGAAATAATCTAGAAAATAAAGGAAATGTAGTTGGAAACCATTACTTAATTGAACTCACATCCATATTATTAACAATTGCAACTTTTGAATTCGATGGGATTGAAGAGGAGTATTTTTATTATAAAAATGAATTGATGAAAGAGCTTGATAGGCAATTTTACAATGATGGAACGAATTTTGAAGGGTCAACTCATTATGCAGCTTTTGTAACAGAGGCGTTAATAATTTGTAAGCTTGCTATAGAAGAAATAGATACGAATTCAGATATAATTCCCAGGATTGATCAAATAATTAAATCCAATCGATATTTATTATCAAAACTGATTAATAATGGTGAACTTTCACAAATAGGGGATAATGATTCTGGAAGATTATTCTATTTTAATTTTGATGAAGATGCTCCTCTAAAGATGACATGGTTGATGGATTTAGTTGATGTACTGTATCAAAATTCATCAATCGAAATAGAAGAAAAAAATTTTCAATATAATATTGATTCTAAATTACCCAATTTAGATAGTTATAAGAAAGTTACACATAAACCAATTAAATTATTTAGTAAAGAGTACCAAAGTTACTGTTTTGAAGAATTTGGTATTTATGTGTGGAGGAATGACAATGAATATTTAAGTATTAGATGTGGCCCTATCGGACAAAATGGGATTGGAGGACATGCTCATTATGATCAACTTTCTATTGAGTGCTTTAAAGACAACAAATGGATTGCTAGAGATCCTGGTACTGGTACATATACAGACGATATAGAAATTAGAAATAGATTTAGGTCTCTCGAATATCATTGGGGACCAAAACCAAAAATGAAATTTCCAAAAGAAGATGAGTTTGACTGTTTTAAATTAAATTATATGAGTAATGGGGAAGTAATAAAGATTGATAAGAATAACTTTTTAGGTTCTGCAGAATTCAACGGCAAAAAAATCTATCGCAAAATTGTTATTATTGATGGTGAAGTAAGAATTGAAGATTTTTCTAATGATGTGGAATTAGAGGAATATACTTTATGGGGTGAAGAAAATGACGGAGTTAAAGAAAAATTTTCCAATGGATACAAGAGAATAAGTTGAATTTAAAATATTCAAAAATATTATTATACTCGGTTACATTATTTTTGGTTTTTGAGGGACTAGATGCATTTTCAATAAACAATATTCCAGTTTACTGGATCGGTGTTTCGTTTTTAGTTTTTGTATATTTGATTTGTTATTGGTTTGGATTTAGAACATTCAATTTAAATTTATTTTCTATAAGAAATTGGGTAATTTATGGAATTTTTATTACTCTATTTCAATCTTTGTTTAATGACCTAGTGCTACCAAAATATGCAAGCACATCATATATTCAATATATAAGTTTAAGAATACTTCGGATACTACTCTTCTTGGTTATTGTCTATTCTTTGAATTACATTTTAAAAAAGTACGACTACGATGAGGTACTTAAATTTTTTCTAATTTCCAGTATCATTATTTCAATTCTTTCACTGATAAGTTATTTTTCTTATCTCTATGGGTATAGTGATTTTCCAAGAACTAGGCAAGGCTCTGGTGGTTGGTCACAGCCAATCCAGAGAGCATGTAATATATTAAGAAATTATGGAACCTTTAGAGAACCAAGTTTTTTGGCTATTTGGACAGTTCCATTTATTCCTTATTTTTTTTACTTAGGTAAAAAAAATAAGTTATGGTTCTTTTTGTCAGTATTCCCAATTTTCAGTGTTGTGCTGAGTAGAAGCTTGACAGGCATTGTTGCCTTTGTTTTAGCATCCTTTTTAGTTATCTTATTCATGATTTTTATTCATAAAACAATAGATATAAATTTATTCTTCATGCTTATTTTATTTTTAACTATAATTTTCACTTCAAGTTTGTTTTCATTTCAATTCCCACCTGATGATTCTGCTTGTTTATCTGAAAACGGTGATTGTATTTGCATACCTGAAGATCGACTTGATGAATTAAAAAGTTCAACAAACGTTAGTGATGCTACTTTTGGTAGGTTTTATGAAATAACCTCAAGAGGATTAGATGCTTTTGAAAATACGGCTTTTTTGTTTGATTATGTTAGTAATGAAGGAATTTCAATTTTTGGTGATGGTTACGGATATTCTAATATTTCTTTTTCTTATGCAGCAGATGAAGCTACTAAACGTGTTGTAGATAATCAAATAATATATAGAAACCCCGGACAAGTAGTTTCTTTTAATAATTTGTATGCAAATATTTTAATGTCTACTGGTTTAATCGGACTGTTTTGGTTTTTGTATATTTTAATTGATGTTTTAAGAAAAATTGTTATAAAAAATAACCAACTTCAGCCATATCTATTGATTAGTTTTATTTCTACATTATTTGTATATTCCTACCAAGCTGAAGAACTCTCAACTCACCTTGCAATAGCAATTGCATTTGGTTTAAATTTAATTAACAATGACAAATAAAAAAATACTTGTAGTTTCACATCAATTTCTGCCACATGTAAGTCCTAGAACAACCCGATGGAAATTGTTAATAGAGCAGTTAGTAAATCAAGGAAACGAAGTAACAATATTAACTGGTACAAATCCCAATGACATAGCTAAAAAATATAATATTTTATATTTTGGCAATAAAAATATATCGTCAGCTGTAAATACTTTAAGAATAGATTCAAATAATGTTGAAAATTCCTTTATAAAAAAGAAATTTTACAATTTATTGAAGAAAATTTATAGAATGATCTTTAAATCTCTAGCTTGGCCTGATTATGCTATGTTTTGGATATTCACTGTAATCAAAAACAAATCAAAAATACCAAAAGATTTTGACATAATCATTTCCGTGAGCTTACCTTTCACTTCACATGTGTGCGCATCAATATTACAAAAATCAATGAGTTCAAAATGGTTTATGGATATAGGCGATCCGTTTAGTCTTAAAGATAAGTCATTTGAAAACAACAGATTCCTTTATTCTTTATTAAATTCCTATTGTGAAAAAAAATATTATAGAGCGGCAGATAAAGTAATTTTTACTCACAAGGAGGCTTCAGAAATACATATAAAAAAATTTAAGATACCTTCCTCAAAGATTGTTATTGGTCACCCAATTTCTCTTATTGATACCTACTTTATAGATTCTTCTAGCAAATTTAAATATAATGCGCTACCAATCAAAATAGGTTATTTTGGAATATTTACCGATGGTGTTAGAGATCCAAACAATTATCTAAATACAGTAGCAAGCTCTTTTAAGAGTAAAATCCATCATTATTGGTATATAAATGATGAATCTAAAAAATATTTTTCTGCATTAGAGAATTTAAATACCCATACTTTTAAAACTATGATTCTTCGAGAGGATGCCATAAAAGAGATGATAAATAATTTCCATATTTTACTTTCAATTGGCAATAAAAATACATATCAATTACCCAGTAAAGTGATTGAGTATATTTCTTTAGGGAAACCTGTTCTGCATTATGCTGAAATATTATCAGATCCAATGTACAGGTTTGAAACATTATTTAAAAATTTAAAAATAATAGATAAGAATACTGATGAAAATGATATATTAAAATTTTTAAAAATTTTTCAATCTAACCAAGTTGAATTTAATTACAAAGAATTTGAAAATAATTTTAGTCCAAAACATATTATTGATAATTTAGTTTAAATTCCAATCTTCATAGTAAATTGGGACATTAGCCTCATCTAAATACTTTGAAACAAGAGATATGCTACATGTTTCTATTAAGGAATTGACATCTCCTAAAATGTATTTAAAAATATTCTGATTATCAATATTTATATATTCTTCATTTGGAACAATCACCTTCATACCAGACTCCAATGCTTCATAAATAGGGAGTCCCACAGTTTCATATTCACTTGTGTGGATATAATGAGAATTACTTTTAAAAATATTAATCAATTCATTAGTATCTACTTTGTTATGAACAACAATGTTTTTAAAATTAGACTGATTTAAGAAAGCTAAATCTTGGTATCTTGATACGTTAACTATATTTATATTTTTATCTAATTTTACAAGTTCTGAAAGAAATTTAATTATAAATTTAGGATTTTTATTTTTAATATCTTCATAGATTAAAACGAACCCTTGATTTTTGGATTGAGATATATTTTTATATTTAATTTTTCCAATAGTTTTTATTTTTGTTGATGCTGGCATTAGGCTTGCTACGTGTGGCTGCTGAACAATAATCTCATCAGAAATTTTTAAACTATAGGTATACAATATTTTTAGAATAAAATTTCTTAAAGATGCAAATGGCTCAACTATTGGCAGCACATTTTGAATAAAAGTAGAAGTTTTTATTTTTGTTTTGAAACCAAAATTTCCAAGGTGTATTATTTCATCAAAAGTATTTATATACTTTAAATCATCTTCCTTAATAAAATAATTCAAAATAGCATGAAAGTAGCGAGGCGTTTTGATAAAGATATTCTCAATATTTCCAATCATTTGCTTTAATTCAAAATTGTCGTAAATAATATAAAATTTAACTTCTGTATTATTCTCAACTAATTTTTTAAATACAGTTATGCCTCCCTTTGACTTAAGCCCACAAGCATTTATAACAATTCTTTTCATTGATTCAATAATAGTTAATAATTTGCTTATTAATACCTACTAATATAGTAAACGTGACTAAAACATTTTATGATACAGCAATGATTGTAGGAGCAAGGCCTAACTTTGTTAAAGTAGCTCCACTTTTAAGTCATTATGAGTCAAACAATCATAACGTACTGTTTATTCATACTGGGCAACATTGGGATAAAAATATGTCTGATGATATTTTTACAGATATAGGACTCAGACAACCTGATATTAATCTAAATATTAAATCAGACTCCATGAATAGACAACTAGGTGAAGTAATTATTGAATTGGATAAATATATCAATGCTAAAAATACAGGAAATTTATTTATATTTGGGGATGTTACCTCAACGTTAGCTGGTGCAGTAGTTGCAAAAAATAACAATATTGATGCATATCACGTAGAAGCTGGACTTCGATCTGGAAATTTTTCAATGCCAGAAGAACGTAATCGAATTATGGTCGATTCTATATGTGATAGATTATTTACCCCTTCAAAAGACGCAGTAAATAATCTATTAGCTGAGAATATAAGTCCAGATAAAATTTCAAATGTTGGAAATATTATGATTGATACATTAGTTAAAAACTATGAAAAAATTATATCCAATCAAAGCTTCAACCCATTAGATTTTAATATTGAGAAAGAATTTTTTGTTTTAACAATTCATCGACAAGCAAATCTATCTGATAAGAATTTAAAAATAATATTCGAAGGGTTAAAAAACTTTGTTAAAGATTATGACATTGTTATACCAGCACATCCTAGACTCAAAAAATATATAGAATCAAATAAAATTAGCACAGATGGTTTAAAAATTATAAATCCATTACCGTATGTAAAATTTTTAAGCTTAGTATACAACTCATCTCTTTGTCTCACTGATTCTGGCGGACTTCAGGAAGAAACTACTTATTTAAATAAAAAATGTTTGACCTTGAGGGAGGAAACTGAACGTCCTATAACTGTTGAGTCTGGAACTAATAAAGTAATTGGAGTAAATAAAAATATTATTGATGAAATAAATAATTCATTAAACACTAAACTTCAGTCTTATAGCAAGATTGAACTTTGGGATGGCAAAACATCTGAAAGAATATACCAGGAGTTAAATATTGAACAAATTTGATTATAACCTTGGAGTCGTTGGCTTAGGATATGTAGGATTACCGTTGGCTGTTGAATCTGCAAATTCAAAATTGAGTGTTTTAGGCTTTGATACAAGTAGTAATAGAGTTGAGGAAATTAATAATGGCCACTCTCCAATTGAAGATATTTCAGATGATGAATTAGAAAATGCTTTAAATAGCTTTTTCTCTACAGATGACCCTACTTTACTATCTAAATGTCATCATATTGTCATTAGTGTCCCCACACCCCTTACTGATTATCAGCCTGATTTGTCCTATGTTGAGGCAGCAGCAAAGTCTGTCGGTGAAAACTTAGTTCCTAATCAAATAATTATTCTTGAATCTACTACTTACCCTGGAACTACTTTAGAGGTTCTTATTCCAAATCTCGAAAAATACTCGTCTTTAAAGGCAGGTTCTGATTTTTATGTTGGATATTCACCTGAGAGGATTGACCCCGGTAATGAGGAGTGGAAGTTTAAAAATACTCCAAAAGTCATCAGTGGAATAAACGAAGAATCTCTCAATAAAATAAAATCATTTTATGAACAAATTGTTGATGAGGTTGTAGTTGTTAAAGGCACTAAAGAAGCAGAGATGGTTAAGCTTCTTGAAAATACATATCGTCACGTAAATATAGCTTTAATTAATGAACTTGCCATGCTTTGTAAAATGCTAGACATTGACATATGGGAAGTAGTAAATGCAGCAAAAACAAAACCTTTTGGATTTCAGTCTTTTAAACCAGGTCCTGGGGTTGGAGGCCATTGTATACCAGTAGACCCCGAGTATTTATCATTTAAAACTCGCCAAATTGGCAAGCCAGTCAGATTTGTAGAATTAGCTCAGGAAATTAACAACTCTATGCCCGCTTATGTTGTTAGTAGAGTTAATGAATTATTAAATAGTCAAGATAAAATATTAAGAAACTCTAAAATTTTAATTCTGGGTGTTGCTTATAAAAAAGATATTAGTGATACAAGAGAGTCACCATCATTAGATATATTAGAACTTCTTATTGAAAAAAATGCTGAAGTGTCTTTCTATGATCCGTTTGTAAAAGAATTAACTATTGCAGGCCAAAGCATTAATAAAGAATCCTTATCTAAGAATTTTCATGATTATGACATGTTATTAATTCTCACACCGCATACAGAGTTTTCAGAAATTGATTTTGAGATATTAAATAATATAGTATTTGATACCACCGGAAGTAATTTTATTAAAAGCACCGAAAGGATTTAATATATCTGTTAATTTTCATACATTGCCAGTGACAATAAAACTTCTAGGAAACGAATTAGGAAATGTTATAAAAGAACAAGCTGGTACTAAATATTTCAAAATTGTAGAAAATATCAGATTTGATTCAAAAAAGTATAGATTAACTAAGGAAGAAAAATATCTAAATAACATCTTTAAATCTTTAAATAATTTAGAACCAAAAGAAATTTACATAATTACAAAATCATTTACGATATTTTTTTATTTATCAAATATTGCTGAACAAGTATTTAGAGAGCATTTTCTTGAAAATAAGAATGTTAAGATAAAAAAGTCTTTAAAAAAGAACCTGTCATTTATCCCTGTATTCACAGCTCATCCTACCGAAAGCTCAAGACAATCTACTTTAAAGAAAATATATAAAATTGGTGAGTTAATTGAAAAAAATTCATCTAGAGATATGAATGAAATAAATACATTAATTACACAACTTTGGTACACAAGGGACGTTAGGTCTGCTAAACCCAATCCATTGGATGAGGTTAAGTCTCTAATTTATTATTTAGATATTTTATATACCGATGTTTATGAAAATATTATAAATGATGATGAAATTTTAAAAAATACAGATAATTTCAACATAAATTTTGGTTCGTGGGTTGGAGCTGATAAAGACGGTAATCCATATGTGACTACTAATGTTACTAAAGAAGCACTAAAGATTTACTCGTCTCAAATTATTAATATCTATAAAAGTAAAATCAAAGAACTTTCAGAAGACTTTAGTATTTCTACAGATTTTGTTAAATGTCCCGATTTCTTATACAGGTCTATTAGAAAATATGAAAAATTAATGCCAAATGAGTATCTTCACTACTCCAAAGTAAATTTTGATGAGCCTTTTAGGATTTATCTCTCCTTAGTATTTCATCGACTTGAACTATTTCAAAAAAGCAATAAGGGATATATGTATTTTGATGAATTTAAAAAAGACATGTTGACTTTCCAAAAAGCTGTTCATCAAATATTTGGTAATAAAACACAAATAGCTAAACTAAATACTTTTATTAAATACATTGAGCAATTCGAATTTCATGGTGTTTCTTTAGATATTCGACAAAACTCTTCAATAGTCAATTCAAAAAAAGGTAAACTTTTTACCGATTTTAAAAAGCTTTTAAAGGAAATTCCAACTTTACAGAAAATTTATGGAAAAAAAGTATTCAATTCTTTAATTCTGTCAATGACTAAATCTCATTCTGATATTCTTTCACTTTATGATTTAAGTAAAGAGGCTATGCCTATTAAAAATATTCCATCTATAACACCACTCATTGAAGAAATTAATGATTTAAATAAATCTGCAGAAATTATTGACAGATTACTTAAAACTGCAAGGTATAAAAATTTTTTGAATAACTATATGAATAATTCACAAGAAATAATGCTTGGATATTCTGACTCTAATAAAGATGGTGGCATTATTGCGTCACAGTGGAATGTATATAAAGCCCAAATTTCTATGTTTGAAGTAGGATTTAATAACGATGTAAATATTAATTTCTTTCATGGCAGGGGAGGAACAATAAGCCGTGGAGGTGGGCCTACATATGATTCTATTATGTCACAGCCTCAAGGTACAATTTCTTCCCAAATAAGATACACAGAACAAGGAGAGGTTATCTCAGACAAGTATTCAACACCTTATTTGGCTTATGAAAATATAAAACTTGGAGTAGCTGCTTTTATAAATAAATCATCAAGTGAAATTCAAACTAAATTAAAGCATGAAAAATTTATAGACGAACTTTCTGAAAAGTCTTATAAAAAATATAGAGAATTTGTTGAACAAGATGGCTTAATTAATTACTTTGAAACGGGTACACCTGTTAATTTATTATCAACTCTTAATATTGGCTCAAGACCTAGTAAGAGGTCCGGTTTCCAACATTCTATTGAAAACTATCGAGCAATTCCATGGGTTTTTGGATGGGCTCAAACTAGAAATACATTGACTGGTTGGTACGGTTCAGGTACAGCATTGAAATATGCGATTGAAAATTATGGAATTGAAGAAGTACGACGCATTTACAACAATTCAGAATTTCTGAAGAACTTAATAAGCAATATAGAGATGACTATCTTTAAATCTGACTTAAAAATTTCCAAACTGTACGTTAACTCGTTACTTAAAAAGGAAAATATTACAATCTATGAAAATATTGTTAATGAGTCTAACCTAGTAAAAACAGCAATTAAAAAAATTAAAAATACAAATGAACTCCTTTCTGATAACAAAGTATTAAAAAACACTTTGAATATTAGGAATGCTTATTTGGACCCTCTCTCTTTGATACAGATTACGTTAATGCAAAAAATGAATGATTCTACTTTGGCAGAAGAGGAGAAGAAAGCACTCCTTTTGTCAATAAATGGACTAGCCGCTGGATTGAGAAATACTGGCTGATAAATCTCTAAGTTCAAAGTGCATTTCATCTGGAGATGTCCATGTTCCTCCCCAAGCGAATCCCCATGAATTAAAAATTTCAACTATTCTTGGTGGATACCCTGATTTTGTATTTATATCTATTGCAATTCCCCACGCATGTCTTGAGATACTTCCACCTGCATCAAATCTACTAATTCTCCTAGGTGCATAACATCCACCAGATGATCTCCATTCTTCAATTGATAAATAACCTTCAAGGCCTTCTTCAAGAATTTGATTTAATGCACCCTCAAGTGGTTCCCACATTAATCTATGACATCTTGTTATTCCCAATATAGGCATTCTTTTATTCTGAATATTTTCTTCTCTCCACTCGGGTTCTGTTGTAATCCATACACCGTCACGTTCTTTTATTTGAAAATCACCAAACATTTCTTTTACAAGAGCATTAGGTAATACCCAATTTTTGTTAGGTGAAGGTTTTTTGTATGTAAATTTAACTTTGCTGTATTCAATATTTTTATGAAGTTCTATAAAAAAATTTTCGCTTACTTTACTATCCCAAATGATTGCTTGTATGTTTCTGAAAATTCCTAGCTTATATCCAACTTCCTTATTAACCACAATCTCAAACCAACCCATTGTTGAGTCTTTTGTGATTTTTCCAACTTCCAGAGAAATTTTTTCATTGTTTAATCCTACAAAATTAACTATGTCACCAACTTCAAGTTGATATCGTTCAGCAGTCAACGTTGATACAACTAACATTCCGCTATTTATAACATCGGCAGTGCCAGCATCGTAAAACATATTTGAAACTTTGGAATCTATAGTTTTGACGGATACAGAATATAGAAAATTTTCTAATGTGCTTACTTTAATTTCTTCGTTAGGTGCTGTTGTTGATTCAAGACCAACATTTGCTCTTCCTATAAATGTTACATTTGATTCTAAATTTTTAACACTTTCTATAATCTGATTTGTGACGCTATAAAATAAACTTCCAGACTGAGAAATTGTTATAACTTCATAATTATCTATTTTATTTTTGGATTGCAGAACTGTTTCTTGGTTATTCGTGATTGGAATAGATGATAAGTTGATTAGCACTGAAACTAATAGTGAATAAATCATATTAAGTAGTTTAATTTTCCTAATAATTTACATAGATTTAACATGAATAAATACCGCTAATTTTAAATCTTGGTTATTCTTTAAATCTATGAAACTTTTGACTAACTTTTTTTCAACAGCTGCAACAAAAAGGCCTGTAATAACAATTATTATTGTTTTACTTTTAACCGGTTTTTTTGGGTTTATGGCAGGACAAGCTGAAGAATTGAGTACTAGCTTTGGTGGAGAATTAGACACACCTGAAATACAAGCATCATCAAAACTTGGAGAGTACTTTCAAACCTCAGGTTCACAGTCTGTATTTCAAATTATTGTCAGTGGTGACGATGTTCTCACTGTAGATGGTTATTTAGCTTGGCAGGAAATTAATAAAGCAGTTTTACAAAGTGAAATTTATCCTTATTTAGTAAAAGATCAAGGGGGAGCTGTACAAGGCTTTTTCGCACCTGTTGATTTTGCAAAAGCATTTAATCCTACTCTAAATGTTAGTGCCATGTCAGATGAACAATTTAAGCAGCTATATAATCAAGCTAATGGTCAAATGCCTCCAGAGTTTAAAGCATTTGCAGCTGCACTATTATCTTCAACTTATGATGAAGAGGCTACAACAGCTTCAGCAGGTTTAGCAATTGTTACTATTGATAGCTCATTAATAGTCCAAGAATTTGGAGGATCAGATGGGGCATTCATTGAGCAACCACGTATGGAAGTTGCTCTCTCTGAAGCACTATCTGAAATTTCAATAGGAGATATTAAAGTGTCAGGATTTTCCTTTGGTCTTTTATTAGGTAATGAAGGTGATGACTTTCTTGCTGAGATTGGCTTGTTGTTTGGACAAGCTTTCTTAATTATTCTTGTTGTACTTGCGTATATATTCTTCATAAGACCAAGAAAAGGTTTTGGAATTCTTAAATCTGGAAGAAGAACATTCAGTGACCTACTGTTAAGTCTGGGAGCTATTCTGCTCTCTATTGGCTGGATGCAAGGTGCAGGTACAATACTAGGGCCTGGTTATTTAGATATAATTGGTGCTCCAAACCAAGTATCACAGATTGCTCCTATTATACTGATCGGCCTTGGTGTTGACTATGCAATTCACTTCACATCTAGATACAGGGAAGAAATCGGTTCAGGAAATTCTATAGTTGGCTCTACATCATCAACACTTAAGTCTGTTGGTATCGCCCTTACACTTGCAACGCTTGCAACAATTGTAGGATTCTTAACGAATATTGTTTCTCCGCTTCCAGAATTAAAAGATTTTGGAATATTAGTTTCAACAGGTATATTTTTTGCTTTCTTTTTAGTTATGACTTTTGTTCCTGCTATCAGGACATTATTAGATAAGAGAGCTGAATCAAAGGGAAATATCAGTACCGAAGCTTTTTCATCTTCTGGAGAGAGTATACTTAATAAAATTGCTGCATCCAGTGGTATTATTCCAAAGAAGCTCAAATTAGTTGCTCTAGCATTATTAATTGGTATTTCAGGCTACGGTTATTTTAGCTTTACTAACTTAGAGACAATTTTTGAATTTACAGATTTTCTTCCTGAGGATGATCCAGTTGTGCAAACATTAGATTTATTAACTGAAGAGTTTGGTGGCGGGTTTGGTGAGACTACAAGTGTACTAATTGAGGGTGATAACCTTGCAACACCAGATGTTCACAATGCTCTTATTGACTCAATTAATAATTTAAGCGATAAAGAAAATATAGTAGTTTATGCGGGCAATGTTGCTGCTGAGTCTGTAATTGGCACAGTCGGACAGCTACTAGCGCCACAAGGAGCAGCTCCTGGTGCACCACCAGCTATGCCTGATATGGAAGTTTTGGGAACCCTTGGTTCATATGGTGTTGATTTAATGTCTGGATCTCAAGGTATTGATGCTTTAAGAGTAAAAGACTCAGGAGATGTTCAAGGACTTTATGAGTATCTTGTAAGTTCTGACCCGGAAGCATTCTTAGCAAATCTATATTTCAATGAAGAAAATATAGTAACCGCTCAACAAGTTAGAATAACAACTTCAGCTGGTTCTTTAGGTGCTGCACAATTAAGAGATGATATATATGATGCCTTTATTCCACTATCTTCACTAGGAGTCGATATTGCCGCAACAAATGATGCTATTGTAACGCAGAGTGTAAGTGACTTAATCTCAGAGTCACAATTTCAATCTCTAATCTTTGCAATTTTAGCTTCAATGACTTTCTTAATTCTTTACTATTTAATTGATATTAGAAAACCATTTCTTGGGGTAATTACTATTCTTCCAGTAGTAGCTATAGTAATGGGTACTTATTTAGGTATGTATTTTCTTGAAATACCTTTAAATCCTGTAACCTCAACGTTATCAGGACTAGCTATTGGTATAGGTGTGCCTTTTGTTATACATGTTACTAATAGATTTAGAGAGACTCTTTTGACCTCATCTAATCCAGTTGAAGCAGTGAAAACTACATTAAAAACAACTGGTGGTTCGCTATTTGGATCTGCATTTACAACTATGGCTGGTTTTGGTATTTTGATGACTTCATCATTAAAACCATTTCAACAAATGGGTCAAGTTGTTGTAGTAGCACTTGGTTTTGCCTTGGTTGCATCCATCCTAATTTTGCCTACATTATTAGTATTTTGGGCTAATTATCACAATAAAAAAACTGCTAAATCTTTATAGATTTATTTATTACTATTAATTAAGTGAATGTATCAAAATTACTAAAAACTGTAAATTCTTTAGTTCCTCTTGATTGTGCTTTTGAAGATGACTTTGTCGGTATTACTGTCGGGTCAGAAGATTCTAAAGTAAATGGATTAGTTGTTGCACATGAATTAGATAACAATATATTAAAATATTCAATCGATAACAATATCAACACTTTAATTACTTACCATCCACCGTCAATGAAAAAAAAGTTAGAAAAAGATGGAACTGAAAGCTTTGAAGAAGAAACATTGACATCTAATTTTAGAGAAGCAGGAATAAATATAATCTCTATACATACCGCACAGGACGTATGTAAAGGTGGCAATGCAGATTTACTTGTTGATTTATTTGAGATGACAAATACTGAAATATTTGCACATACAACAGGAGAGTTTGGAGCAGGTCGTATTGGGCAAATACAAAAAACGTCTTGTATAGAATTTGTAGAAACGTTAGAAGCAAAACTTAATACAAGAATTGTAAGGACTAATAAATATTTTCAGTCAATAAAAGAAATAAAAAGTATTGCAGTCTTACCTGGATCAGGAACTCAATTTTTAGATGAAGTGATAACAAAAGCTGATGTGTTTATAACAGGCGACATATCTCATAGATACTTATTAAAAGGCGATGAAACAAATCTTGGATTGATTCAAGTTAATCATTTATCTACAGAAATACCAGGAATGAAGAGATTTGTTAGCAATTTAAGTATTGAGCTAGGAACAGAGCTAGAGTATTTTTATAATAAGTATTATGAATGAACCTTTTTTACTTAGTAATTTGATAGATCTTCAAGATATTGATAATGAAATTACAAAATTAATTACAAAAAAATCTGAAGGTAAAACAGTTTTAGAATTAAAAAACTTAGAACAAAAGTATAAAGAAGTTACTAAAGCTATTGAAATATCAAAATTAGCAATGGAGGATTACTTTTCAGATAAAAAAGATTTTGATAAAAAGCTTTTGGAGAATGAAAATAAATTATCAAGTATTGAAATAAAATTACAAGATACAAAATTAAATGCAAGTGAATTGCAAAATTACAATTTACAGAAATCTAATGTTCAGCTTGTTATAGAAGATATATTCAAATCTATAGATCTTCTTAATAGCAATAATAAAGAAGGATTAATTGAAATTGAAAATTTCCAAAATCAGTTATCTTCTTTAAAGCCTAAGTTGGTTGAAATATCTAAAACCCTGCAAACTGAGTGGAAAGATATTGATAGTAAAATGAGTCAGCAAGAACAAGAAAAGTCTAATCTCATTAGTTCATTTCCAGATGAAATCAAATTGCTTTATGATGAATTAAAATCTCAAGGAGTTGAAATAATTGCTGCATACAAAAATGATACTCAATGTGGTTGTTGTGGAGTAAGTCTTACATCTAGTGAAATGGATAATATTCAAGAATCTAAATTTCAACAATGTCCATATTGTCAAGGTATTTTAGTTTAATGTACGAAATTTACTGTGATGGGGCATCAAGATCAAATCCTGGAGAAGCGTCAGTTGGAATATCAATCTTAAAAGACAAAAAAGAAATAGATACTATCAAAAAAAGAATAGGGATTGCCACAAACAATGTTGCTGAGTATTTAGGTTTGATTGAAGCATTGAAATATTGCGTTGAAAAGAACATTATGGAAGTTGATATATATTTAGATTCCTTATTAGTCGTTCAACAAGTTAATTTAGAATACAAAGTTAAATCAAAAAAACTTCAAGAATATTACAACCAATCCCTCGATTTAATAAATAAAATAAATAACATAAAAATCACTCATGTCAGAAGAGAATTCAATAAACGTGCAGATCAGCTAGCAAATCAGGCATTAGATGAACTATGATTATTTGGACTTCTACTATTTCCCTCTTTTTATTTAGATATATATTTAAGGATTTTAAAGCCGACTTAAGATACATAGTCTTAGGAAGCTTTTTTCCAATCGCATTAGATCAATTTTTATTTTTATTTAATTTTTACAAAAATCCAATATCGATTGGACACAGTTTGTTTGTAACAATTGGATTATTGTTCACACTCATGATTATTACGAAAAGAAATAGTACCTTTAGAAACAAGTCATTACTTTTTTCCATAGGTTCATTCTTTTATTTAGCGTTAAGTTTTACTTGGCTAAATCAAGAAATATTTTTATACCCAATTTTTCCAGGAACAGATAACCTCTTTGAAATTCCTTTATTTGTCAAAGTAATTCTTAATTTTATTGGATTAGGTTACTTTTTTTATAAAATAAAAAATATGGACCAACTTAAATATTTTTTTAAAGAAGGAAAATTTATTTAGTTGAATAAAACATATTTATTGCAACAAGAACTAAGAAACTACCAAATGCAATATTTAATGCATCTCTAGATATATTAAAAACAAAATTTGCCCCGACAACAGAACCTATTACTCCAAATAATCCAACAGTAGTACCAATTTTAAGTAGTTCTGTATTTGTACGTATTTTTGTAACAGCAGCAGTAAGTGCAGTTGGAACTGTTGTTATTAATGAAATTCCCTGTGCAACAATTTGTTCAAAACCACCAAAAAATATTAAGAGCGGAATCCTAATTATCCCACCCCCAATTCCTAAAAGTCCTGATCCAATTCCAGATATAAAACCAACTGCAAAATATAAAATAAAATTATTTTCATAGATGGAAATAATTGATGAAGAAAATATCATTCTATAAGCAGATGCAATAAGAAGTATTGAAAATATTTTTTTTAATAATTTTGTATCAATTTTATTTGTAAACTTGCTTCCTGCGTATCCACCAATTATTCCGCCAATAATAATGACTAATATTTCTAAAAAAAGATTGTTGTTTCCGCTAAAACCTTTTAATAAATAAGTAATACTGCTGGCACTAGCAACAAAAACAACAGCTAAGGAAGATACTCCGGTATTAATCTTAAAATCAGATTTTGTAAGATAGGTTAGTAAAGGTACAAATACAACTCCACCACCAATACCTAAAATGCCAGAGAGTAGTCCTCCAATAGTTCCTATGAAAAGGTAAATAAACAAATTACTTTCTTAATTTTGGCAGTAGTTCTTTACCGAGTAACTTAATTGTTTCTTCTTGGTTTATTGAAGATATTTGAATAGTAACAATTTCTGAATCAAAGTCATTTACAAGAGGACTATATATATTAACTAAATCCTCTATTGTTGCTGCTTTGGAAAATTTACCCATAATCTCTTCTTTTGGGAAACTATCAGCTTCTATTCGAAGAGCTTCAGGATCTAGTTGTTGTAATCTACTAGGAGCCCTAAGCCCTCTCCAAGACCTTAGTGCTGTCCATGCATCCTCGTCATTATCTGCAAACATTGTCCACCTGTAAGTATGTACTGACATATCTTTTTTCTTTAATTCAGCAGTTTTCTCTTTTGCTGGATCAATCACCCTTTCATAAGAGTCCTTAGGGTCTTTAACACTAATCATTAAGCCATCTGCAAATTCTGCTGCTACCTGTGCAGACTTAGGACCTCCTGCTGCAAGCCATATTGGAATATTTTTTAAAGGAGGGGAGTACAATTTAGCTTTTTCAGTTTTATAATAATCACCATTGTAAGTGAGTTTTTCACCACTCAATAAACGTCTGATAATAGTGAGAGATTCAATCAATCTATTTTTACGTTCTTCGTATTTTGGAAACGTATATCCAAGAGGTCCTTCATTTATATTTTCACCTGTTCCAACACCTAAGTGAAAAGTTGATTTTGTTAGCCTGTCTACTGTTGCTGCTGCTTGAGCTACAACTCCAGGATGCATTCTCCATAAAGGTGTAGTTACTCCAGTACCCAGGTCAAGGCTAGGAATATTGTTTGCTAGTGCTCCTAAAGTGGACCAGGTAAAATTTGAAGCTGAGTAGTCATCTACCCAAGGATGGAAATGTTCAGATATTGTTAACATATCAAACCCTGAATCTTTTGCAATTTCTGCGTGTTTGATTAAGTCTTCTGGTTGCCACTGTTCTGATCCTAAGAAGTATGAAAATTTTGTCATTGGATTATTTTAGTTTACTTTATTATTTAGGTGGGTGCCCCATAAAGAGGCACCCGAGTTTTTGTGAAACTATAAGCCGGATTCTGTATACGAAAAACGTATGATAATCATCCATCTTGTGTACTTGTTACCAAATACATCTAGCTACTTACCCGCAATTATTAACCGAGCAGGCTAATTGCTTCTTAGTATTGCTCCAAGAGGGGTTTACAAGCTAATCTGATTACTCAAATTACTGGTAGTCTCTTACACCACCTTTTCACCCTTACTTATTTTCATAAGCGGTTTGTTTTCTGTTGCACTATCCGTCAATTACTTGCCTGGGAGTTACCCAGCTCTTTGCTCTGTGGAGTCCGGACTTTCCTCGATAAATCGCGATTATCCGTTTCACATTTTAAGTTTACATAGTAAATTTATTCATTTGAATAAGAAATTATTATTTCTTGGAGGTTGTCTAAAGATAGGGGACCTATAAACTTTTTGATGATCTGATTATTTAATAATATATGTGTTTCAGGTACTCCAAATACGCCAGAGTAAATTGCCATCTTACTTTCTGGGTCAGTTAAATAATTTATTTCACCCCTTCCATACTGATTGATAAAATCAATAGCATTTTCTTTTGAGTCTTGAAATAATACGAAATAAACTTGGTTTTCAAATCCCTCGGTTTGAGAAAGTTGAATTAAGTACTGGTGTTCTTCTATACATTCCAAGCACCAAGATGCCCAATAATTAATTATTGTGTAATTACTGGAATTTATATTGATACTTTCACTTGTTTCAAGATTTTCTAGATTATTTAAAATATTTTCATCAACTTCAATACTATTTGTTGTTGCATTAGAACTACAAGATATAAAGATTAAAATTGGTATAAAGAGTTTAATTTTCATAAATCACAAGTATTTCATTAATTATTTTTAAATCATCCTCAGGTAATGAAGTATTGCTTTTTAAAGATTCTAATATTTTAATTCCCTCACTCCTAGTATTGGGATTCTGAACATATATGATTCCTTTATAGGTACTTCCTAAAAGGGATCCGGGAGATAATCTCACAGCTTCATTTATGTAACTCATTGAGGTCAACTCATCTCCAGACTCATATACCATCCATCCTATCTGTGCAAGTGAGTAGCTTTTCAAATCTATATCATCGGTATTTTCAGCAACATACATAAAGTGGATTAAAGCATTGGAGTAATCGTAAGATTCAAAATATCTATTAGCTAGAGCAATTCTCATAGGTAAAATATCAGGATTTAATTTAATTACCTGCTCCATTTCCTCATTAGTCACATTTGAAAGATCTGTTGATTGATTAGGAGAAATAGAAGAATTGTTATCTAAATTAAAATAAAGAAATATAGGGAAAATTAAAATAAAGACTCCTGAATAAAACCATTTATTTTTCAACATATAGTTTCCTTATAAAAATTGATATAAAAATTAGAACAACAGATAGTGGCACAATCAGTATTTCAATATTGTTATTTATTGGATTTGTTATTATTCGCTCTCCATATCGTTCAACCCAAAATGCATTTATTTCACTATCTGTTAATCCGTTGTCTATTTGTTCTTTTAAAATAGATTTCATATCATCTGCATACTCTGATGGGGAATCATAAATAGTTTCACCCTGACATACTGGGCATAATAATATTTTGCTCCAAGTTTCTAATCTTGATTCGCTACTCGGAGATATAAAAGGCATTGAAATAATGATTACAATCAGTAAAAAAGTAATAAATTTAGACTTCATTTTTTCTTAACCTTGGGAAGAATGAAAGACTTGTAATAAGTAATCCTATCCACATAATCAAAACCCCGTAATTATTTCTTACTATTAACTTGTAGCTATCTTCGTTAATAAACTTAACAGTTATATAAATATCATTAATAATTGATCTAAATACAGCAGGCGAACTAATTGCTTGTTGTGATGAATTTTTAAATATATTTAGAGAAGTATATTTAGTCTGATTGGAATTTGAAATTGGCAACTTAAGAACATTTTTTTCAGGGAGGCTTTCTTCAATTGTGTTATATACAAAATAAGTATCATTATTGAAATTAAATTCCTGAAAAGAATTCAGCTCTATTTCAGTTGAGAAGCTCTGACTAACATTTAAAATTATTCCAAGTGCAAAGATTCCTATTCCTAGATGAGCAATTTGCCCAGTCCAGTAGGAGCTACTTCCTTTCGTTAACCTAAAGCTCTTGTAAAAATTGCTTACAGTAGTAAAAATTAATAAAAAAGAAAATGAAGCTGTAATGATTAGAATGTATGAATTATTTAGTAGAAATAATGTAAAAATAGTCACAATTAGTGCAATGTTTATTAAAATTACATTTTCATTAAACCATTTTTGAATGTTTAAATTTCTGATTGATAGTTTTACGGAAAAAATCATTAGTCCTAAAAGGATTAGCAAGAGAGGGCCAACAAGAATATCATAATAAGCTCTTCCAACAGTAATTTGTCTACTGTAAAGAGTTTCGTAAATTAGTGGAAATATGGTCCCAATAAAAATTACTAGTGCAGATGAAAATAAGAAAATATTGTTGAAAACAAAAAATCCTGATTTTCCAAACCAGTTATCAATTTTTTTTGATTTTGAAAAGTATTCAATATTTTTTGAGCCTATTGCAATAAAAATTAATCCAAATATAAGCATTCCAAATAACAAATAGGTTCCAATATTTCCATTAGAGAATGCGTGAACAGATATGAGCACTCCTGATCGAGTTATAAAAGTTCCAAATAATGTAGATAGAAACATTAAACCCACAAGAATATAGTTCCAATTCAACAAAGTATTCTGTGTTTTTTGAATTTTAGCTGAATGAAGAAATGCTGTAGCTAGTAACCAGGGGATAAATGATACATTTTCAACTGGATCCCAGGCCCAATAACCTCCCCATCCCAGAACCTCATAAGACCAAGCTGCACCAAGAGTTATTCCAATAGTCAAAAACAGCCATGGTATATAAGTTGTTTTTTCAGCAACTTCAATCCATGAATTCGACTTATCTTTTCTTGAATAAAGTCTACTTGTAGCAGCAACAAATGGCATTGTCATACCGACATAGCCTATATAAAGCATTGGAGGATGAATAGCCATTAGAGGATGATTTTGTAATAGAGGGTTTGGTCCTCGGCCTATATTGCTTGTTACCAATTCAGCAAAAGGTAAGATAGTTGAAGCACTGCATCCGATAGTTGCAAGTTCTATACAACCGGCAAAGGGAGATGAACTAAAAACTGTATATCCAACAAAAAATATCATAATAAGAGTAAAAATTTTAATATCAATATTTGAAGAAGGATCTTTATACAACTTTAAATAAAAATACATAAATAAACTTAAACAAAGATTCCACAGTAATATAGATCCATCTAACGACCCCCAAAGCGAAGCAAATTTATATAAAGGTGGAGTAGATTCTGCAGAATAATTAGCAACATAAGATAAAGAGAAATCGTTTAAAAATAATCCTACTTCGAGTAGGCAAAATAAGAAAACTTGAATAAATAGGTTAACCCTTACAAGTATTTCTGTATACAGATTTTTTTTGTTAAAAAATAAAAATATTAACAGACTGAAACTGATCCAGCTAAAAATAATTCCAGTGTTGTAAATCATTTTGAATAACTTTTAACATCATATGTTTCACCATCACTTGAAACATACTCATTATCATGTTTTACCAACATATCATCTGCAAAAAATATATCACTATCTAATACACCATCAAGAATTACACCCATATTTTCCTGAAATAACTCGGGGATAAACCCGTCAAATACAATCTCTATATCCTTATTGCCGTCTGTTATTGTAAAAACTGTAAATCCATCTTCTTGAGAAACAGAATCTTCAACTACAAATCCACCTAGCTTAATTCTTTCATTAGTTGTTATTTCTATATTTTCAGTTTCAGATGTAGTGTAATAATAGATGGTGTTTCTTGATGCAATTATTGTACTTGCATAAATAATAAGCCCGATGCCCAAGAGGACAATAATAAAATTTTTTTTCACTCTACTTAAATTTTAGCTCTTGATTTAGGATTTAAATAGTTGTCCCACAATATATCATTAGATATTCGGAATATTTTTGAGAGGAATATGTGAACAAGTGTTACCAACAGAACACTAATTAGAAGAGTAGTAAGAATATCTACAGACATTGGAGCATCACCTGACGCAACAGTTTCTTGGCTTAAGATACTTGCTTGTTGGTGGACAGATCGCCACCAAATTACACTAAAGTGCAATATAGGAATCTGGATTACACCAAAAATGCCGATAAAGGAAGAATTCTTTGCTGTTTTAGCTAAATCTTTATTAAATTGTCGAGAAGCAATGTATCCTAAATAAACTAGCAAGAGAATAGCTGTTAAGTTGAGCCTTGCATCACCCCAAACCCACCATGTTCCCCATGTCTGTTTTCCCCAAAAAGAACCTGCTAATAAAGTAACTATTGTAAAAATGACTCCAGATTTAGCATTTGCTACTGCTAATGAGTCATATTTTTGTTTTTTAGTAAAAAAGTAAAATACAGAATATATGAAAGTAAGAGTGTAGCCTAAGTAGGCAACCCAAACAGTGGGTACGTGAATATATAATAGTTTTGAATAGATGCCTTGGGTCACGTCATAAGGTCCGAAGAAAGAAACTGCAAGCCAAGCTGCTAAAGGTCCATAAAGCATCATTTAGAACTCCTTAAATAAAAATTAGTAAAAGCATAAATAATCAAAGTTATACCTAAATACATTAATAAGTAAATATTACTTATTTCTTGATTTACACCTAACCATAGGGGTGCGATTAAAATTGCAAAACCTATATAAATTGGAACAATTATTGTAAATTGAACAAAACGATTATTAAAACTTGTAAATACTTGAAAAAAAAGATTTATCATTATTGCATTTATACAAAAGAATAAGACAGATAAACATATATAAATCAAAGAAGAATTTAATGATGTATTTGTGAATCCAGAAAAGAGAATTAGTAAAAGAATAATTTGTGGATAAAATATACCTAATTCCGCAACAGTTTTGCTGTAGAAATAATCTTTTTTTTGAATTGATCCAAAATTTAACTCTTTTATTAATCTTTGCTCATCTAGAGGATTCCTTATTGAAAAAAGTGTTGTAAATAGAATGAGAAATAAAAGCTCAACTATCAAAAATAAGTCATTGTCCACACGAAATCTATTTTCTGACAAAATTGGAAAAACAATTATCAGGACAGACATGGTAGGAGTAATTAAAAATAAAGATGTGTTATTTCTAAATTCCAAACTGGTTTCTTTTTTTACAATGTATTTTTTAATCATTTAAATCAATAGTTCTCTCAATGCTGGCTAAGGAGATTATGCTTTCTTGGCTTGAAAGAATTGTAGAATTTCCTTCGTATTCTCTTTTTTTAAGCAATTCCAACAACAGTTGAATTCCATTCTCATCAAGATAAACTTTGGGTTCATCAATACAAAGTACATCAGGATTTTTTAAATCTGCAATAGCTATTTCACTTCTTTTAATCATTCCACTTGAAAAGTCTTCAATTAAGTCTGCTCTAAATTGATTAAGTTCATATTTATTAAGAATTTTATTTATCGTACTTTCTTGTTTTTTTTCATTGAACAAAAAATAATTTATATTCTCAATTAGAGAAAGTTTTGGAATTAGGGAGGGTATTGATCCGATTTCCATTAATGAATTTTTACTTCTTTGTATATCTGAATTAAAAGTATTGCCAATAAAGTTATTACTAATACACATAAGAAGAGTTGTTTTCCCTGAACCATTTTTCCCAATAATTTCATAATTTTTTGACAATTTTAAAGAAATTTTCAAATCATCAACCACAATTTGATTACCATAACCAAGTTTAAGATTGCTTGATTCAAAGAAAGAACTCATAATTCTATTGTATTAATATTAGTTTTTTATAAATTTCGAAAGTTGACATTACATCGTCTCTGGCACTGTGTGTTGGGGGAGTAATATCGAAATATTCTGAAATAGTTTTTAACTTGTGGTTTTTTACCTTGTCTTGAAGTTTGCTTCTACTTAGTGAAAGTGTATCAATTGTCCTATTTTCTAATTTATTCACAAGGTTGTAATTTAAAAATTTTAAATCAAAGTTGTCAATATTATGTCCAATCAGTATTGAATTTTTCAAGAAATCAATAATTTCTTGCTCTTTTTCTTTAAATGATGGGGAATTTTCTACAGTAGAATCTTTAATGCCATGAATTTCAGAATTGCCAATTGTTTCTTTTGGTTTAAACAAAGAATAAAACTCATCAGTTACTAAATTATTTTTTACTTTTAAAATAAACAATTCAATAATTTCAGAATTCTCAGGTTCAAACCCTGTAGTTTCTATATCTAACACACAAAGGGTATCTTCTTCTAATATCACTTAGTTAATTCCCACATTCCTATTGCTGCTGCTGTAGAGGCATTTAAAGAATCTACATTATTAGTAGACCTAATTCTTATGGAAGTATGTTTGTTTTCAAACCAATTATCTGAAATTCCATACTGTTCTGCTCCTACGACTAAAGCAAAATTAATATTTGGCTTAAATTCTTCAATATCCACTTCTCCATCTGGGTCAAGTAGTAATATTTGGTAGTCTTTTTTGTTCAAAATATTTATTAATTCTTGGTTAGTGCTACTCCAAATATTGGTATTAAATATATGACCAATTGAAGATCTTATAACATTCGGATTAAAAATATCGGTAACTTCATCCGACAAAATAATATTGTTAATACCAAAAGATTTAGATGTTCTTATCATTGTTCCTAAATTTCCAGGCTTTTCAATTTGGTCAGGAATTAAAATTGGCCCACTTAGATTATTTGATATTTGATTATATTTTGTATTAAATAAAGTCAAAATACCATCAGGTCTGTCCCTGTAGGAAATTTCTTTAAATATTTTTTCTGAAACTTCTACAGTTCGAATATTTTTTGCAATGAATTTTTCAATAAGTTCTTCATTATTATCTCCCATAAGTAATGAATTACAGATATACAACGAATCTACTTCATAATTAGATTCAATAAGTTGAAGATTCTCCCTGTATCCTTCTGCGATTGACTTCATTTCAGACTTACGATTTCTATTTTTCTTTAGAGAAATTAAAAATTTATACTCCGGATTTTTATAAGATGTTATATTTTTATTTACTAAATTTTTCATTATGTATAAGTTTTTTCCTTTTTATTTCTTTAGATTTCGTAATAATAGATTCATTTTGTACACCAGCAGTTATTAATCCTATTACTAAATAATTTTCAGGTATGTTCAATAATTTATTAACTTCTTTTCTATCAGTATTATGAAGTCCCATAAATCCACTTGAAAGACCCTTCTCTTCTATTAGTAACATACAATTCATCATTGAAGCTCCTGCATCTACAAACCAGTAAGGTACATCCCAATCCTTTGAATTTACAGCTTTTGCTTTATCACTCTTAGAATATCGTTGATGATAAGCATCTTCATTTAGAAGTATAAAAAATAAAGCTACGGAATGAGAAATCCAAGGATCTTTACCTTCTTCAATATATTTTCTCTCATGAAATAAATTAGAGATTTTATCTATAGTTTCTGTATTAAAAACTTGGATAATTTCAATACCTCTTGAAAATCCTGCGGTTGGTATTTTTATTGAATAACTTGCTATATTTTTTAGAGATTCAGTATCGAAATTAACTTTTTTATAACTTCTAACTATTTTCCGTTTTGATAAGAGTTCTTCTAAGTGTGATAAAGCATTATTCATTTTGACTTAGTAAAGAATTTAAAACCATATCGCCCACTTCACTTGTTGACATACCCATTTTTCCAGCAGAAAGTGATTTTAAACTAATTGCTGTCTCTATGATTGCATTTTCAATATCTTTTGAATATTTTTCTTCACCTAATTCTTTCACCATCATTGCAGCAGCACCAATGCAGGCAAGTGGATTGATTACATTTTTGTCAGTATATTTTGGCGCAGACCCTCCAATGGGTTCAAACATAGATGTACCCTCTGGGTTGATATTACCTCCAGCTGCTATTCCCATGCCACCTTGAATCATCGCTCCAAGGTCAGTAATTATGTCTCCAAACATATTATCTGTAACAATTACATCAAACCATTCTGGATTCTTTACCATCCACATGCAAATTGCATCTACATGTCCATAATCAGTCTCTATATCTGGATATTCTTCAGCAACTTGATAAAATATTCTTTCCCAGAGATCATGTGCGTAAGTTAGAACGTTAGTTTTAGCACACAGTGTCACTTTTTTTCTGTTGTTATTTTTTGCATATTCAAATGCATATTTGATACATCTATGAATAGCAAAGTGTGTATTAATAGACTCTTGTGTAGCCACTTCATTTTTAGTGCCATAATGAATGTACCCACCTGCACCGGCATAGAGTCCTTCAGTATTCTCTCTAACTACAATGAAATTAATATCTTCGGGGTTTTTATTGGCTAAAGGTGTTTCTACACCTGGATATAATATAACTGGTCTTAAATTTATATATTGATCAAACTCTTTTCTTAATTTTAATAAGATACCTTGCTCAAGTATCCCAGGCTTTACATCAGGATGTCCTATTGCACCAAGTAAAACTGCATCTGCGTTTTTAAACTGTTGTATATCCTTTTCTGTAACAAGTGTTTTAGTTTCAATGTATCGATTTCCACCTAGGTCATTTTCTGAAAAATTAAACTCTACTCCGTAATTTTTTTGAGATTCCACTAAGACTTTTACTGCTTCTCTCACTACTTCTGGCCCCGTACCATCACCAGCTAATAATGCTATATTCAATTTTTTACTCATTTATTCAACGCATTCAAAAATGACTCTACCGATCCCTGTACCACATCAGTAGACACAGAACGCCCCTGTTTCATAAGGTGACCATCATTTATAATCGTTACAATTTCAGCTGTTGCATCGGATCCTTTAGTTATGCTTTCAACTCTATAGTCAATAAGTGTTGCATCGGATTTAAGTATTTTTTTCACAGCTGTAAAAGCAGCATGAATCATTCCATCTCCTGTAGCTTCTTCAGTAATTTCTTTATCTCCAACCTTAAGGGTCACTTTAGCAGATGCATATTCATCTTTACTGTTGACCGATACAGACAAAAGTTTTGTATTACTTTGGTTTGTTTCAACCTGACCAACTATTGCTCTTAATTCATTTTCAACTATTTCACCTTTTCTATCAGCTATTTTCTTAAAAGTATTGAATGCATTGTCAAAAGAGTCACTATCAAGTGTTATGTTTAAGTTATTTAATGCATCTTTAAATCCGGCTCTTCCAGAATGCTTACCAAGGATAATTTTTGCTTCTTGTCCAACAGAGTCGGGGGACATAATTTCGTATGTTGAAGTATTTCTTAGATATCCATGTTGATGTATACCTGATTCATGACTAAATGCATTTTTTCCAACTACTGCCTTATTGAACTGAACTGGATACCCAGTCAATTTAGATACAAGACGTGATGTTTCAAATATTTCAGTAGTCTCTGCTTTGATATCAACACCAAATTGATCTTGCCTAGTTTTCACCGCCATAATTATTTCTTCTGTCGAGGTATTTCCAGCTCTTTCTCCAATTCCATTAATTGCGCCTTCTATCTGTCGTGCTCCTGCTGTTATAGCTGTAAGTGAATTAGCTACCGCCAATCCTAAATCATTATGGCAATGAGTAGAAATAATTACATCTTCATTTCCACCTTTTACTTGTTCATATACTTGGGATAAAAGTTCTAGGTAGTCCTGAGGAGTAGCATAGCCAACTGTATCGGGAACATTTATAGTTGTAGCACCTTCCTCAACTGCAGTTTTAAGTACTTCAATTAAAAAATCCTTGTCTGTTCTTGTGGCATCTTGAGCTGAGAATTCTACATCTTCACAAAGTTTTTTGGCATATTTAACAGATTCTTTTGTGTCCTTTAGAATCTCGTCCTTACTTTTTCTTAGCATATGCTCCATATGTATTTCAGAAGTCGATGTAAATACATGAATTCTCGAATCATTTGCAACTTTAATTGCTTCCCAAGCTTGCTCAATATCATCTGGATGACATCTCGCAAGAGAAGCTATTGTTGAATTTTTAATATTTTGTGCAATTAGATTTACACCTTCCCAATCGCCAGGAGATGACGCAGCAAAACCGGCTTCAATAACATCAACTTTTAATTTTTCTAACTGTTGAGCAATCAAGAGTTTCTCTGATGGTGTTAAAGCAATTCCAGGACTTTGCTCACCATCTCTAAGAGTCGTATCAAAAATTACTAATTTATCATTATTCATTTATTTTTAGTTACATCCTTTGCATCAAGAAAGGGCATCATATCTCTTAAGCTTTTTCCAATTTCTTCTATTTGGTGCTTTGAAGCTTCTTCTCTTTTTTCTTTAAGAAAAGGGGCCCCTTCTCTTGCTTGTGACATCCATTCTTTTGCAAATGCCCCAGATTGAATTTCATCTAATACTTTTTTCATTTCTTTTTTTGTATCACTATTTATAATTCGAGAACCTCTAGAAAAATCACCATATTCAGCTGTATCAGAAATTGAATGTCTCATCCATTCGAACCCACCTTCGTACATTAGGTCTACTATAAGTTTCACCTCATGCAATGTTTCAAAATATGCACTTTCAGGTTGATATCCAGCTTCAACTAAAGTTTCAAATCCATTCTTTATAAGTTCAGTTAAGCCTCCACATAAAACAACCTGTTCACCAAATAAATCTGTTTCAGTCTCTTCTTTAAAAGTAGTATTTAAAATCCCAGCTCTTCCACCTCCAATAGCAGAAGCATATGAAAGTGCAATCTCTTGAGTGTTTCCAGAAGTATCCCTATCTACAGCAACTAGACACGGCATACCACTACCTTCAGAGTAAGTTCTTCTTAGTAAATGACCAGGCCCTTTTGGAGCCACCATTGCAACAGATAAATCTTCTCTAGGCTTAATTTCATTAAAGTGAATGTTAAAGCCATGTGCGAACAATAAGGTAGAACCTTCTTTCATATATTCAGCAACCTCGGAGTTGTAAACATCTGCCATAACTTGATCGGGGAGAAGTAACATTACAACATCAGAATCTTTGGTAGCATTTTCAAGATTTGCAACACTAAGGCCCATTTCTTCTGCTCTTTGAAAAGAGGATGAATCTTCTCTAAGTCCAACAGTTACATTTACTCCTGATTCATGAAGGTTTAATGCATGGGCATGACCTTGACTCCCAAATCCAATAACTGCAACTTTTAAATTTTTTATTAAGTCTTGATTAATTGACGAATCATAAATTATTTTTGTTTCCATTTTTTCTCCTTATAAATTTGATTGTATTGCTATTCTTCCGCCTCTTACCATTTCTATTATTCCAAATGGTTTCATTAATTTTTCAAATTTATTTAACTCCTTGGATGATCCTGTCATTTCAAAAATTGCATAATCTTGACCCACGTCAACAGATTTTGCACTAGATAAATTTGCTTTTTCAATTACAGAAGTTTGGGTGTCTTTATTTATTGATACTTTAAGTAAAAGTACCTCAGTTTCAATTGTCATTTCTGGATCTAACTCAACTATTTTTATGACATTAACTAATTTATTAAGTTGTTTTTTAACTTGCTCAACTGCGTCTAGTTCAGTAACTATTGTCATTTTAGATCTACCTTCAATATGGGTTGGACCTACTGATAATGAGTTAATATTAAAACCTCTTCTTGAGATTGTTGAAGATACTCTTGCAAGAACACCAGGTTTATCTTCTACTAAAACAGATAATATTCTTTCACTCATAGTTGTTTCAAATCCTCTTTATTCATAATAATCTGATCATTACTTCCACCAGCCGGAACCATTGGGAAGACCATATCATCTGGATCAACTACACAATCAATTAATACAGGTTTGTCATTTGTATTTAACATTTCAGTAAATATTTTTTTAACATCGTCTTTTTTTGTCATTCTTAAACCAACAGCACCCATAGATTCTGCAAGTTTTACATAGTCGGGAGTATGATGTGTTAGTTCAGATGCCGAAAATTTACTGTTATAAAATATTTTTTGCCACTGACGCACCATTCCGTGATTACCATTATTGAAAACTACAACTTTAATGGGAATATTTTCAGTCGAAGCTGTTATAAGCTCTTGGCATGTCATTTGAAAACATCCATCACCATCTAAAGCCAAAACTAATTTATCTGGAAATGCTGTTTGAGCTCCGATTGCGGCTGGTAATGAATATCCCATTGTTCCAAGGCCTCCAGAATTTAACCAGGTATGAGGTTCGGTAAAATTCCAATGTTGAGAAATCCACATTTGATGTTGTCCTACACCCGATACAACCACGGCCTCTTCTTCTGTTAGATTTTGAAGCTGTTCTAGAACATACGGAACCTTTAACGGCCCATCATCTTTTTGATCATAAGAGAGTGGAAAATTTTGTTTCATATCTTTCAAATCATTAATCCAACTTGCAGTATCCAAGTCTGAGCCCTTTAATGCTTCTATCAAGCCAATCAAGACACTTTTGGCATCTCCTACAATTGGTACCTGAGCTTCTCGAACCTTTCCTATTTCCGCTGGGTCAATATCTGCATGAATTACTTTTGCATTTTGTGCAAAAAAATCAGGATTTGCTGTAACACGGTCATCAAACCTAACACCTATAGCAATTAACAGATCTGAATTCTGAATTGAGGTAGTAGCAGTATAATTTCCGTGCATACCTGGCATTTCTAAGCAGAGTTCATGTCCATCAGGAAATGCACCCCTTCCCATTAAAGTTGTGACTACTGGTATATTATATGTAGTTGCTAAGTCGTAGAGTTCTTTATGAGACTTAGAGTGAATTATTCCACCTCCTACATAAAGTATTGGTTTTTTTGATGACTTTATTAAAGTAGCAGCTTGTTGGATCATTTTTGGATTTGGCTCTAAGGTTGGTTTATAACCCGGAAGATCTAAACTCTTAGGCTCCACCCAGATTGTTTTTTGATTAAGTATATCTTTTGGTACATCTACTAAGACAGGCCCAGGTCTTCCAGATGTTGCAATATATTTTGCTTCTTTGAGGACTTGAGGTATTTCAGATGCATCAGTAATTAAATAATTATGCTTAGTAGCTGCCATTGACAATCCAACAGTGTACGCTTCCTGAAAGGCATCATTACCAATAGCAGTAGATGCTACTTGGCCAGTGATTGCCAATAAAGGAGTAGAGTCCATAAGTGCATTTGCTAGGGGAGTAATCAGGTTTGTAGCGCCAGGACCAGAAGTAGCAATTACAACACCAAGTTCTCCTGTGGCTTGAGCATAACCTTCAGCCATATGACCAGCTCCTTGTTCGTGTCTAGCTAATATATGTCTTATTGGACTGTCATATAAAGGATCATAAGCTGGAAGAATAGCTCCACCAGGAACTCCAAAAACCGTAGAAACATTTAAATGTTCCAAACTTCTTACAATTAGTTCTGCACCTGTAATCAATTCTTTTGTCATAATATAACGTTTCTTCCTCTTATTAAAAAAAAACCCCCCCGTTTTGGGAGGCGCTCATCACAGCAAAATGAGCGCTAAATAAGTAATAGCACTAATACTGAAATGAATACAGCTAAATTTTTCATTAAAATAACTATAGTAAAAGGTTAGAAAAATGAAACATATAAATCTTAATAATTTATTAACTGAAAATTTATTAATTTTGCCTAAAGAGGTGAGATTAGGGGTTGTTTCATTGCCATCAGGATTAAGTTTTTCTGACAAAATAGAAAAAATTAAAAAACAAAATAAGCATGCCAATATGAAATTCACCTTTTCAAATCCTAGTTATTCTGGAAAGGCTGATAAATTTGAATGGGCAAATTCAGCAATTATCTTTACTTATGACTACAAGCAGAACAAACACAACTCTAATTTATCTTCTAATGGTTTTGGTAAAATAGCTGCATTTGCTGAACAAGATTATTATGAACCTTTAAAGAAAATTACTAGTGAATTTGAAAATCTTTTTTCCAGGCTGAATTATAAATTCCATACATTTATTGATAATCCAAATCATTATGATAGAACTTTTTTTGAAATTTCAGGTTTAGGGTGGCAAGGTAAAAGCACAATGATGTTGAGCCCAGGAATTGGACCATGGCAACTACTCGGAACTATGTACTCCGACCAACATTTTGAACCAACAGAGTCTAAAAATTATTCATGCGGCGAATGTAATCTTTGTCAAATATCTTGTCCCACAGGGGCATTGGATGAAGATTATATATTAGATTCAAATAAATGTTTATCTTATTGGCTTCAATCACCAGAAACTATTCCATATGACATTAGAACCGCATTAGGAAATAGATTTTATGGATGTGACGAGTGTCTAATATCATGTCCCCCTGGACAAAACAAAAATATAACAATTAGTAAAATTAATTCTCATGATGTTGATCTTGAAAAAATTATTATATCTACAAATGAAGATCTCTTAGAAAAATATAACTGGTTTTATATACCTAAAAGAAACGCTAATTATCTAAAGAGGAATGCAATTATTGCTTTAAGTAATAATCCAAATCACAAAACATATAAATTTTATCTTGAAATTTATAAAATCTTACCCGATGAATTGAAGAACTATATTTTATGGGGATTTTGGAAACTAGGAAAAATTAATGAAATTAATTCATTAATGGATAAAGAAAACAGCCATGACTTAAAACTTGAATATGAAAAATTAAAAAGTATGACTTCCTAGATTAAATAATCTATTCTTATTCTATGAAAAAAATTTCTGATGATGTCACGCAAGGTATTAATAAATCTGCAGCAAGAGCAATGTTACGAGCTGTAGGCTTGAAAGATGATGACTTTAACAAATTTCAAGTAGGTGTAGTTTCAGCTGGAAATGAAGTTACTCCGTGCAATTTAACTGGGCCAGAATTATCAGAATATGCAAAAAAAGGTGTAAATGGTCCTGACTCAGCCGCATTAATTTTTTCAACTATAGCTGTATCAGATGGTATTTCTATGGGCCATGAAGGTATGAGAGCTTCGTTAGTTTCTAGAGAGGTCATAGCTGATTCAGTGGAACTAGTTATGCATGCAGAACGGTTTGATGGAATGGTGACTATTGCCGGATGTGATAAATCTTTACCTGGTATGCTAATGGCTGCTGGAAGAATTAATAGACCAGCTATATTTCTATATGGTGGGAGTAGTTTACCTGGGGAGTACCAAGGTAAAGATATTTCAATTGTTGATGTCTTTGAAGGTATTGGTGCTTATGAAAAAGGAATTATTACCAAAGAAGATTTATACAACATAGAGTGTGCTGCGTGTCCTGGTGTTGGCTCTTGTGCAGGCATGTTTACTGCAAATACAATGGCTTCAGTTGGAGAAGCAATTGGTATGAGTTTACCCGGTACTGCAGCAATTCCTGCTGAAGATTCTAAATTAAGAGAAGCTGCAGTAAAGTCAGGTGAACAATTAAATTATCTTTTAAAAAATGACATAAAGCCAAGTGACATAATGACAGAGGAAGCATTTAGTAATGCTATTGTGACAGTTTTAGCATTGGGTGGAAGTACAAATGCAGTCCTACATCTTTTAGCAATAGCTTATGAAACTGGAGTAAGTTTAACGATTGACAAATTTGATGAGCTCAGTAGAAAAGTTCCCCACCTTGCTGACATGAAGCCATTTGGAAAATACCATATGGTAAATTTAAATGAAATTGGAGGAGTTCCTGTTGTCTCAAAGATTTTATTAGAAAATGAATTAATAGATCCTAATTGTTTAACTGTGACAGGGAAAACAGTAGGAGAAAATTTAGAAAATATTCAAATACCTAAAAACCAAAATGTTATAAGTTTTCCTGACAATCCAATTTCAAGTGAAGGCGGTATTGCAGTATTAAAAGGAAGCCTCTCTCCAAAAGGCTCTGTTGTAAAAACTGCAGGAATCGAAATAAACAATTTTTCTGGACCAGCTAATGTCTTTAATAGTGAGCAAGAAGCTTTGGAAGCTTTGTTTAACAACAAAATATCAAAAGGAGAAGTTGTTGTAATTCGCAATGAAGGACCTAAAGGCGGACCTGGCATGAGAGAGATGCTACAAATTACAGCAGCAATAAAAGGGGCTGGTTTAGGCAAAGATGTTCTTTTGATTACTGATGGAAGATTTTCTGGAGGCACCACAGGACTATGTATTGGACACGTTGCTCCAGAAGGGTTTGATAATGGTCCAATATCAGTTTGTGAAAATGGAGATACTATAACACTTGATATTGAAAAAAGAACACTAAATCTAGAAGTTGAAAAAGATGAAATTGTAAAAAGATTAGAAAATCTTCAACTTCCTTCTCCAAGATACAAATCCGGGGTTCTTCATAAGTACTCCAAGCTTGTAAGTGGATCTGACACTGGTGCGGTTACAATTTAATAGATGATATTTATTTCTGACGTCCACTATCAGTTAGATTATTTGAGTACTTTACCAAAAGACAAAGGGCCTGTGGTTATATTGGGGGACCTAATAAATTGGATTGATTATAGAAATGGAGAGGGGATAGCAAAAGAAGTTTTTGGATCAGACAATGTTCACAAGCTTATAGATTTAAGAAAGCAGCATAAGTTTGAAGAGAGAAAAGATCTATGGAAAAATTTATACTCCATTGATCCAGAAATTATAATGAAAAAAATGAAAGAAGCCATTGAAAACCAGTATCACGAAGTTTTTAAAATTTTAAAATCTTATGAAGTTTGGTTTATTCCTGGGAATGTTGATGATGTTGATATTATGAATAGCTACACAGCCTCTTCTATTAATAATGTTGACGGACTTTTAATAGAACAAGAAGGTATTAAATTTGGTTTTGCTGGTGGTGGTGTACCAACTCCTATAAACGCAAGGGGTGAAATTAGTGAAAGTGAATTTTCAAAAAAATTAAGCAACCTTAATCAAGCTGAAATTATTTGTACTCATGCACCACCATATGTAAATGAATTAATGACTGATGTTATTACTAATAAAATTGAGCAAGGATGGAAAAGCTTACTAGATTTTATAAAAATTAATCATCCTAAATATTCTCTTTTTGGTGATGTACATCAACCTAAAGCTTCAACTTGGAGAGTAAATAATACAACATGTATTAATATTGGTTACTTTAGAGCTACTAACCAATATTTAGAATTATCATCAATAATATAATGAATTGCTTATCTTTTGATGTTGGGGGCACAACAATAAAATATGGGATTATAAATGATAGGTATGAAGTCCTTTTGAAAGATAAAATACCAACTCCAAAAGATGAAGAACAGTTTATAGAGTCAATCTCTGAAATTATTCAAAAAAATATTGAAAATATTTCAAAAGTTTCAATAGCAATGCCAGGATATGTAAATATAGCAAATAACAAATATTTGTATGGTCCACATTTACAATATGGTATTGATTTTTCAAAGTTATCAAAATTTTCTGAATACGACTTTTATTTAGACAATGACGGCAATGTCGCGGCTTATTGTGAATATTTATTAAATTATAAAACCAAATATTCAAATTTAATAATGTTAACTTTTGGCACTGGAGTAGGTGGGGGAATAATTTCTGAAGGTAAATTATTAAGAGGAAGGGGAAATGCAGGGGAAATTGGACATATGCTTACCTCAAATGATAGATCAGTTAAAGGCGATAGTGGCAAAAAAGGTAGTTTTGAGTCATCAGTTGCTGCATCAGTATGGACAAAGAAATGTTTTGAGTTAACTGAGAAAAATAAAGATTCAGAACTTGCAGAAAAATTTACTAAAAAAAATGTTGGTTCAGTTTTGTTTGACACCACACTTAGCTTGACAGACCTAGAAGCTACTGCAAGAGATGAAATAATTCAAAACATCTCAAATGGACTTTTAAGTTTATTCGAAATATTCGATAATGAAGCTTTTGTTCTTGGTGGAACTATGTCATCTGAACCTTTTGATTTAATTACCCTTATACAAGACGATATTAAGAATAGATACCAATTTCCATCTAGAAATTTTCCTGAAATCTTTATTGCTTCTCAAGGAGAGGATTCTGGAATAATTGGTGCAGCAGCAATATCATTTGATGAATAAAAAAAATTCTCTATTACTTCCACCCCAATTTTTTGAAAATGATTTTCATAAAAAACTAAACTATATACTCCAATTTAAAATTGATGTCTTGTATCTTTTTGATCATCTTAAAAATCCAATTAATGCAACAAAGCCTACTTATATACTTACTGAAGAAGTATTTAATTTATATGAAAAAGTAAACAATAAAATAAAAATTGGCGTCTGTGTATTAAATGTTAATACAAGATATTTAGGTAAATTGTTAAAAGATATACTCGAGCCATTGCTTGAGTTAAAAAGTATAAGTTTAGGTTTAGGCACTGGAGATAATAAATACGAAAATCGCGATTTTTTATATGAAAATAATATTGAAGATATTATTTGTTATATTTTAGAAAATAAAAATTTTATAAATAATGAATCGCAACTATTTCTTGGAGGTAATTCAAAAGAAAAATTAGATTTAGTAAAAAAATATAACCTTGGTATTAACCAATGGATGGGGTCAGATTCAAATTTTATTAAAAAACAGAATGTTTATAAACATTTATTGAATCCAGTTGGAAGTCTTTCACGATGTATCGCATATGAGAATCAACTTGAATTTGATTATGAAAAAATACATATATTAAAAGATTCTAATTTAAAGATTTTTCAAGAATCTATAGATAAAATTTTTAAAAATGAATAAATATTCCAACAAGTTAATTGAAAATTTTCCTGATTACTTATTTAATAAAATAAATGAGCAAAAATTAAATTTACGTCAGACAGGGGAGGACATAATAGATCTCGGCTATGGTAATCCAGATATTCCTTCTCATGAACTAGTTGTTCAGAAGCTTATAGAATCTGCTCAAATCAAAAAAAACCATAAATACTCCGTTTCAAAAGGGATTCATGGTCTAAGAAATGCAATTTCAAAAAAATACCAACGAGAATACGGAATTAATTTAGATCCGGGTAGAAATATAGTTAATACTATTGGTAGTAAAGAGGGCTTAACTCATTTACTGATGTCCGTAATTAATAAGGGTGATAATGTAATTGTTCAAGATCCCAGCTATCCAATTCACCACTATGCTCCATTAATAGCAGGTGCAAACGTTTTAAAAATTGAATGTCTTTCAATAGATGGCTTTATGAATAATCTTAAAAAAAGCCTTAAAAATGAAAAGGTCAAAGTAGTTTTAATTTCATTTCCTCATAACCCAACTACATTAACTGTTAATCAGGAATTTTATGATGAACTGGTAGAACTTGCAAAAATATATAATTTTTTATTAATAAATGACTTTGCCTACTCAGATATATATTTCAATGAAGTAAAACCACCTTCTTTATTAAAATCCGATCCCGAATTAGAACACTGTGTAGAACTATATTCATTAACAAAAGGTTATTCAATGGCTGGATGGAGAGTGGGGTTTGCAATTGGTAATGAAAACGCAATTACTTCATTGACTAAGCTAAAGTCTTATATTGACTATGGTACATTTCAACCAATACAAATTGCTTCAACAGTTGCAATAAACGATTTAGATGATTATCCGAAAGAAGTATCTTCTATCTATTCTGAACGAAGATTATTAGCCACTGAGTATCTAACTAAATATGGCTTTGAGGTACAAGAAAGTACCGCAACAATGTTTGTTTGGGCAAAGTTACCAAAAAAATACAACAATGATTCAATGAAATTCTCTATTGATTTACTTTCAAAATCTAATGTTGCAGTTTCTCCAGGTCTTGGTTTTGGGAAATTTGGCGAAGGCTTTATTAGGCTTGCATTAGTAGAAAACAAGCAACGTATTAGGCAAGCGATGAAAAATTTTATAAAGACAAATAATAGTGATTAGGGAATTTGTATCTAACTTATTTTTTAATACTGCTCTGGGTAATGGGTTTTATTATAATTTAAACCAAGTTGGACTTATATACCTTGGTTTAATCTCACTCATAGCAATTGTCTTATATAGACTAAATGAAAAAATTAATTTACGAATATTGTATTTGTTTTGCTTTATTTTAAGCTCTATAGCCACTTTTAATGTTTTGAGATATCTTCCATACGGCGGAGATGCAGCAATTTATTGTGAGCTAACTACATTTTCAAAAAATTCAGGTATTTCAATTTACAATACAAGCTTTAAATATACTTTTAATTATCCACCAATATTTGAAAATATTCTTAACTACCTATGTACATTCAATTATGAAGAAAATTATTATTTTTATTCAGTAGGTTTTGGAATCTTCCTGGCAATATTATCAAAAAAACAAGGTAAAAATGTCTTCCTCTACTCCATTTATTTTCTCGGATCATTTTTGGGATTAAGATGGTCACTGAAAACTGGCAATTTTGTATTTCTTGAATTAATTTTTCTGACTCTGTTCGTAGTTAATTACAAAAAAAAATAATCCAATCAGCTATTTATTTCTCATATTGTTCGGCTTTCAAAGACTTTGGTATTTACTACTTGTCCCAGTATTCTTATTTTTTGATCGTGATAAGTCGTTAAAGAAATTTCAATTAATTTTTATTTCTTCTTTTTTTCTTATTCTTCTGAATTTTAATAATTTATTAGTTTACCTTACTAGTTTATTACCTTCTGGTGAGGGTTATAGTATATTTAAAGAACCTCCTGGACATAACACACCTTCAATTTATATAGGCTTAGTTAAAGGATTGAATTTATCTCCCTCCCTAATCACTTTGTTGGTCTATTTATTAGTGTCTTTTATATTCCTATTTCTATTTATGAGAAACAAATCACTATCGAATGAAATAGTTGCTGTAATTTTAATTTGTTCTTTAATTTTGCTGAACCCTTACCTAAAACCTTATCACTTTATTTTTTTTACTCCCTTGCTTCTTCTTATAAAAGACTCATACCTAACCAATACTAAAAGTATGCTTTTGAGTATTGCATATCCATCTTTTTTCTGGATAGTTGCATCTAACTTATCAGTTGGTACATTAACGGGTTATTTCCAAACTGTTTTTTTCGGCTTATTTGTTTTCAATCTAGTTCAGTTAGACTTAGATAGAAATGATTGATTTAAGATCTGATACTGTAACGAAACCCGATAAAGACATTTTACAAGAAGCTTTAAATGCAGAACTAGGTGATGATGAATACGGAGAAGATCCAACTGTAAATGAACTTCAAGAAAAGTGTTCTAAACTACTTGGTTTTGAAGATGCATTATTTGTTTCTTCTGGTCTTATGGGTAATCAGATATCTTTATTAATTCATAATACTCCAGGCAGTGAAGTCATCACAACATCTGATTCTCATATTAAAAATTACGAACACGGTGCCGCTTCTTTCCTTTCGCGTGTGCAGTTTAGAGAAGTAGAACATAAAAATGGAATTATTGACCTAGATGAGATTGCTACAACATTTGAAAAATCAAAAGTCCATAAACCTAACATAAAAACAATAGCCGTTGAAAATACACATTTAGCTTCTGGTGGATCTATTGTTCCTTATAATCATATAAAAAAAATTTACCAACTTACACAACAATTAAATGTAAATTTACATATTGACGGTGCAAGAGTTTGGCATGCAATTCTACAAGAAGATTCTTCTCTTAATTATGGATCGATTTGTGATAGTTTAACATTTTGTTTTTCTAAAGCCCTTGGTGCCCCTATAGGTTCTATGTTATTAGGTACTAAAGAATTTATTAAAGAGGCAAGAGAATTTAGAAAAATACTTGGTGGAGGTACAAGACAGGTCGGAGTTATTGCATCGATGGCTAACAAAGCGTTAGACAAGAGACAACGATTGTTAGAAGACCATGCAAAAGCTGAAAATATTTATAAGGCCCTTGTTGAAATTGGTGATGAAAAAAATGAATTTAGTTTAAAGTATCAAAATACGAACATGGTTTTTCTTGAGTTTGAAAATAATGAGATTGCTAATCAATTTATAGAAAGACTCCAAAATCAGCAAGTTTTATCTGGTCTTATTAATAAAAACACGGTGAGGTTGGTTTTTTCATAAGGATGTTCTAAATGAGGATCTAGAAACTATAAAAGAAGCTGTTTACTCTTCCTCAAAATCCTGATTCCATTCAGTAATTGACTTTTCTGACAGATTAACTAAAACATAAGTCCCAATTAATGCAGATAAGCAAACTATAGAAATATAAATTAAAATATCTATAAGGCAATTAGGTTTAGAATCAGCAATACAGAATGCATTGCCTAATAAGTAACCTATATAGGTAGAAAAAATTAAAACAGTTATATAAATTAAAAATCTAGTTTTGTTGCTAAATCTCATAATTATATTAACTTTAGCTTATTATGAATTTTCCAAGTCCGTGGATTACAATTTTAACTTTTGTTTTAATTTTTTTCTCTGGTTTTTTCTCTTTCATATTTAGTAAAAAAACTGTAGATCTTTATTTGGAAAACGTAGAAACAAAATTTTTAAAGTCTCTAGAGCCAATAATAGGAACTATAGGTTTTGTTTCGTCATTTGGTTTGAGTTTAGTAATTCTATATTATTTTATTATATTTGTAAGTTAACATCTTTACACTGTCATACTTAATATATTTTTATCCTCTATTATTTGTACCTCACAATGGGACGGTCTATTTTCAGAAAAATCTTTGTCATGTAAATGGAAGTAAGTAAATGCTCTTATCGTATCCTGGTGCGATATAAAGAGTGTATGTTCGTTATTGCTAAATAATTTATTTACCCTCTCATACACTTCTTGAAGAGGTTCATCTGCTTTTATTAAATCAATTGATTTTTCACTATAAGATTTGTACTCATTAGTTAATTTAATTTCATTAATTGTTAATCCGTGCCATGTAGATATTCCAGGCCATTCTGTAAGTTCTTCCGAGTAAGTTATGTTTATTCCTAGATGTTCATTAACTGCTAAAGCAGTCTGTCTTGCTCTTAAGATAGGGGATGATATTATTTTTTTGACTTTGAAATTCTCATTTATCTTTTCCCCAATTTCTTTAGCTTGTGTAAATCCATTTTCACTGAGAAAATAACCTGGCAAACTTCCATACTGTATATTTTTATTATTTTCTACCTCTCCGTGTCTTAAAAATAAATTGTTCATAAATTTAGAGTAGTGTGGAAAATGATTAAAATCTTTATATGGCATTAAACAAAAAAGAACAAGAAATATTGAATCAGATTGAACAAGAACTTTTGAAAGATGATCCAGATTTAGCAAATACTGTTAAGGAGTCTACACTTTCAAAATATACCAGAACAAGAGCTGTCGTTTCTTTTTTTGTTTTCTGCATTGGGCTTCTAACTATGTTCAGTACTTATATAGTTCAACCGACTATTGCTCTTGTTGGCTTTGTCGTCATGGCTTTAGCAGCCTACATCTTTGTTTCTAATACTAGGGCTCTATTAAATGCAGAAAATATTAATGAGTGGAATTTTAAACAGGTTTACACTGTTCTAAGAAACAAAGATACCTCTAGACAAAGTTAAAAAATTTAATTAAATTAAATATACATCAAATTTTTTTTAGGAGTAAGGTTTTGAAAAAGGATGCATTTACATCTAAGCAGGCATGCTATTTGTCTGGGTGCACTTCTCATCAATTACGCTACTGGGACAAGGTAAACCTGGTAAATCCTTCTATTCAATCTTCAAATGGTAAACCAGGTGTTCCTAAAATGTATTCATTCAGGGACATTGTGGCTCTAAGAGTTATTAAGACTCTCCTAGATAATGGAATGAGTATTCAGAGAGTCCGTAGGGCATGGAAATATTTGTCCAAAAATGCAAACTTAACCCATCACTTGTCTGAAGTCCGCCTTGTCTCAGATGGAAGTACAATATACTCTGTTGAAGATGACGAGGTCTTTGATGCTCTAAAAAATGGTCAATTAACATTTTTTGAAACGATAGATAGTATCACCCAAGATGTCAAAGAAGATGTATCTAAATTTGAGTTAGATAAAGAAAGATTTTTAAATTTACTGACTAAAGTAGAAGAAGATGTACTTAGTCAAGAACTTCAAGCATAATTTACAAGCTAAAATAATTTACCATTATGGAAAAATTTCTTAGTCACCGCACATTAATATTAAATTCAACTTTTCAACCACTTTCTGTTGTTTCATACCGGAGAGCAGTTTCACTTATATTAAATAAAAAAATTCATTCACTTGAAGATTCAAAAATAGTCTTTAAATCTGAAAAAACTAAAATAAATTTACCTAATGTTGCACTTCTAAATTATTTTGTTAATGCTCCGTACTCAAGAAGAGTTGCCCTTAATAAAGAGAATATATTTATCAGAGATTTTCATACCTGCCAATATTGTGGAGGTGTAGCTGAATCTGTTGACCATATTATTCCAAAATCAAAAGGAGGAGAACATGTTTGGAGTAATGTAGTAGCTTGTTGCAAGAAATGTAATTTGATAAAAGCTGATAAAGATTTGCTCAATACAAGACTTAAATTAATTAAAACACCAGAGCATCCAGTGGGTGCATTTTGGGTAAAAACTATCGTCGGTTCTAATCCAGATCCTTCATGGAATAAGTATCTAAAGTCAGCTTAAAAAATTTTTATTCAAAAGTGTTGCATTGTGGTAGATAGTGTCATATAATGTATAAAAGTGGTTCAAGGCACGAAAGGCGGATAAAGTGTTCCTTGGTGAGTTTCAACATACAATGGACTCTAAAGGTAGGGTAGTTATACCTTCAAAATTTAGAGCAAGGCTTCAACAGGGCTGTGTGGTCACCAAGGGGCAAGATAATTGTCTTCAGATACTCACAAAAAAGACATGGGAAGAAGAAGCATCAAAGATGGCTTCACTACCTTCTACAGATTTAACTTCTAGACAATTAAGAAGAGCACTATTCAGTGGAGCTATTGACGTAAAAATTGATTCTGCAGGAAGAATACCAATTCCAGAAAACTTAAGAGATTACAGTGGAATTGATCTTAATGAGGAAGTTACTGTAACAGGTTCTGGCCCTGTAGTTGAAGTATGGTCAACAAGAAGTTGGAAAAAAATCCAAAAAGAAGCTGATCAATCATTTGCAAACATAAATGAGGTGAAAGAATAGGTTCATAGCCAGCTCTCTAGACAACTAAATTGGAACACCCTTACTCCGCCCAACTTTCCAATTGGTGCCAGTTCTAGAGAGCTGGGTATGAATGAAAACAGGGTTGGGTACTTAGAGCATGAAGGGGTGATGATAACTGAAGTAAATTCAGTTATTTCAAGTACACCACCAGGTATTTTTGTAGATGCTACATATGGATATGGTTCTCACTTTAGAAATATTGAACAAAATTTTCCCGACTTAGATCTCCTTGCATTTGATAGAGATATTGAAGTATTAAATAATTCTTATTCCAATATTATTAATCTAAAATTTTCTCAAATTTCTAATTATTTTATAGATAATAATATTGATAGTATTTCTGGAATTTTATATGACTTCGGAGTTTCCTCACATCAGTTAGATAATCATTTAAGAGGGTTTTCATATTCTAATGATGGCCCTTTAGATATGAGAATGAACCAGAATGATGATACTAATGCTTATGATGTTGTAAATAGTTTTGAAGAATATAAAATTGCAGATATTTTATTTCAAAATTCTGGAGAAAAAAATTCACGTCGTATTGCAAAAGACATTGTTAGTTCTCGCCCTATAGAATCTACACAGGAACTAGTTAATGTCATTAAAAGTTCCATAGGTAAACAAAATCCAAAATATATTTCTCAAACTATAAAACGCTGTTTTCAATCCTTTCGAATTTATGTAAATGATGAATTAAATGAAATACAGGAGTCTTTAAATCAAATAAAAAATTTTGTTAAGTCTAACGGTGTAATTGTATGTTTAACTTATCACTCACTTGAAGATAAAATAGTTAAAAGAATTTTTAATGAATTAACGACCTCCTGTTATTGTGATGTATCTATTCCTGTATGTACTTGTAAAAATGAACAGTTATATGTGTATGGTAAAAAAAAGAAAATTTATCCTTCAGATTTAGAAATATCAAAAAATCCAAGGGCATCATCTGCAACCCTTAGATATGTGATTAAGCTATGAAGTTTAGAAATTTCCTTTTTTTTGTTTATTGGAATATTTGCAATATCTATGGTCTCAAATTTATATTTTAACTTAAAAATAAATACCCTTTCGGAAGAACTTTCTACTTTAAAAATTGAATTAGTTGAATTAGAAGTTGAGAAATCCAATACCCACCTTGTATTTATAAAAAGTTTTTCAACGAGCAATATGGACTTTCTTTCAAAGAATTTGAATTTTAGAAGATTAGACATTCACAATAAGAATATAGATCTTGTTAAACCATATAAGCTAGAGGACGAGGATAAACCAATTGTAGTTTTAGGTTTTGGTGGAAGATGAATTTATTCAAAATAAAAAGCTTATTACTTTTTACTTTAATATCTGCACTAGTTTTGAGTTCTTCATATATATTTATATCCACAGTTCATGATTTACAATTTACAAACTCTGAGTACTTTAAAGACCAAGCCCTATCGTACAGAATTAAATCTAATAAACTTAAAGCATCCAGAGGTAATATCTATGACACAAATTTAAATGTTGTTGCATCAAGTTCCAGATCATTCAATATTGGCGTATTTCCAAAACAAATAAGTAATGTTGGAGAAGTATCAGCAGCTATTGGTGTGATTTTAAATCTTGACCAAGAAAAAATTTTAGAAAAGATTGTTTCATCTGACAGGTTCTTTTATCTAAAAAGAAATATCGAATTTAATGCAGGTGAAGAAATAAAAAGCTGGAATCTTGACGGCATTGTTTTAGAACCATCATATATGAGACATGTCCACTCAGAATCATTAAAAAAGATAATTGGAAAAGTTGATCCAGACGAAAATGGTATAGAAGGGATTGAGTATTATTTTAATTCAAATTTAGAAGGCACAGATGGAGAAATAAAGTATGAAGCATCTCCAAATGGAAGAATGATTCCACAAGCTGAAGTTAAGACTATTCAACCAATTCATGGTCAAGATCTTATATTAACAATCGACTCTGATTTACAGTATCTAAGTGAAGGCTTATGTGAAGATGCTTTAATAAGAACAGAAGCCTTAAATTGTTCAATAGTATTCTCTAATGCAAATAGTGGTGAAATATTAATTGCTGCAGAGAAGCAGAGTCAAAATAAACAAAGTTATGATATAGATTTAATTAGCTTACGAGCAATATATGAACCTGGTTCATCTTTAAAAATCTTCTCTATAGGTGCAGGAATTGAGTATGGCTTAATTGATGAAAGTACAAAATTTGTTGTAAATGATTTTATTGAAGTTATTGAAGGATCGTGTGCTAAAAACTATGAAGGATTTAAAGCTTGTTATAGAGACTTTTTAAATCATGAACCATATGAGTTAAGTGTTATGGAAATTATTGAAAGATCATCAAACGTTGGAACTATTCTTGCTACTCAAAATCTAAATATTGATTATTTAGAAGAATACTTGATGAAGTTTGGATTTGGGGAGCCTACAGGGGTAGAGCTAACTGGTGAGCTCCCAGGGGGGTTTAGAGATTATAATACTTGTGCAACATGTCTTAGCTCCCTATCTATAGGCTACTCTATAAACGTAACACAACTTCAGATGATAAGAGCATACAGTATCATTGCTAACGGTGGAAGAGATGTAAATCTATCAATGGTAAAAAAAGAAAGCATTAGTCTAGACAACGAACAAATCATAAGTTATGAATCAGCAAATAGGTTAAAAAAATTATTAATCAACGTTGTAGATGGTGAAAATGGAACTGGTAGGTCACTACGACTTGAAAATTATATTATTGGGGGCAAGACAGGGACTAGTAAAACCCACATCGAAGGCGTAGGATATTCAGATTTTAGATACAATACATCTTTTACAGGCTTTATTGAAACATCTAAAGGACCTGTAGTAGGCTCTGTTATTTTATGGGGTGCCTCGGTTAACCCAAGATCAGAATATGTAACAGGCGGCTCTACTGCGGCACCACTATTTAAAAATATTGTCAGCAACTTAGTTCCGGGTGAATAATGAACAATAATTTAACTTTTGATCATTATGTTAATTTAAATATAGATTATTCGAATGTAGTCAACTCAACTCTAGATATTGAAAATGATTCAATATTATGTATTGAACTAAATGATGCCGAAAGATTAGATAATTTAATTTTAGAAGGATTAAAAAAAGGTACAAAACTTGTATTAACAAGTAACAAATCAAATATTGAAAATGAAAGCGTCTATAGATATGAAAATTTTGAAGAAATTTTTT